>NZ_JBVVQO010000038.1:0-67029 GCF_055811215.1 Mesorhizobium sp. WSM4819
GGCAGTAGGGCAGTAGGGCAGTAGGGCAGTAGGGCAGTAGGGCAGTAGGGCAGTAGGGCAGTAGGGCAGTAGGGCAGAGGCTCGAGCGCCCTTTAAACATATTGCCCTACTGCCCTACTCCCCTTAGCCACCAATCCCCCAGCGCCAACTGATCCGTGATCTCGAAGCGTTCGGAAACGCCGACACGGATCATGTTCAGGCTGCCCTCGCGGGTGTAGCGGAATTCACCTGATGCATTCGAGCCGGCGGGCCGACCGGCCTGGAATCTGATGACCCGGGTGCCGCCATCGGGCCAGGTCACGGTGACCTCGGCTTTGTCGCCCGTGTGGACAATGCCTGCCTTGCAACTGGTCATCGGCTGGCCGACATGGCGCGCGCAAGGAATTTCGTTGCGGGCACCCAGCGCCGGCGCGGGCCTGCCTGGCGGCTGCAGCCGCGCGACGGTTTGCGCGTTGGCCGGAGGCGCCGCATTGGCGGCGCGATTGCGGATGGGCTTGTCCGCTGCCGCGGGCGCCTGTGTCTCGCCGGCCGAAGGATTTTCGCTGGCAAAAAGCGCCAGGCGGTAAGCATCCTCGATGGCCGCCCTGCCGATTGCCTCAACGGCAGTCATCGTGGGTTCGCGACCGGTCGCATCCAGGCGCGCCGTCAGGTCCGGCGGCGGCTGATCTGCAGTTGCCGGGTTCGAGTCGCCGGCTGCAACGGCCGTGCTTTCGCCGGTCGCTTCGATATCCACCTCCGCAACTGCCGCCGGATTCTCGGGGTTCAGGTAGCGCGCGGGAGCCCATCCCGCCAGTTGCGGGTTGTCAATTTCTGCGACCTTGCACCAACGATAGCCATTGACGTCGTTGCAGCCGAGATTGTTGACGCTCGTGCCATTCGGCAGCCGAGCCTTGATCTTGCCCATCGCCGATGCCGTGGCGCGGACGTTCAGGAGATCGCCCGGAGCAAGATCGGTCACGATGGAGACGAAAGGCGCCTCCTCGGCCCTGGCCGGCAGCAGCGCCGTCAGCAGGAGAGGGGCGGCAATCAGCAGCGTCGTCCGGAGCGTAACTGTGCGCCTCATCATTTTGGCCGTGGGCGATAGAAGCATTGCCGAAGGCGCGGCCAGGCACCGAATCGCCACCGCATTCCAGGACGATTTTATAAGCGACGACATGGCGCTATGTAAGCCGGAAAATGCGGCTGGGGAATGGTGTTCGGTCCGCGGCATGAGCAAGCTCAGCGTGCGGCATGAACGCGTTGCGTTCAGCCGGACATGAACGCGTTGCGTTCAGCCGGACATGAACGTGTTGCGTTCAGCCGGGCGGCATGAACTCGTGCCTCGTTCAGCCTGGCATAAATCCGGTGCGCAGCGCGTAGGCCCATTCCGGCCGGCCCGCCTGTTCGGCCTGCCGCGCTGCCGCCTCATGGTTATAGTCGACGGCGATGGCTTCGAAGCGGTCGGAGCGGCCCGGCCCACCCAATTCGACGATGCCGTAACGTGCATGCGGAGAGCCTTGCTCGGAGACATGCGCCGGTGGCGTGTCGTCGCCATAAGCGGGGCAGCCGATGCTGCCCGGATTGAAGACCACCGGGCCGTCGGGGATACGGATCAGTTCGCTGCGGTGGCTGTGGCCACACAGCACGATGCGGCAAGCGGGATCGAGCGCGGCCAGCCGCCGCTTGATGGCGACCAGCGGCGCGCGCGCCAGCCGGCCGTCGGCCATCGTATCGGTCAGGTATTTTTCGTCATGGTCGGGTCGGGCATGAAAGGCGGTCACGGCTGGGGCGATCTCCAGCGTGAGGGGCAAGGCCAACAGTGCCTCGCGCTGGACCGATGTCAGCCGTTCCTGCGCATAGCGGTCGGACGGCCACATGGCTTCATCCGCGGTATCGCGGGCGACGCGGCGGTCGTGGTTGCCGCGAACTGTCGGCAGGGCGAGCGCTTCAAGCCGCTCCATGGTTTCGCGCGGCCAGAGCGGGCCGGAGACGCAATCGCCGAGATTGACGATGAGGTCAGCACCACCGCGCTGCCGCAGATCGTCGAGCACGGCGTCCAGGGCGAGGATGTTGCCGTGGATATCGGCGAGAACGGCAATGCGCATGGGAAGCTCCGTTGGGTCGACGAATGACGCGTCGGGAAGGGCGGACCTGGCAGGACTTTGGTTGCTCTCCTCTGTTACACCAGGGCTATCGCAGCTGGAAAGCGGAGGCTTTCGCTCTACGATGTACCCCCACCCCTAACCCTCCCCAGTCCAAACAGTGGGGAGGGTTAGGGGTCCACCTTCGCAAGAATCCAAAATGCGATTGCCCTGCCTGCTACACGGGGGCGAGTTTCGGCCTCAGGCGCGGACTTCGATCTCGGAGGCGCCGACCGCGGGCAGAGCCGGGTCGTCGACGGCTGCGGCGATGACGCTATCGAGCAGCCCCGGAAAGCGGACATTGAGATCGTCGCGGCGCAGCGTGATCAGCCGGCTGGTGCCGACGACCTCGGTGCGGGTGACGCCGGCCTCGCGCAATTTGGCCAGGTGGTAACTGAGATTGGTCTTTGAGCCGAGATCGAGGAACTGGCTGCAATTCAGCGGCACGCCCTCCTTGCTGGCGAGATAGCGCACGATGGCCAGCCGGGTGGGATCGCCGAGCACGGCAAGCACGTTCGGCAGGCTGATCTGGTCGGCGGTGGGGTGGGGCAGCGTCATGCCGGAGAACTAAGCGCAATCAGGGCCGATTTCAACGCATCTCCTCTTGGTGGTGCCCTCAGTTTCCACCTCCCGCTACCTTGTCCTGACATGGGGCTGTCAGCAGGGTTCGGCTATTCTCGGGCGGCTCATTGACAACATGCGCCATTATGTACAATTGTTCAATAACTTTTGAACTAAGGATTTCACCATGGACAAGCGCCTCTTCTGGCTTGCGCTCGGATCATTCACGATCGCGACCGAAGGCTTCGTCATCTCCAGCCTGCTGCCCGACATCGCGGGGGATGCCGGCATCTCGGTCCCGCTCGCCGGGACGCTGATCACCGCCTTCGCGCTCGCCTATGCGCTCGGCGCGCCGATCCTGGCGACGCTGACCGGCGAATGGGACCGGCGACGCGTCATCTTGTGGACGCTGGTGTTTTTCGTGCTGGGCAACCTGGCGGCGGCGCTCAGTTCCTCCTTCGAACTGCTGCTGATCGCGCGCATCGTCATGGCGCTGTCGTCCGGCCTGTTTGCGGCGACGGCGCAGGGGACGGCCGTGGCGCTTGTCGATGATCATCACCGCGCCCGCGCCATTGCCGTCGTCGTCGGCGGCACTACGGTGGCGGTGGCGGTCGGCGCACCGCTCGGCGCGCTTGTCGCGACGGTTGCCGGCTGGCGCGGCACGTTCTTTGCCATCGCCGGGCTCGGCGCACTGGCCGGCGCAATCCTGTGGTACCGGCTGCCGCGCGGCATCGTCGGCACCAAGCTGCCGCTCAGGCAGCGGCTGGCCGCAACGCTTCGCCCCGGCGTGCCGTCGATCCTGCTGACTACACTTTTGGCGCTCACCGGCGCCTTCACGGTCTTTGCCTTTGTCGCGCCGCTAGCCATCGAAGGTGGCGGCTTGAGCCCGATCGCGCTGCCCGGCATGCTGCTTGCCTTCGGCGTCGGCGCCGTCATCGGCAACATTGCCGGCGGTCAGGCCGCCGACCGCTTCGGCGCGACACGCACGGTCAGCTGGTCGCTGGCGCTGAGTGCGGTCATGCTGGTGATGCTTTCGGTCATCCCGGCCTTCCTGCCGCACAGCATCGCCGGGCCGGCGCTGATGGCCATGATGGTGCCGTGGGGCATCGTCGGCTGGGCCTTCCCGCCGGCGCAGGCCAGCCGCATCATCAGGCTGGCGCCCGACGCAGCGCCCATCGTGCTGTCGCTCAACGCTTCGGCGCTCTATCTCGGCGTGGCGCTGGGCGCCGTCGTCGGCGGCGCGGTGCTGCGCTATGGCGCGCCGGCTGATCTCGGCCTGGTCGCAGCGGTGTTCCCGATCCTGGGTCTTGGCGTCATGCTGGCCGGCCACCGGGCCGCCCGGGCGGTGGCCATGCCGGCGGAGTAAAGGGAGATCGCAGAAGCGTGGCGCTGTCCTCATCGCGCTGCCAGGCAGAATTTGGGCTCCTCTCCCTCACTCACATCTAGCCGAGCAAGGAACCCAGGTCCTGTAACCCCACACTACTTCCAGGTCCGGCGCCTCTCGATCTCGGCTTCGGATGGCTGTTGCTGGGCGAAGGAGCCAGTCTTGATCTCACCGGCGCGTTCATAGCTCGCTATGATGACGCCGGTGGTCGATGCCTGTGAGCGGTTCAGCTTGAAAGCCGCCGGGATTGCGCCGCTGCCAAACAGCCGCTTGCCCTTGCCCAGCACCAGCGGGAAGGTCAGCAGGCTGATCTCGTCGATCAGGTCGTTGGCGAGCAAGGTCTGGATGAGTTCGCTCGATCCCTGGATGAGCAGGTCCGGCCCGTCCTCCTGCTTGAGCTGGCGCAGGGTAGCCACGACGTCGTCGCCAAGCGACTGGCTGTTTTGCCACGACAGCGTGTCGGGCCGGTGGGTGGCCACATATTTGGTGACGGCGTTGAAACGATCGGCGATCGGATCGTCTTTCTGGTACGGCCAATGCGCGGCGAAGATGTCGTAGGTCTTGCGGCCGAAGAGCAGCGCGAAGGGTTTTGCGAAGGTCTCACCAATAAAGGCGCTCCCGACGTCGTCCCAGTAATGGAACGTCCAGCCACCGAATTCGAAGCCGCCGACCGGGTCTTCTTGCGGCCCACCGGGCGCCTGCATGACGCCGTCGAGGCTGACGAATGTCGCAGTGGTGATCTTCCTCATTGGATTCTCCCTTTAATCATCCGAGCCGTTGCCGCCGGATTTCGGCCAAAGGACGCGCGAGCGGACGCCTGTCCGACAGGGCCGGAAAATTTCTGGGCTCCGGCGCATGTCGAGCGGCAAGCACGGGACGCCTCGACGCGGCGACGTCATTGCGACCGCCTGCCGCCAACACTTTGCGACGAGAACCAGACGTCGCCGATGACGGCGGTGGCGGTGCGGTCCGGTGCCTTATCGGCCGTCAGCCAGATCTTGCGGCTGCGTGCCGCCTTGTCACGGTGGATTTTCGTCGAGGCCGCCGCGGCGCCGATGCAAGGGATAAACCATGATCGCATGAACGGATCGCAGGCAAACCCCTTATCCGTGCGTGTCACCATCACCGCGAGGCCAATGCGCTCGGCCGGACGCCACGGAAAGACCATGCGGCCGCCGGGCTTCAGCGCCTTCAGCCATTCGGCTGGGGGTGCCGCAACGCCGGCATTGACATAGATGATGTCGGACGGTGGCAGGCCGCCGACGACCCCATCGCCATGGATGACGGTCACATTGCCATAGGCTTCGAGATCCTTTCTTGCACGGTCGGCGAGACCGGAATCCAGTTCGAAGGCGGTGACTGCGCCGCCCGGCGAAACCAGTTTCGCCAGCAGAGCTGTGTAATAGCCGGTGCCGGCGCCGACATGAGTGACGACCTCGCCGGGTTTTGGCGCCACCTTGCCGATCCACATGGCATGCAGGAACGGCTCGCCATTGTTGATGCCCTTTTCGGCGTCGAGTGACACCAGCACGTTCTGATAGATGTGAACAGGATCGGCGCTCGGCGTTTCTACCTTGCCGTTGCCGGCGACGACCGTCCACGGCCCGGGCCCGAGAAAAGCTTCGCGCGGCACCGCGGCGAACACGTCCTCGAGGCGCGGATCGGCCGAACCTGCATTGGCAGCCATCAGTAGCGCGTAGAATTTTCGGGCTTCGGCAATTCTGGTCATGTCGCGTGAGAAGATAGCGCGATTGACCGAATTGTCGCGCAGCCCCACGAGCTGACTCAATGCAGGTCGAGAAAACCCTCAGCCGACGCGGCGAAGCGCGGCGCCGTGCGCTGCTCGAAGATTATATGCAGCTTGTCGCCGACCTGATCGAGAACGGCAACTAGGCCCGCCAGGTCGACATCGCGGCGCGGCTCGGCGTCGCCCAGCCGACGGTGGCCAAGATGCTGACGCGGCCGACAGTCCTGCCGGAACCGCCGCGCTGCCGCGGCGTTTGAGATCGTGCCAGCAATTGGCGCGAGACCGAGGAGGATACGATGGGCGTTGAACAGGCACCGACAGCGAAGGGCAAGCAAGCGGCCAAGGGATTGAAGCAGGCTGCGGCGAAGGACGAACGCAAGACCGAAGCGGATACTGGACGCCCGCTCAAGAAGGGCGGGGCCCGCTTCGAGGAGCGCTCGAAAAGCTCGGACGGCAAGAGCGCGGGCACCAAGCAGAAGATCTGAGCGTGACCGACAAGTCGAAGACCAAAAAAAGCGCCGGCAGGGCTCTCAGCCGCGGGTGTCGTGCAGGGATTGACCCCAGAGCCGGCGGCCCCGTCATGAGAAAAATACTGTGACTTGGCGCAACCATTGGGATAATTGTTTGTTGGGTCGGATCGGGCCATGAGATCGGCAAGATACCGATACGTGCATCGCGGGGAGTTGCCATGCTCTGGAAAGGTCGTCGTCAAAGTGACAACGTCGAGGACCAACGCGGCCAGGGCGGCGGGCTCAACCTGCCGCGCGGCGGCCCCGGCCGTCTCCGCATCCCGATCGGCGGCCGCTCCGGCGGCGGAATGTCGCTGTCGACCATCATCATTCTCGTGGTCCTCTATTTCGGGCTGAAGGCCATCGGCATCGACCCGCTTCAGATCCTGGCCGGTGGCGGCTTGGTGCCGGGTGGCGGCGGTCAGATCACCGACAACAGCGGAGAACAGGGCGGTGGCACCGGGGCGCCTGCCTCCGACGAGATGAAGCAGTTCGTTTCGACTGTCCTGGCCGAGACCGAGGACACCTGGACCGGCATTTTCCAGGCCGAGGGCCTGACCTACGAAGACCCCACGCTGGTGCTGTTCAGCGGCCAAATCCGTTCGGCTTGCGGCTTCGCCTCGTCCGCGGCCGGCCCGTTCTACTGCCCCGGCGACCGCAAGGTCTATCTCGACACCACCTTCTTCCAGCAGCTCGACCAGCAATTCGGCGCTTCAGGCGATTTTGCCCAGGCCTATGTGATCGCGCATGAGGTCGGCCACCATGTCCAGAACCTCACCGGCATCCTGCCCAAGTTCAACCAGATGCGGCAGCAGATGGGCGAGGCCGAGGCCAACCAAATGTCGGTGCAGGTCGAGCTCCAGGCGGATTGCTTCGCCGGCGTCTGGGCGCATTTCACCGGGCAGAAAGGCATTCTGGAACAGGGCGACATGGACGAGGCGCTGAACGCCGCCCAGCAGATCGGCGACGACACGATGCAGAAGAAGATGCAGGGCTATGTCGTGCCGGAAAGCTTCAACCATGGCACTTCGCAGCAGCGGCAGACCTGGCTGGCGCGTGGTTACAAGAGCGGCAAGCTGTCGGACTGCGATACGTTCAACACCCCGATCTGAGGTGTTTGGGCTCTCGTTGAAATGGCGTTGAAAGGGGCGGCGGTGCAGCCGCGCTATATCGACATTTGATGTCAGGATGAAAATTCCTGGCCTGTTCCCTTATTGTTCTGTGGGGCTTGCTCGCCTATAACGAGCTTTCCGCCTTCGCTGCGAGGCGGCTTCAGGAGTCGATACCGTCATGATCGAAGCCAAAACCGCCAGGCGGGGCCTTGCGCTTGTTTTCACCACGCTGCTGCTCGACATCACCGGCATCGGCATCATCATGCCGGTGCTGCCGGCCTATCTGCAGGAACTGACCGGCGTCGGGGTCAGCGAAGCGGCGATCGAAGGCGGCTGGCTGTTCTTCGTCTATGCGGCCATGCAGTTCCTGTTCGCGCCGCTGGTCGGCAATCTCAGCGACCGCTTCGGCCGTCGTCCGATCCTGCTGGCCTCGGTGCTGACCTTCGCCGTCGACAATCTGATCTGCGCGGTGGCCTGGTCGTATTGGGTCCTGTTCATCGGCCGGGTGCTGGCCGGCATCAGCGGCGCCAGCTATTCGACCGCCTCCGCCTTCATCGCCGATGTCAGCACCGACGAGAACAGGGCGAAGAATTTCGGCCTGCTTGGCATCGCCTTCGGCGTCGGTTTCGTCATCGGCCCGGTGCTGGGCGGGTTGCTCGGCGAATTCGGGCCGCGCGTGCCGTTCTGGGGCGCGGCGGTGCTTGCTCTGATCAACTTCATCGTCGGCTGGTTCTTCCTGCCGGAAACGCTGGAGCAGCATCACCGGCGCCGCTTCGAATGGCGCCGCGCCAATCCTCTCGGCGCCCTGAAGCAGATGCGCAATTACAAGGGGATCGGCTGGATCGGCCTGGTGTTCTTCCTGATGACGCTCGGTCACATGATGTACCCTGCCGTGTGGTCGTTCGTCGGCAGTTACCGCTACGGCTGGAGCGAACAGCAGATCGGCTTCTCACTCGGCGTCTTCGGCCTTGGCGGGGCGTTGGTGATGGGTTTTGTCCTGCCGCGCGTCATCCCACGGCTCGGCGAATGGCGGACCGCCGCCATCGGCCTTGCTTTTACCGCGCTCGCCGCCTTCGGCTATGCCGCGGCGTGGAAGGGCTGGATGATCTATGCGGTGATCGTGGCGACCTGCCTCGAGGCGCTGGCCGATCCGCCGCTGCGGAGCCTGGCGGCGGCCAAGGTGCCGCCCTCCGCGCAAGGCGAATTGCAAGGTGCGATGACGAGCGTGTTTTCGATCACCAGCATCATAACGCCGCTGCTTTATACGGGAATCTTCGCCTGGTTCACCGGGCCGAGCGCGCCGGTGACGTTCGGCGGCGCGCCCTTTGTGCTCGGCGGCATCTTTCTCGCCCTGTCGCTGATCGCATTCGTGCTCAGGGTCGAAAGACCGGCCGCGGTGAAAGACGTCGCGACGGCGACGGTGGCCTAAAGCGTGTCGCGTTTGAACGGACTCATGCGACGCGCTTTAAGTTCTGGTTTTGATGCATCTCGTTATCGCAAAACCGCTGCGTACTCTCGGGTCAGGCCCGAGGGCATGCTTTTGCGCGCCATGCATTGGCGCATGCCCTAGGGTTCAATCCATTGCCCCGGAATATCCAGTGCCTTCGCCAGCAGCGCCCGGGTCTGCGCCGATGGCTTACGGCGATTGGACTCAAGATCCGACAGGAAACCCTGGCTGACACCGATCGTGGTCGCCAATTCGGCCTGCGTCAGCCGCCGCCAGTTGCGCAGCGCCTTGAGCCGGCTGGAGCCCCGCAAAATTTCCATGGTCACGTCCGCAGGCAGGGGGTTTTCCGTTTTGAGATCAGCCTTTCGCGCGTCGTAGATCGCCACATCGGCAGCGTCTTCAAGAGCCTCTTCGGCCGCGTGCAACAGAGCCTCGTAGTCCGCTTTTGGGATAACGACAAGTTCTTCGCCAGTTGGCGTCGTTATGATTTGGGGGGCGTTCATGGTGTCCTGTCCTGCTATCACCGACGGTAGGTTGTCGTTTCTCGTTTGCCGATGTAGATCGCGAGGATCGTCGTGCGGTCTTCATCGAATATGATCCGGTAGCGACCGATCCGCAGTCTGTAGCCGTCCCTGCCGGCAAGGCGCTTGATATCTCCCCGCCCGCTGACGGCATAGGAGATCAGGCCTTCGGAGACCTGCTCGCGGACATCTGTCGGCAGGTTGTCGAGATCGCGAGCCGCCGATACCGAGAGGATAATCGTCTTCACGGTGATGATATCGCAGATTTATCGCCGAAAGTTAAGCGATATTATTGCCGAGACTTCTCGCGTACAGATAGTCAGCGCTCTGCCAGCGCCGGCTCGCCGCGCTTTTCGCGGATGAGATTGACGAAGCGGCGGAACAGATAATGCGAGTCCTGCGGGCCCGGCGAGGCTTCGGGATGGTGCTGGACCGAAAACACCGGCCTGCCGGTCAGGGTGATGCCGCAGTTCGAGCCGTCGAACAGCGAGACATGGGTTTCTTCGACGCCCGTGGGCAACGAGCCGGCATCGACGGCAAAGCCGTGGTTCATCGAGACGATCTCAACCTTGCCGGTGGTGTGATCCTTGACCGGATGATTGGCGCCGTGATGGCCTTGATGCATTTTGGCGGTCTTGCCGCCAAGCGCCAGCGCCAGCATCTGGTGGCCGAGGCAGATGCCGAAGACCGGGATGTCGGTCTTCAGCAAGTCCCGGATGACCGGAACGGCATAGTCGCCGGTGGCTTCCGGGTCGCCGGGACCGTTGGAGAGAAAGATGCCGTCGGGCCGCATGGCGAGGATATCCTCGGCGCCGGTGTTGGCCGGCACTACGGTGACCTTGGCGCCCAGGCCGGCAAGCAGGCGCAATATGTTGCGTTTTACGCCGTAGTCGATGGCGACGACATGCATGGACGGATCGGTCTGTTCGCCAAAGCCCTCGTCCCAGACCCACGGCGTCTCGCGCCAGACCGAGGACTGGCCGGAAGTGACGTCCTTGGCCAGGTCAAGCCCGATCAGGCCGGACCAGGCAACGGCGCCGCGCTTCAGCTCCTCGATGTCGAAGATGCCGTCGGGCGCGTGCGCGATGACGGCGTTGGGCATGCCCTTTTCGCGGATCAGCGCGGTCAGCGCGCGGGTGTCGATGCCCGAAAGCGCAACGATGCCGCGTTTCTTCAGCCATTGGTCGAGACCAGAAGCGGCGCGATAGCTGGACGGATTGGTGACGTCGGCCTTGAACACGGCGCCGACTGCGCCGGCGCGGGCAACCGGGTTGAGATCCTCGATGTCCTCGTCATTGGTGCCGATATTGCCGATATGCGGAAAGGTGAAGGTGACGATCTGGCCGGCATAGGACGGGTCGGTGAGGATTTCCTGATAGCCTGTCAGCGCGGTGTTGAAGCAGACTTCGGCGACGGCGGAGCCGGTGGCGCCAAGGCCGCGGCCCTCGATGACGGTGCCGTCGGCCAGCACCAGCAAGGCGGTCGGCTTCTCGGTGGCCCAAGTGGGGGTCGACGCGGCGGTCATCGTTGCCATGGCGGCACTCCTAAAGGCTGCGCCCTTCAATCGGTCCGGCGAACCATTCTGCGCAGCAAACCGCGCGCAGCGGCGATTTCGCAGCCAGCGCGCGCAAGCTTTTCGTATGGGCACGTCGTTGTCCCAAAACCGCTACGCACTTTTGGGCGAACGTGCACTAGAACTCAGTTCATGCAAGGCCCAGTACATAGGGGAAGGCGCCAGAGCGGTCAATGACGCTACGCCCGCAGGCGCGATTTATTTCGTCGAACAATATCAGCGGTTTGCCGGGCGGCGTCGAATTTGCCTTGGGCTTTCGGCACGGCTATTGTCCGTCGCATTCGAAGGAGAAAGCATCATGCGCGGCAAAATCGCCGAATCCCTGAAGAGCGCGATGAAGGCGCAGGACAAGCGCCGGCTGCCGACATTGCGGCTGATCCAGGCGGCCGTTCACGATCGCGACATCGCCAATCGCGGCGCCGGCAAGGAGCCGGCCAGCGACGACGAGATCCTGCAGATACTGGCCAAGATGGTGAAGCAGCGCGAAGAGTCGGCCAAGGCTTTCGACGACGGCAAACGGCCGGAGCTTGCCGCGCAGGAGCGCGACGAGATGGCCATCATCCGCGATTTCCTGCCGACGCAACTGGGGCAGGCCGAGACCGAAACGGCGATCCGCGCCGCCATCGCCGAGACCGGCGCCAGCGGCGTCAAGGACATGGGCAAGGTTATGGCCGTGCTCAAGGAGAAATACGCCGGCCAGATGGATTTCTCCACGGCGAGCGGCATCGTCAAGGGACTGCTGCAGTAGGATTTTGCCGCTGCAGCGAGTTCATAAAGCATTGGAGGAGGCGACAGCGAGGCGCCAGCCCTGGCCGCATATGATTGATTCTCAGGCGCTCTTTGGTTTCTGAGAGCGGGCGGGGCGGGCGGCAGCTCGCACCGACAGGTTCAGTGCCAAGGCGGCGCGAATGAGCGCCTTCAACGCCTCTTCATCGATCGTGTCGCCCTCATGGATGTCGATGGCGCGCCTGGTGTTGCCTTCGAGGCTGGAGTTGAAGAGGCCAGAAGGGTCCTCCAGCGAGGCGCCCTTGGCGAAGGTCATTTTCACGACATTCTTGTAGGTCTCACCGGTGCAGATAATTCCGGCGTGTTCCCACACCGGAACCCCTCTCCACTTCCACGCCTCGACCACTTCGGGATCGGCCTGCTCGATGAGGGTTCGGATCCGAGCGAGCATCTCGCCCCGCCAATCGCTCAGCTCGTTGATTCTCGCATCTATCAACTGAGAGGGAGTGTCTCCTCCTGCTCCCTCCGTCGAGGCGCTCTTTTTCATGGCTGTTGTCGCTTTGGTCATGATTGGTCCCAGTGGCTTTGTGCACGTCGGCGTCCGGCGTCTGGGCTTCGTTCCAATGCCGGGTGACAACTCTCAACATCGCGGAGGAACCTTCGTCCCTCCGGACCCGATTTGCAATTGGGATCACACGAAAATGGAGCTACGATTTGGCGGCGCTTATTGAACATTGTCGGCGTCGCCACCAGCGCCAGCGACCTTTCGCGACATGGGCTCGCAGAGATGCTCGCGAGCCGAGGCCGAACCATGAGGGGTCACGGCGATGTTGCACCGTCCCGATGGCAGACGCCCTTGGCTAATTCGCAATGCATCTCACATTCGCTCGCCGGGCAATTGGCTGGCTTGCTTCACCCAGGCGGCAAATTGAGCTTCGTCGACCTGGCCCTCATAAATGTCGAGGTAGCGCACGTCTTTGTGCTTGGACTCGCCGAGAGGGACAGGACGCAGCGACGTGCCCCGGAAGAAGGTCACTTTGACGTAGCGGGTGAAGACATGGAACGACAGGAACCAGCCCTGGCCCTCGATGCCGTAAAACGGCGAGTTCCATTTGACGGCCTTGTGCACGCCGGGGACGGTGCGCACGATGATTGCGTCGAGGAGCCGTCCGACATCGCTTTTCCAGCCCGGCATGGCCGCGATGTAGGCCTGCACGGGTGCGTCACCTTCGGCTTTCGCGATCTGGGGGTTGCCGCCTGCGAGGAGTGCCGGCTTCGCTTCCTTGCCGGACTGCGGCTTCGGCATCGCCTTGCGCGGTTTGGTTGCCGCGACCCGCACGGCGGCGGCCTTCGCCGATTTCTCGGACCTGTGGTCGGCCATTGTGTTCACTCCAAAGTAGGTGGACCCAATCGAAGACATTTGATTTTAGAAAGCCGCCCCTGAAGATCAACTTCAGAATCAGAGGGCGGCAGCGGAGCGATCGTACGTCATGGTTGAACTCGTCAAACCGGCGCTTGAACATCTGCCGTCGTATAAGGCCGCCCTTGAGCGCGGCTGGTCGCCGGACAATGTGCGGCTGATGGAGGCGACGCGCGAGCAGCTTGCGGCCATCGAAAAGAATCCAACGGCCTTCCTCGCCGATCTCGACGACCCCGATGCCAAGGGCGGTCCGATCACCTTGCCTGATGGGACGAAAGTGCCGCGCCTGCCGGGATTCCGGCGCTGGATCTGGGACGGCGAAGTCGCCGGCTCGATCGGCTTGCGCTGGCAACGCGGCACCGCCGAGCTGCCGCCACATGTGCTCGGCCACATCGGCTATGCCGTAGTACCATGGAAGCGGCGGCGCGGCTATGCGACAGAGGCAGTGAGGCTGATGCTCGGCGAGGCGAGGGCGCTCGGCCTGCCCTTCGTCGAGATCACCGCCAAGCCGGGTAATCTCGCCGCAGAAGGTGGTCCTGGCCAATGGCGGACGGCTCGTCGGGCGATTCTTCGAGGACGCTGTCTATGGCGGCGCCGAAAGCCTGCGCTATCGCATCGACCTGTAGCGCCTGCCGACTATTCGGCAGCGGCCGGCAGCGGCGGCATCGTGTTTCGGCGCCACTCCCAGATATGTGAGGCGAGCGCGACCGCCACGGCGACCAGCATGGCCATGGCGCCAACCACCGGCAGGCTGCGATAGCCATAACCGGCATTGAGCATGGCGGCGCCGAGCGAGGCGGCCAGCGCGATGCCGACATTGAAGCCGGCCGGGATAAGCGATGAGGCGAGATTGGAGGCGTCCGCCGTCCAGGTCAGGATACGGGTCTGGATCGGGGTGCCGATGGCAAAGCTGAGACCACCCCAGATAGTGATCGCAACGACCATCGGCACCGGGTACGGGCTGGCGGCGTAAATGACGGCAAGTGTCACCGCCTGCATGAAAAGCATGGTGATGAGCGACGGCATCAGTTTCCAGTCGGCGAGCCGCCCGCCAAGAAAGACGCCGATCGTCGCGCCGACACCGTTGAGCAGCAGCACCCAGGGCACCAGGGCCTCGCCGAGGCCGGTGACTTCAAGCAGCGTCGGCGTGATGTAGGTGAACAGGCCGAACTGGCCGATCATCAGCATCAGCATGAGGATTAGCGACGTCCAAACCTGCTGGCGTGCGAGCACGCGGACCTCGCTGCCGAAACTGACGGGCCGGCGCGACGATCCCGTCCGGCGCGGCAGGAGGGCGGCCATGGCGGCGATGGAAACCACACCAAGCGCGCACATCACCCAGAACGTCGCGCGCCACCCCCAAATATTGCCGATCGCCGTGCCGGCCGGCACGCCGATGACATTGGAGACCGTGAGGCCCGACAGGATGAGCGCCACGGCCATTCCACGCTGATCCTGGCGGACCAGGCCGACCGCAACCACCATCGCGACGCCGAAATAGGCGCCGTGCGCCACGGCCACTGCAATCCGCAACAGCAACATGGAGGCGAAGTCGGGCGCAAGGGCGCAGGCGGCCTGGCCGATGGTGAAGGCTGCGGCAAGGCCAAGCAGCAACGCCTTGCGGGAAAGCGTCTTGGTGGCGAGCGTCAACAGCGGTCCGCCGATCGCGATGCCGCCGGCGTAGCCGGAGACGAGGTAGCCGGCGGTTGGGATGGAGACGCCAAGGCCGTCCGCCACCTGCGGCAGCACGCCGGCGATGACGAACTCGGTGGTGCCGAATGCGAACGCAGCGATGAACAGGGCTATGAGGGGAAGCATGGCGCGGGAAGGCGATCCTTGAATGAGATGGCTCAAACCACGAACGAGAGCGGCGGGCAATCCAGAAATTCTCGATGCCGTTTTAGGTTTTCTTCATCGGTTCAGCCAGGCTCCGGCCGCACAAGACTAGACGGCCGTCGTCTTCCTTCCGTAGGGGATTTTCGACCACGCCCGCTCGTGAAAATAGTAGAGCAGCGATTTTGTGATGACCTCGGTCACGCCGATGGCCGCAGCGAGCTTGATGCTGCCTGTCACGATGAGCGAAATGATTATCGTGTCGACTGTGCCGGTAACGCGCCAGGAAAGCGCCTTGGCGAAACTGCGCGAATGGGTATCCATCGACGGCGGATTTGACCGATCCTTAGAGCGCCTTGCATTCTGGTGGAACCAAAGCCGCGCTCCAGGTCTTTGCTTGACGCGTGTTGTCGGACGCCAAGCGAAGACGGTTGGCTGAAAAATGCTCTAGCCGACAGACGGGAGGGTTAGCAAAGACTAATTTTCGCGCGCCGGCTCCAGGCAATTCCCGCGCTGGGCCCAATCTATCCGGCCTTCAGCCGCGAGCCGGTGAGCAGGCCGCGTTCCTCGAGCACGGGGTAGGCTATCGAGGCAAGCAGCGAATTGATCTGCTTCAGGTCGCGGATGGTGTCGAGATGGATGGAACTGGTCTCGACGCTCTTGGCGGTGCCGTCGCGCAGCCGCACGAAATGGCTGGCGCTGGTCTCCTTCTCGCGGTCGCGCAGCCGATCCTTTTCCAGCACCAGCTGGCGGGCGGTCTCCGGATCGCGCGAAACCAGCACGTTGAAGGCAAGCCGCGCGTTGGCGAGCACCGAGGCGTGGAAGGCGCTAAGCTCGCGCCAACCCTCGGGCGTGAACTCCAGCCCGCGCTCGAGCTTCTTCCTGACATGCACCAGCATGTTGCGCACGATGATGTCGCCGACCTGTTCGAGCTTGACGCAGGCGCCGATCAACTCCTGGCAACGCAGCGCCTCGTCCTCGCTCAGCGGGTTCCTGGTGACCTTGGCCAGATAGAGCTTTATCGACGCATGTTTCTTGTCGACGCGGTCGTCGAGCGCGGCCAGCGCCTTGATCTTGTCGGCGTCGGCGCTCTCATAGAGCTCGATGATGCGCTTCAGCATGATCTCGACCGTCTCGCAGACCCGCACCACCTCACGGGTGGCGTTGGCCAGCGCCTGGCTCGGCACATCGAGGGCGCTGTCGTTGAGCGCGGACAACTCGACGACGTCGAGCGCTTCTGCCGGCGCCGCTTTGGTGCCGAGCGCCACGATCTTTTCCGAAACGCGGTAGACGAGGCCGGCCAATGGCAGGCCGGCAACCAGGATCAGGATGTTGAAGAGGATATGGGCGTTGACGATCTGGTCGGGCACGGTGGCGCCGAGAAAGGCGACCGACGGTTTCAACCACAGGAACAGGATCAGCATGGCCAGCGAGCCCATGCCGCGCATCAGGAGATTGCCGATCGGTACGACACGCACGCCAGGCTCCGCATTGCGGGTGAGCAGCGGCGCGATGATCGACGAACCCAGATTGACGCCGAGCACCAGCATGATGCCGAGTTCGGGCGGGATGAAGCCGCGGCCGGCGAGCGTCACCATCAAAAGGACCGCGGCGATCGAGGAATGGAACAGCCAGGTAACCAGCGCCGCCAGCAGATAGGCGGTGACCGGATCGCTGGAGAAGTAGTCGACGACGACCGGCATCAGCGAGCTCTGGCGCAGCGGCTCCGAGGCCTGGCCGATCATTTCCAGCGACAACACCAGCAGGCCGATGCCGACCAGGATGCGGCCGAACTGGCGCCAGTCGCGCCGCTCGGTGGCCATGAACATGACGGTGCCGGCGACAAGACAGACCGGCACCAGCAGCGACAGGTCGAAGGTGAGCAGCTTGACCACCAGCGCCGAGCCGATCTCGGCGCCGCGCACGGCAAGCTGGCCCGATATGCCGCTGACGATGCCGGCGCCGGCGAAGGAGCCGACCAGCAAGGTGACGGCGGTGGAGCTTTGCAGGGCGATCGCCAGGCCGCAGCCGGCCAGAACCGCCATGAAAGGATTGCGCATGGTGGCGCGCAGCTTGTGGCGCAGCACATCGCCATAGGCGCGCTCGACACCTGTCTTCACCAAGCGGGTGGCAAACAGCATCAGCGCCACCGCGCCGGCAAGATGCAGCAAAACGACTGAACCGCTCATGTCAGGCTCGCATTCCGACAGCCACCAGCAATATGGGAGCCGTGATGGCAAAGGCGCAAAAGAGGGGGCGAATCAAGGACATTGCAAAGGTCGATACTACTCCGATTACTTTTAGCCGGATAATAAATTTTGCCCAATTCGGCCGGCTGTTGCGCGACAGGGCGTGTCGGAAATGGATGGATCGCAAAATGGTTGCATCGCCGGCCGGCTTCTTGATGGTCGCGCGTTCAAGTGCCGGCGACCGCTTCAGATCAGGTTTGAGCTGAGTGTTGAATTAGCTATTATAAATATTTGAAATCATTACTAAAATGTAATCCATGTGTTCAGTTTCGGTTCATTTTTCGGGCTCTATTGCTTGGGCATCGACAACCAAGGAGTACCCCGTCATGAAACGTATCATTCTTTCCGCAGTCGCCGTATCGATGCTGGCTGCGACGTCCCTGCAGGGCCAGGCAGCGCCGCTGAATGCGCCGAATGCACCGCAGTCGACCTACAGCCAGGTCGACTGGAAGAAGCCGGACAGGCACGTCAAGACGCGCGTCGTGGTGAAGAAGAAAGTCGTCGTCAAGATGAACCATTGGCGCAACGGCCAGAGATATTCGAGCTGGAGGCGCCACCAGCCGGTCCGCGACTATCGCCACTATGGCCTGCGTCGTCCGGGCCGTGGCCAGGAATGGATCCGCGTCGGCAACGACTATCTCTTGGTCAGCGTCGTCTCCGGCATCATCTTCGGCGCGATAGCCGCGCACTGACCGTCAAAAACGTCGACCGGCGCAATGCCGGATAGGAAGGAAGGCGGTTTGCAACGGCCGCCTTCTTTTTGCCCTGTGAAAACCGGGTATGGTTCGCATTAGGAGTCGTCGGGTTTCGCCGGCGTGATTATATGGAGGCAAACGAGCCGTTCCCGATGCGCTTTCCACCTGCCTTCCTCGACGAGATACGCGACCGCGTGCCGATTTCCTCGGTGATCGGCCAGCGCGTGGCGTGGGACAGGAAGAAGACCAACGCGCCGCGCGGCGATTATTGGGCGTGCTGTCCCTTCCATGGCGAGAAGAGCCCGTCCTTTCACTGCGAGGACAAGAAGGGACGCTATCATTGCTTCGGCTGCTCGGTTTCGGGCGACCACTTCAAATTCCTCACCGAACTCGACGGAATGAGCTTTCCCGAAGCGGTCGAGAAGATCGCCGACATGGCCGGGGTGCCGATGCCGTTGCGCGATGTCCAGGAGGAACGCCGCGAAAAGGAACGTGCCAGCCTGACCGAAGTCATGGAAATGGCGACCGCCTTCTTCCAGGAGCGGCTGCAGGGACCGGAAGGCGCAAAAGCCCGCGCCTATCTGCGCGACCGCGGGCTGACGCCGGCGACGCAGCAGTCGTTCCGGCTCGGCTATGCGCCCGACAGTCGCAATGCGCTGAAGGAGCATCTTGCCGCCAAGGGCGTGCCCAAGGCCGATATCGAGGCATGCGGGCTGGTGCGCCATGGCGAGGACGTTCCAATTTCCTACGATTGGTTCCGCGACCGCATCATGTTCCCGATCCCGGACTCCAGAGGCAAGATAATCGCCTTTGGCGGGCGGGCGCTGGCAGCCGATGCGCTCGCCAAATACATGAATTCGCCCGACACCGAGCTCTTCCACAAGGGCAACGTGCTCTATAATTTCGCCCGAGCGCGCCAAGCGCTGGGAAAGGGGGCGCTGGGAAAGGGGGCGCTGGCCAAGGGCGGCACGGTGATTGCCGTCGAGGGCTATATGGACGTGATCGCGCTGGCGCAGGCCGGTTTCGAAAATGTCGTGGCGCCTCTCGGCACCGCGCTGACCGAAAACCAGCTTGAACTGCTGTGGCGTATGGCCGGCGAGCCGGTGCTGTGCTTCGATGGCGACCAGGCCGGAATGAAGGCGGCATGGCGCGCCGCCGACATGGCGCTGCCGGCGGTCCAGGCAGGCCGCTCGGTGCGTTTTGCGCTTCTGCCCGAAGGCAAGGACCCCGACGATCTGGTCAAGGCCGAAGGGCCGGACGCGTTTGGCGCCGTGCTTTCCGAGGCGCGGCCGCTCGCCGACCTTTTGTGGATGCGCGAAACGGCCGGCGGCATCTTCGACACGCCGGAACGACGGGCGGAACTGGAAAAAACGCTGCGCGAACTGACCAGCCGCATCCGCGACGAGAGCTTGCGCTATCACTACCAACAGGAAATGCGCGAGCGAGTGCTAAGCTTTTTCGGCGCCCAGCGCGGCGCGCGCCAAACCTATCAAGGGGGGCGCCAAGATGGGCGGTCCGGCGGGCGCTTTCAGGGCAAGGGCTCAGCTGCTGGCGGGCAGTTCGCACGCGGCGGCAATGCCGGTGGACGCACCGCGATCACCGAAAGCCTTGGCCGCTCGGCGCTGGTCAAGCGCGGCAGCGAGGGGATGTCGGTGCGCGAGGCGACGATCATCGCAGCTCTTGTCAATCATCCGGCGCTGATCGACGAGAATTTCGCGCATGTCGAGTTCCTCGACCTCGCCAATACCGATCTGAAGCGATTGCACGCGGCGATCCTCGATGCGATGGCGCATGACATGGCCAACGACCGCAACGCGGTGATCGCGACGATCGAACGGGCCGGCTGCGGCGAGATCTGGGCGCGCGTGGTGGCGCTGATCAAACGGGCGCGGCAATGGCCGGCGCTGGAAACAGCCGGACTTGACGATGCCCGCGACGCCTTCAGCCAGGCGCTCCACTTGCAGCGCAGCGCGCGCACATTACATAAGGAGCTGAAACAGGCAGAAGCGGCGCTCGCCAGCGATCCCACGGACGAAAATTACCGGCATCTCGTCGAGATCCAGGCGCAATTTCGTGATGTGCAGGCAACGGAGGCGCTGATCGAAGGTTTCGGCGTGTCTTCGGGCCGGGCCGGGCGGGTGTAGGTCGAAGCTTACGAAAGAGTGAAAGTGCAGACCGTGCTTGCGCGTCGAATCAGCCGCGGCGCTTTAAGTCGGGTAATTGATTCGCTTTTTTCATGCGAATCATGCGAGAGGCGCTTGACCTTCTGGCAGAATGACGGAATCAGGACGATTCGAAACGTTAACCCGCGCCGGCGTCGACGGAAATGCAGCGATGTGAGGTACCGGTCACTGGACAGGCAGTCAGCCTGCCACAGATACCAGGGTTAATCTGGACTTAACGAGAGATGCAGTTACTGGCCCGGGGAAACGCGTTCTAGCGCGAGCGCATCTGATAAACCGGTACGGCAGCTTACGCGGCTTGATACTTATGCGGCTAGATACCTGGCCGCTTGGAGAAAATAAAGAATGGCGACAAAAGAAAAGGAAGAGGTCGAGACCGAACGTGAAGGCGCCACCGATGGCCCTCTGCTCGACCTTTCCGACGATGCTGTCAAGAAGATGATCAAGGCCGCCAAGAAGCGCGGCTATGTCACCATGGACGAACTGAATTCGGTGCTGCCCTCGGAGGAAGTCACCTCCGAGCAGATCGAGGACACGATGGCCATGCTCTCCGACATGGGCATCAACGTGGTCGAGGACGACGAGCAGGGCGAGGAGCCCGAAGCCGCCGACGCGGCTGCCGACGCCGAGGAAGACGCCAACGAACTGGCCGAGCAGACCGGTACCGCCGTTGCTGCGACGACCACCAAGAAAGAGCCGACCGATCGCACCGACGATCCGGTTCGCATGTATCTGCGCGAGATGGGCTCGGTCGAGCTTCTGTCGCGCGAGGGCGAAATCGCGATTGCCAAGCGCATCGAGGCTGGCCGCGAGACGATGATCGCGGGCCTGTGCGAAAGCCCGCTGACCTTCCAGGCCATCATCATCTGGCGTGACGAGCTCAACGAATCGAAGATCCTCTTGCGCGAGATCATCGACCTTGAAGCGACCTATGCCGGACCGGAGGCCAAGCAGGCGCCGGTGGTCGAGCGGATCGAGGAAGCCAAGACCGACGACAAGCCGCGCCGTTCGCGCGAGGACGAGGACGACATCACCAATGTCGGCGGCGACACCCGCGGTCTGACTGATGACGACGAGGAAGACGAGGACGAAGCCAGCCTGTCGCTGGCGGCGATGGAAGCGGAGCTGCGCCCGCAGGTGATGGAGACGCTCGACGTCATCGCCGACACCTACAAGAAGTTGCGCAAGCTGCAGGACCAGCAGGTCGAGAACCGGCTGGCTGCCGCCGGCACGCTGTCGCCCAGCCAGGACCGCCGGCTGAAGGAGCTGAAGGACCAGCTGATCAAGGCGGTGAAGTCGCTATCCCTGAACACGGCGCGCATCGAGGCATTGGTCGAGCAGCTCTACGACATCAACAAGCGCCTGGTGCAGAACGAAGGCAAGCTGTTGCGGCTGGCCGAAAGCTATGGCGTGCGCCGCGAGGAATTCCTGAAGGAGTATCAGGGCTCGGAGCTCGATCCCAACTGGACGCGCTCGATCGGCAATCTGACCTCGCGCGGCTGGAAGGAATTCACCAAGAACGAGAAGGACGCGATCCGCGACCTGCGCGCCGAGATCCAGAACCTCGCCACCGAAACGGCGATCTCGATCCTGGAATTCCGCAGGATCGTCAACCAGGTGCAGAAGGGCGAGCGCGAAGCCGCGATCGCCAAGAAGGAAATGGTCGAGGCCAATCTGCGCCTCGTCATTTCCATCGCCAAGAAATACACCAATCGCGGCCTGCAGTTCCTCGATCTGATCCAGGAAGGCAATATCGGCCTGATGAAGGCGGTCGACAAATTCGAATATCGCCGCGGCTACAAGTTCTCGACCTATGCGACGTGGTGGATCCGGCAAGCGATCACCCGCTCGATCGCCGACCAGGCGCGCACCATCCGCATTCCGGTGCATATGATCGAGACGATCAACAAGATCGTGCGCACCTCGCGCCAGATGCTGCACGAGATCGGCCGCGAGCCGACGCCGGAGGAACTGGCGGAAAAGCTCGCCATGCCGCTGGAAAAAGTGCGCAAGGTGCTGAAGATCGCCAAGGAACCGATCTCGCTCGAAACGCCGGTCGGCGACGAGGAGGATTCGCATCTGGGCGATTTCATCGAGGACAAGATGGCGATCCTGCCGATCGACGCAGCGATCCAGGCCAATCTGCGCGAGACGACGACGCGGGTGCTTGCTTCGCTCACCCCGCGTGAAGAGCGCGTGCTCAGAATGCGCTTCGGCATCGGAATGAACACCGACCACACGCTGGAGGAAGTCGGCCAGCAGTTCTCGGTCACCCGAGAGCGCATCCGCCAGATCGAAGCCAAGGCGCTGCGCAAGCTCAAGCACCCGAGCCGCTCGCGCAAGCTGCGGAGCTTCCTCGACAGCTGATGCCGGGCAACGAATAACAATTTAAAGGGCGCTGCGGCGCCCTTTTTCGTTCAGAGATTGTCTCGCCGGACGGTGCGGTTGTTGTTGCAGCATACCGCCTGTGGGAGGATAATCGGGTGTCGGATGCATTTTCTGGGCGACAAACCCGGATGCCCGCCCCGGCGGTGACGCCGAGCTCCGAGGCCTCCGGAGGGAGGTGTGCATGACAACCTATATCGTGCTGATCAACTGGACCGAGCAGGGCGCCAGAAATGTGCGCGAGTCGCCGAAGCGGCTCGATGCCGCCAAGAAGCTGCTGGGAGACATGGGCGGCTCGTTCAAGGCTTTTTATCTCACCATGGGCGAATGCGATATGGTGGCGGTCGTCGAAGCGCCCGACGATGCGGTGCTCGCTCGTTTCTCGCTGATGCTGGCGACAGGCGGCAATGTGAGGACGCGGACGCTCAAGGCGTTCCCGGAATTGGCCTATCGCGAAATCGTCGCCTCGCTCGGCTGAGGCGTGCGCGGCTATAGACCCGCGCAAGCTGACGGACATCGGACGGTCAGGCGCCGCTCGACGGCGCCCGGCCGGCCAGTCTGGCCCGAAGTGGCTTGCCCGAAATGTTGCGGGGCGAAGGTATTTCCCGGATAGTCAGCACAGCATTTCAACGCGCGTCTCGAGACACATGCCCAAGCCTCTGCTGACCGTCTGGTACAATACCCGTTGTCCGGTTTGCGATGCCGGCATCGTCAGGCAGAAGCGGCGGCTGGTCGAGGCGATCAAGGCCGGGCGGATCGCGTTTCGCGACATCAATACCGAACCGGCGGCGCTGGCCGGATACGGCGTGTCGCTGGACGACATCCGCCGCCGGCTGCATGCAACCGATGCGGACGGCAAGCTGCTGATCGGCGCCGACGTCGCAATTGCCGTCTGGCTAAGAACGCCGGGCGAGGGGTGGCTGGCAGCGCTGTTCGGCAACCGCGCCGCGCTGCCATTGACGCGCTATGCCTATGATCGCTTCGCCGATCTTCTCTATGCCTGGAACCGGCGCAAGGGCCGCTGGTAACCGGTATTAGCCAAGCTCGGTGACGAATCAATCTGGTGGCACCGTTCTCAGATACATCGTAAGATATATCTTGACTCAACGGCCTCATTCGCATAATTGAGATATATCGTAAGACATAACTCAAGGAGCAGGCAATGCACGGACATCATCATTTCGGCGGGCATGCCGAGCGCGTTTTCATGCATATGGCCGGCAAATTCGGCGGTCGTGGCGGCGGCTTCGGCCCATTCGGCCACGGCATGAGGGGTGGCGGGCGCGGCGGGCCGGGCGACATGTTCCGCGCCGGGCGTATGCTGGCCGACGGCGATCTCAAGCTGATCACGCTGTCGCTGCTGGCCGAGGCGCCGCGCCACGGCTATGACATCATCAAGGCGCTGGAGGAACGCACCAGCGGCGTCTACAGCCCGAGCCCCGGCGTGGTCTATCCGACGCTGACCTTCCTGGAAGAGGCCGGCTATGCCGTCTCGTCGGCGGAAGGCAACAAGAAGGTGTTTTCGATTACCGAGGCAGGGCAGGCGCATCTCAATGACAATCGCGAGATGATCGACCATGTGCTCGATCATCTCGAGCGTTTCGGCCGCAAGATGGCAAAGGCACGTGACTGGTTCGGCTGGAACGACGATGGCGAGGATAGCGGACGTCGCGGCCGCGGCGGTTCGGAAAAGCGTGACGAATTCCGCGCCGTGCGCCAGCGGCTACGCGCAGCCCTCGGCGACATTGTCGACGCGCCCGCTGAAAAACAGGCCGAGGCGATCGCGATATTGAAAGGGGCGGCCGAAGCCCTCGAAGCGCTGTCGCGCGACTGACTTCCAGGCCGGATGCGGGCCTTGCCCGTTTGCCTAAGGATCGCTAGTGAAATCATCCTGCACCACGCTATGTGATGCAGGATGATAGCCGTTGGAGGGCGCGCCCATGTCTTTTCTGAAACGTCTTTTCGGCGGTGGCGGCGGTGACGCGGGCGAGCCAAAGAGTGCTGCACCGGCAAAGCAGATCGAGCACAAGGGATTTTTGATCAGCGCCACGCCGTACAAGGCGGAGGGCCAATACCAGACCTGCGGCGTGGTTTCCAAGGAGATCGACGGCGTGATGAAGGAGCACAAATTCATCCGCGCCGATCGTTTTGCCGGGCTCGACGACGCTGTCGACATCTCGATCAAAAAGGGCATTCAGCTGGTCGACGAGCAGGGCGAGAAGATGTTCGGGTGAGACCCGATCGGTCTCCGGCGCATCTTGAAACGAACAAGGCAAGCGCCCTGTCGGGCGCCTGCCTTTAATTAGAGTTACCGACTGCTGGTGGCCTACGCCGCCACCGCGGCCTGTTTGCTTACGGTCGATGTCACCAAAGCATCCACCTTGGCTGATGCCTTGGCCAGAGCGGCAGTGACCGCGTCCGGCCCCATGCCGACGCCTTCGATGCGGATGACTTCGACGTCGGTCATGCCGATGAAGCCAAGCACGCTGCGCAGGTAAGGGATGGCGTGGTCCATCTGCACTGCAGCGCCTTCCGAATAGATGCCGCCCGAGGCCAGGACGATGTAGACCTTCTTGCCGGTGACGAGGCCCTTCGGGCCATTCTCGCCATAAGAGAAAGTCTTGCCGGTGCGGGAGACGTGGTCGACCCAGGATTTCAGCGTCGACGAGATGCCGAAATTGATGAATCCGGTGGCCAGGATGATGGTGTCGGCCGCAAACAGTTCATCGAGCACGCCGTCGGAAACGCCGACGACCTCGGCCTGGCGCTGGGTGCGGGCCTCGGCGGGCGTATAGATGCCGGTCGAATAGTCCGGATCGATGTGCGGCAGCGGGTTTGCGACGAGATCGCGTGCGACGAGCTTGGCCGAAGGATCCGCGGCGAGCAGCTTTTCTGCAAGTTCAGTGGCGATGCGGGTCGAATGCGAGGCATTGCCGCGCGGACTGGATGTGACGAGAAGGATGGACATGGCGGGTCTCCAGGGTTGGCTGAACTGTCCCGACCTATATGGGCGAGCTGACCCATTTGAAAAACCGGTACATTTTATGTATGTTCCATCCAAATAGTGGATAGAACGATGCAGCCAAACCCGACGCTCGATCAGCTTCAGATCCTTGTCACCGTCGCCGACACCGGCAGCTTCTCCGCCGCCGGCCGCAAGCTCAACCGAGCGCAGTCGGTCATCAGCTACGCCATCGCCAATCTCGAGGCACAGCTTGGGCTGAAACTGTTCGAGCGCGAGGGCACGCGCGAGCCGCATCTGACCGATGTCGGCCGGGCGACGCTGGAAGATGCGCGGCGCATGGTCGGCGTATTGCAGCGCATCCGCTCTCGCGTCGACAGCCACAAACAGGGCCTGGAGGCTGAAGTCGCGCTGTCGGTCGATGTGGCGCTGCCTTCCACCGTGCTGGTGCGCGTGTTGAAGGCGTTCGAGGCGCAATTTCCAACCGTGATGCTGCGCCTGCATATCGGCACACTCGGGCTGATCCCCGATCATGTCGTCAATGGACATGCCGATCTCGGTATTGGCGGCCTGCTGGGCGAGGTCGACGCGCATCTTGTGCGCATTGGCTTCATGTCGATGGTGCCGGCGGCCGCGCCAAGCCATCCGCTGGCGCTGCTTCCCAAGCCGGTGCCGCTGGAGGAGGTGCGCGAACACATCCAACTTGTCGTCAGCGACCAGTCCGAGCGCACCAAAGGGCGCGACTACGGCGTCTATGCCTACCGCACCTGGCGACTTACGGATATGCGAACCAAGCATGCGCTGATGCGCGAAGGGTTGGGCTGGGGCGGACTGCCGCGATGGTTGATTGCTGACGATGTGGCCAACGGCCGGCTGGTGGAACTCGATCTGGAGCCGTATCGCGAAGTCCGCGCGCCGCTTTATGCCATGCACCGCGCCGACCGCAGCCCGAAGCCGGCTGCGGCTTGGCTGATCGACCAGTTCAAGCGCCAGCTTGGCTGTTTCAACGAGTTCGAGCCGAACCAGGGGCCTGGGGCGACAGACCATCAATCAGCGCCATGAGAACGGCACGGTAGTCCTCGGTCGAAGCGCCTGCTTCGATGGCGAGCGCCGCGCGGTCGAAGGCGGCGGCAAGCAGCGCGGTCAGCGCTTCCACCGGCAATCTCATCATGGACTGCGAGCGCATCGCGGCAACCAGGCCTTCGCGCAACGAGCGGTTGCCGTGGCGGTCGTCGATCTCGTCCATGGCGGCGCGGCCGAGCACGGCCGGCCCGTCGAGCAGCAGCAGCCGGGTGCGACCGGGTGCGCGCATGGCGGCAAGATAGGCATCCGAGCCGGCGATCAGTGCGTCGCGGGCAAACAGCGAGGGCGGCGAGGCGCGCTCGATCTCTTCCGCCACAGCCGCCGCCTCCTGCTCGACCGCTGTGGCGAACAGCGCCTGCTTGTCGGCAAAGTGGTGATAGAGCGCGCCGCGGGTGACGCCGGCCGCAGCCACGATCTCGGGCGTGCCGGTCTCCGCATAGGACTTCTCGGTGAACAGTTTTCGCGCCGCTGATATCAGGTCGGCGCGCGTCGCTTCGGTGCGATCGCGGTTGGAGCGGCGCGCGGTTCTTTGTTGCATACATTCAGCCTGTATGTTAATACGTATTTGCATGCAGACTGTATGTTATTTGACGGGAGAAGGAAAGATGAAGACGACAAGCTATTACCCGGTGCTGATGACCGGCGACGTTGCCGGCACGAAGGCCTTCTATGTCGCGCATTTCAGCTTCAAGCCGCTGTTCGAGAGCGACTGGTATGTGCATCTGCAATCAACCGAGGATCGCCGCGTCAATCTCGGCATCGTCCACGGCGATCATGAAACCATTCCTGAGGAAGGGCGCGGCCGGACCTCCGGCCTGCTGATCAATTTCGAGGTCAAGAACCCCGATACTATCTACGAGCGGATCACCGCCGCCGGCCTGCCGATCCTGTGCAGCCTGCGCGACGAAGCCTTCGGCCAGCGCCATTTCATCACAAAAGACCCCAATGGCGTGCTGATCGACGTGATCAAGCCGATCCCGCCGAGCGCCGAGTTTCTGGAGCAGTTTGTTGAAGGCGCGGCGGCCTGAGCGAGACAGGGGCTGGCAGGAATTGTCTGTAGATATCACCTGAAGCCTTCAGCCGCGTGGCCGGTCATGTCTTTGCGGTCTATGCTGAGCTCATCAGCCTGGGCCCATTCCATGCGTGAAATCTGCCTTGTCCGCGCGCCCTCAAACCTTGGCCTCCGTCCGCTGAGGCCGGATCATATACCGGGGACGTGGCGTGCGCCGCAGGCGTTGACCGAAGCCGGGCTGATCGAGACGCTTTCGCCCCTCAAAGTGGTTGATCTTGATCGGCCCGCCTATAACACGGAGCCGCAGCCGGGCACCCGGCTGCGCAACGGCAATGCGATACGCAGCTTCAATCTCGGACTCGCCGAAGTGGTTGCCGGCGCGCTGAGACGAGGCGAGTTCCCGCTGGTCGTCGGCGGCGACTGCGCGGTTCTGCTTGGCGCGCTGGCTGGTGCACGGCGATCCGGTCCGCTGGCACTGGTCCATGTCGACGGCCACAGCGATTTCCGCCATCCGGGCAATTACGACGTCGATGCTTCGCTCGGCTCGGCCGCCGGCATGGACCTTGCGCTCGCCACCGGACGTGGTGAGCCGTTGCTGACCGACTGGCCTGAGATCAAGATCCCGCTTGTCGCGGACGAACAGGTGATTCAAATCGGCGAACGCGAGAACCGCGACCCCGACTTCGCCTGGCCCGACATCAATTCGACCGCGATGACGCTGATCGATGTTTTTGCCGTGCGGGAGCTCGGCGCGGCAAAGGTCCTGGAAAAGACCTGGACCACGCTGGCGCGAACCGGCTGGCCCTATTGGGTGCATTTCGACGTCGATGCGCTCGATCAGACCGTGATGCCGGCGGTGGATTCACCGGGCAGTCCCGGTATCGATCCCGACGATCTCGTCGCCATCCTCGCGGCGTTGGTGGCGGATCCGCGCTGCACTGGAATGGACATGACGATTTTCGATCCGGACCTTGATCCGACCGGCGAGCTGGCGGTGCTGCTGGTTTCGCTGCTTGGCCAGATGTTTGCGCCGCGATAGTTATTACGTCCGCGCCACCGGCATCAGCGTGACCTGAGAAATGCCGGAGCGGCGCACCACTGTGCACAGCGTTTCGCGGCCGATGCGCTCGGCGTCGAGCATGCGCACCAGATCGTCGACGCCGGTGACCGGGCGGCCGTCGATGGCGGCGATGATGTCGCCCTCTTTCAGGCCGGCTCTGGCGGCCGGGCTGTTCGCCTCAACACTGCGCAGGCGCACCGCCGTGCTGCTCGACACTTGCGACAAAAGGGCGGCGCGACGCGGCAGGGTTGTCGTGTCGGCCGAGACACCGATGAAGGCGCGGCGGACGCGGCCGAAGCGGATGATTTCCGAAATGACGAAATTGGCGGTGTTGGAGGCAACCGCGAAGGCGATGCCTTGCGCGCCATGGATCATGGCTGTGTTGACACCGATAACCTCGCCCGCCGACGACACCAGCGGTCCGCCGGAATTGCCGGGGTTGAGCGCTGCGTCGGTCTGGATGACATCGTCGATCAGCCGGCCGGTGGAGGCACGCATCGAGCGGCCCAGCGCCGAGACGACACCTGATGTGACGGTCCATTCGAAGCCGAGCGGGTTGCCGATGGCAATGGCGATCTGGCCGCGCCGCAGGCGCTTGGAATCGCCGAGCGGCGCGATATCGGCAAAGCTGCCGTCGGCACGCACCAGCGCGATGTCGGTGTCGGGGTCGCGGCCGAGAACGCGGCCTTCTCTGGAGACGCCGTCCGGCATGGTGACGCGGACGCTGCGGGCATCGCCGACGACGTGGAAATTGGTGACGACCAGCCCATCCGGTGTGATGACGAAGCCGGAGCCCAGCCCGCCGGCGCCACGGATGCGCTCGATGCGGCAGACGGCGGGACCGATGCGGTCCACGGCATCGGCGACCGTTGCCGAATAATCGTCGAGCAGCGCATCGTCGAACTGCAATTGCTGGGCGGGGAGGGACATGGCAGGGCTCCGTGTCTTTAGAGCAAGATGAAGGATGCCTATATGTGCGGAGCGGCCGGATCGGCCGCGACCTGACCAGATGGCCAGTCCAACGCCCAACTAGCCGTCAGGCGAGTACCCGCCAACGCGCTGCCGAGCGATATCTGGGGTAGAGCGACGAGCGTCCATTGGACGCTCAAAGTGCGCTCTAAGACTTTGAGCTCTCGCACCGTGTTTCCCGAAAATCGTTGCCGATTTTCGGGCCGAGGCGAAAAAGACCCAGGAGACCGACATGAGCGACTTCAATCTAAGCGCATTTTCCAACGCCATCGCCGATATCGCCGCCGCAGCGGCGCCGGCGACGGCGAGCTTTGCCACGCATCAGCATCGCACCGCGACCGCCTTCCATTGGCGCGACGGCTATTTTGTCGCTGCCGAGGAGGCGGTGGAGGCCGGCGAGGAGATCGAGCTGACGCTTTCTTCGGGCGACAAGGTGAAGGCTGAGCTGGTCGGCCGCGATCCATCCACCGGGACCGCCCTTCTGAAGCCGACCGGCGCGCCGGACGTGCCGCCGCTGACCAAGGCAGGCACGGCGCGGCCGGGCCATCTGGCCATTGCCGTCGGCAATAGCGACGGTGCGTCGCTCGCTGCATTCGGAACGGTTGGTGAGGTCGGTCCGGCCTGGCGCTCGATGCGCGGCGGCACGATCGACCGGCGCATCAATCTGGCCGTCAATGCCGGTGGCCGTTTCGAGGGCGGCCCGGTGCTCGACGCCAAGGGCGCACTGATCGGCATGCTGCTGTTCGGGCCGCGCCGGCGGGCGCTGGTTATGCCTTACGAGACGATCGAACGGGCGGTGGCGACGCTGCGCGAGAAGGGCCATGTCGCGCGCGGCTATCTCGGCGCCGGCCTGCACCCGATCCGCAACGGCGACACGCATGGCGCGATGGTGATGAGCCTCGACGACAATGGCCCGGCGAAGGCGGCCGGCCTGCACCTTGGCGACATCATCGCGTCGTGGAACGGCGAGGCCGTGCACGGCCCGCGCGAGCTGATCCGCAGGCTCGGGCCGGACAGCGCCGGCGCGTCGGTGACGCTCGGCGTGGTGCGCGGCGGCGAACGGCGCGACGTCGTGCTGACCATCGGCGAAAAGCCGCTAAACTGAGAAGATCGATGGCAAGTCACAGGGTCACGGGGCGGCGGCTGACGGTGCTGATCGCGCTCGATGACGTCGTGCGCGCCGAGCACCTGTCCACCGCGCTTGCCGCGACCGGCGATCTGCTGCCGATTGTGGCCGGTAGCACCAATAGCGCCGACAGAGCGGATGTCGCGATCGTCGATGGCGTTTACCTGGAAAGAGGCGGCGTGGAAGGCGGGCCCAGCGATCCCGCGATACCTCGGGTGCTCTTGTCGCAACGAGCGAGCCGGCAGCGGCCGGCCGATACCGTGTTTGCCGTGCTGCCGCCGGCAGTGGACGATCTGCTGATCGCTGCCGCCGCGCGACTGGCGGCGGCTGGCTATCGGATCTCGGGCGAGGGCCGCCCCTTGTCCGATCGACATGACGATTTCGCCTTCCATGACGACGATCTCTCCGACGAGGAGCCGGTCGGCGACAGCGCCAGCCGGCCAGTGCTGTCGCCGCGCGAGAGCGAAGTGCTGGCGCTTTTGGCCGAGGGCGCGCCCAACAAGGTGATCGCGCGGCGCCTGAACATTTCCGTGCATACGGCGAAGTTCCACGTCGCGGCGATCCTGATCAAGCTAGGTGCGGCCAACCGCACCGACGCCATCGCCATCGCCATGCGGCAAGGCCTGGTGCTGGTTTAGAGGATCACGGCAGGATGTCGGGCTATCATTGTCAAAGTTTGCGCCGCCCCTCGTCCGCCTGCCGGCACCTTCTCCCCGTATGGTGACGGGGAGAAGGAAGCTGAACGGAGCCACGGCTCGATTCTTGCGACGTTGCCAGTTGGCGAAAGCTGTGATCAAGGCGTCCTTCTCCCCGTCTCTATACGGGGAGAAGTGCCCGGCAGGGCGATGAGGGGCAGCGCAACGCCGCGAGAATCCTCCGCAGCGTCACCACCTCTCGATGCTCCCCGCTCTTGTGTCGGGCGACGGCACGCGGCAAGGATTGTGCAAAGAGGCCGGCACAGGAAAGGCGCAAGACATGTCGCTCAAGGGAAAGACGCTGTTCATCTCCGGCGGGTCGCGCGGCATCGGGCTGGCGATCGCGCTGCGCGCCGCGCGCGACGGCGCCAATGTGACCATCGCGGCCAAGACCGCCGAGCCCCACCCGAAGCTGCCGGGCACGATCTATACGGCGGCTGAGGAGATCGAGCAGGCCGGCGGCAAGGCATTGCCGATGCTGTGCGACATACGCGAGGAGGGGCAGGTGGCCGAGGCGGTCGCCAGAACCGTCGAAAAATTCGGCGGCATCGACCTCTGCATCAACAATGCCAGCGCCATCCAACTCACCGGCACGCTGGAAACCGACATGAAGCGCTACGACCTGATGCACCAGATCAACACACGCGGCACGTTCCTGGTTTCCAAAATGTGCATTCCGCACCTGAAGCTGGCCGACAATCCTCACATCTTGAATCTGGCGCCACCACTCGACATGAAGGCCAAATGGTTCAAGAACCATGTCGCCTATACGATGGCCAAATTCGGCATGTCGATGTGCACGCTGGGCATGAGCGCGGAGTTCGCCAGGGACGGCATCGCCGTCAATTCGCTGTGGCCGATCTCGACGATCGATACGGCAGCGGTGCGCAATCTTCTGGGCGGGGCGACGGTGGCGGCGATGAGCCGTTCGCCCGATATCATGGCCGATGCCGCGCATGCGATCCTGCTCAGGCCGTCGCGCGAAGCGACCGGCAATTTCTACATCGACGAGGAGGTGCTGCGCGCCGAGGGCGTCAGCGATTTTTCGATCTATGCGCCTGACGCGACAGGTCCGCTTGCCGGCGATTTCTTCGTGCCGGACGAGGTGTTTGCGAATTCGAAAACCAACGTGAAAAATATCTACTGACTGGCACCGGCATAGCCCTCGTTTCCCAACCGAAGCCGGAAACAAAAACCCCGCCGGCGAGGGGGTACCGGCGGGGCTCATGTGTCCCGCTGGAGTCGGGACAGGGCAGGGAAGCCCTAGCCAGAATCTGGGGTGGACGACCTCGCGATTCAATGCCTGGTTAAATCGCGACTTACATTCTCCTTCAACCTCGGCTGATTGCCGGAAATTGCCCAACCCGGAGAAACCGGGGTGGGCTATGTCTTCCCGTATAGATTCCAGAAACCAGTTCAGGTTTCTGAAACTGCGAGTTAATTCGCGCTGGCGACCGGCGCTACCAGCGAGGTGATGCGGCGGATGGCGACGCGACGGTTCTCGCGCTCCGGCTCCGATGTATCGACCTTGAGATACTCCTCGCCATAGCCCTGTGTCGTCAGGTTCTCCGGCGGGATGCTGAAGGCATTGCTCAGGGCTTCGGCGACAGCCTCCGCGCGACGGTCGGACAGAGCGAGGTTCGCCTCCGGCTTGCCGACGGCATCGGTATGGCCTTCGATCAGGAAGGTTTCCGCCGGGTTCTTCTCCAGCAGCTTCTCCATGGCGCTGGCGACGCCTTCCAGTTTCTGCACCTCGGTTTCGGGGATCGAGGCTGAACCGAATTCGAAGTTCAGCGTGTCGAGGTCGATGCGGCGGGCGATGTCGCGCACGCGGGCCGAGCGCTTGACTTCGTCGATCGAGTAGAGGCGCTGCACCCTCTCCACCGGCGGCTGTTCAAGGAAGGCATAGTAGTCGTCCGGATCCTCGACCTCCTCGGAATCCAGAATGTACTCCTCGCGCGGAATGTCGATCCGAATCGGCGGCAGGTCGTCGCCTGGATCGCGCCAGTCGCCATCGTCCTCATAGTGCCGCTCGTCGACATAGCTCAGCACATATTCGCGTCCGTCGGGCGCGATGCGTGAACGCTGGACGACATCACCGTAGCGGTTGCGGATGGTGACGATCTGGATACCATTGTCACGCTCGACGATTTCCCGGGTGCGATTGCTCGACAACTCCTCATAGTAGACGTTCCGCGCGCCACGCCGCATGCGCGGCGCATCGTCGCTTTCCACGATCGTCCGGTTGTTGAACTGGAGGATAACACGGTCGCCGAGTTCCCTGACGACGTCGACCCCGCGCGGGCGTTCACGACGGCGGCGAACGTTTTCCTCGTCGGGCGCACGCTCAACGCGTCTGCCCTTTTCCTCCGTCGCCCGAACCATCCTCTCAAGCTTGATCGCCTGCTGGGCCGCCCTGTCATCGGTGGGCGGCGGTCCCTGATCGACCGGAGCCGGCCTCGGGGCTTCCGCCTGTTCGCCGTTCTGCTGCGTCGGCTGTCCACCCGCGTCCTGGCCGCTGGTTTCTTGCGCGTTGTCCCTGCCGCCCCTGCGCTTGCGCACGGCATCCTTCTGGCTGTCGAACACGGGAGCCTCGCCTTGGGCCGGACCTTCCCCTTCGGCGGGCGCGGCCTGCTCGCGCTCGGCGGGCTGCTCGCCGGTTGAGGGCTGCTCGCCTGTCACCGGCTGTTCGTCGATAGGCTTCTTGCGACGGTCCTTAGCCTGATCTCGGGGCTTTTCGCCCTCGGCGGGAGCCGTTTGCTGGTCGGTCGGAAGCGGCTCGTCCTGCTCGCCGGCTTCCTTCCTGGCTGGCTGTTCGGATGGTGCGGCTTCGATCTGTTGATCCTGCTCCCGCTTCTTCCTGCGCGGCGTGGCCTGCTCGTTGTCATTTGCAGGTGCGGCCTCTTCGCCGGGCGCGGCCTGCTCGGCGGGCTTTTCGGCAGGTGCTGCCTCCTGCTGCTGCTCCCGCTCCCGCTTCTTTCTGCGCGGTTCGGGCTGTTCGTCGCTGGCAGGCGCGGCCTGCTCGGCGGGCTTTTCGGCAGGTGCTGCTTCCTTCTGCTGCTCCCGCTCCCGCTTCTTTCTGCGCGGTTCGGGCTGTTCGTCGCTGGCAGGTGCGGCCTGCTCGGCGGGCGGTTCGGCCGGTGCGGCTTCCTCCTGCTGTTGCCGGTCACGTTTCTTTCTGCGTGGCTCGGGCTGTTCATCGCTGGCCGGTGCGGCTCGCTCGGCCTCCTGCTGTTGCTGCTCGCGCTTCTTTCTGCGCGGCTCGGGCTGTTCGTCGCTCGCAGGTGCGGCCCGCTCGGCGGGTGCGGCTTCCTCTTGCTGTTGCTGCTCGCGCTTCTTCCTGCGCTGACCGCCCTGCTGCTCCTCGCCGGAAGGCGCGGCCTGTTCCTCGCGCTTCTTGCGAGGCTTCTGCTCCGGTTCCGCCTGCGGTGCGCAGCCTTCCGCCGACTCGCCTTCGGGGCAATTCGATTGCACGGGGATCAACGGCGTGGCGGTACTCTGCGGTGGGTCGAAAGCGGCGCTGCCCTGCAACGGGAATGCGCCCAACGGCGCGGACGCCATCAGCAGGCCAAATGCCGTGCCTGCCAGAATCCGTGGTTGGCGTTTCATTAAAAATCCTCCTTTGGCGTCCCATCCCGGCCCAAACTGTTCATCAACCGGATTGGTTCCGGTTAGCGGGCATTAACGGCTACGAAGGGCAATTGGCCGGCGTTTTGAAGGCGACTTCGTGTTATTCCTATGGTGCCGGCCTATGGGGCTGGCCGGGCCTGCGTCTGTTGCGGTGCTTGACCTTCACCCGGCCAGGGGCCACATCCCGTCGATGGAAACGCCGTTCTGGAAAACCAAGACGCTCGAGGCGATGACCCCGGCCGAGTGGGAATCGCTTTGCGACGGCTGCGGCAAATGCTGCCTGTCGAAACTCGAGGACGAAGACACCGGCGCGATTTACTGGACGAGCGTCGGCTGCCGGCTGTTCGACGCCGAAACCTGTCGCTGTTCCGATTATGCCAACCGGTTGGCGCGCGTCCCGGACTGCGTCGGTCTGACGCCGCAGAATGTGCGCACCATCAGTTGGCTGCCCAAAACCTGCGCCTACCGGCTGGTCGCCGAGGGCCACGATCTCTACTGGTGGCACAGGCTGGTGTCAGGCAGTGCCGAGACGGTGCATGAGGCCGGCATCTCCATGCGGGGCCGGGTCAGCGCCAGCGAGACCGATCTTGCCGAGCCCGACGACTATTTCGAGCACATGCTGGACGACGAGCCCTAGCGACGGGCCTTCAGGACCCGGAACCGGCTGCCCGACAGCGCGTTTTCTATCCAATGGTTCAGAACCGACCGGATTGTTCAGAACCGGACGCCGAGAAGACTGCGCAATTGCTTATTGCTACATGAACCAGAAATGAACGGCCGGTTCGTCGAAAGTTCAGATACGCAAGCGCATTCTCCTCGCCATCGGTAAGACACATTGGTTCGATCAAAGGCGGGCGGAAGCCCTGAACAAGGAGAGAAGACATGTTCAACACGATCAAGACGGCGGCCCTTTCGGCGCTTATCGGCCTCGGCACGCTTGCCGCCATCCCCGCCACAGCCCATGCAGACAGCATCTACCTCGGCTTCGGCAACGATGACGATCCGCGCGTCGGCGTCTATTCTGGCGATGATGACGATGGTTACTACCGCGAACGCCGCCGCGAACGCGACTGGCGCCGGTCCTGCTCGCCAAACCGTGCTCTCGGCAAGGCAGAGCGCATGGGTCTGCGCCGTGCCCGCATCATCGACGTCGGCCGCCGCACCGTGAAAGTAGCGGGCCGCCAGTATGGCGACCGCGTCGTGGTCGTGTTCGCCAATGAGCGCGGCTGCCCGGTCCTCTACCGGTAAGCGTTCGCACGTTGCCTACCGGCACGGCCTGCCTGGCAGTATGACCTTCTGCGAAGGTCAGCTTTAGGACATGACCTTCGCAGAAGGTCGGTCTGGAGACACGACCTTCGCAGAAGGTCGGTCTGGAGTAGAGCCCCCGAGATAGAAGGGTGCGGCTCGAAAAAACCCCGGAGGACCAGTCCTCGGGGTTTTTTAATGCAGCAAAGTCAATGTTGCCGGTTACCCGCGCTTCAGCGGGCGGTCACTTCAACTCGAAGGTGACTGTGACCTGCACCGTGTAGGAATTCTCGCCAGCCTGCACCGGAACCGATTCGCGGGCCGCATCAAAGGCCTTGGCGGTCATCGGTATCGGCGGCGGCGCGACGTTCTGGTCGGTGATTTCCAGCACCCGCCCGATGCTGACGCCGGCGGCTTCGGCCAGCGTCCTGGCCTTGGCCATTGCGTCGGCGACCGCCTTCTTGCGGGCTTCGGTGACAGTTGCCGTTGGATCCTCGTTGGAGAACGAGATGCCGCCGCCCTGGTTGACGCCGAGCGATACCGCCTTGTCGAGAATCTCGCCTGTCTTGTCGATGTCGCGGATCCGCACCGAAAGCGTGTTGGTCACCTGGTAGGCGATGAGTTCGGCTTCCTGGCTGCCGTCCGGCTTGTTGGTATAATTGTAGCGCGGGCTGATCTGGATGCCGGCTGTCTGCAGGTCGCGCTCCTTGATGCCGGCCGACTTCATTGCGGCGATCACCGAGGCCATGGCGTCGTTGTTGGCATCGAGCGCGGCACGCGCGGTCTTGGCCTCGCGCATGACGCTGAGCGTCAGCAGCGCCAGATCGGGGGCCGCGGTCGCTTCGCCTTCGCCAGTGACGACGATGCGGGCCGGCGGCGGCGAATCGGCCGCGCCGGCCATCGCCGGAAAAGCGATTGCGGCGGCGAGCGCCAAGGGCAAAAGATGTCTGGTCATAAAAATCTCCTCGGTCTGCGATCCAGTCGCGCTTGTCGACTACCGCATCGGCATAAAAATCGGAATCGATTTTCGGAAAGCTCGATGCGTAGATTCAAAGCGGTAGAGCGTATTTTGTATTTTGCGCGTCTAAGTGGACGCACCTCGCTCTAATGTCTGAATATGGGCTGATTTGGACGATTTCGGCCAGCCCATCCGGAAAGCCTTGTGCGGTTCGGGGAAAAACATTAATCCAGCCGCGTGTGGGGCCTGTAGCTCAATGGTTAGAGCCGGCGGCTCATAACCGCTTGGTTGGGGGTTCGAGTCCCTCCGGGCCCACCATAACCTTTGATTTTATTGAGGAAAATTGGCCTTTGCCCACGCTTTGCCCACGGTTTGCCCACGGCGCTTTGGCAGCAAAAAATCCTCTGAACGGGCGTGCTTGGAACAGTTCGCGATTCTTCGTGCTTCATTGTGAGCCGACGATGCTCAAATTGGCCCGCCGCTTCGCCTGATCGCGCTTTTCTTCGCGCTGGTTTATCGCTCTAGCAATGTCGACGGCAATGCGCTTCTTGTTCGCCTCACGGACGTATTCGTCGGTCACCGTCATCGACGAATGTCCCATAGCCTCCATTATGGCACGCGCTTGGATGTTGCACTCGGCGAGGTAGGTTCCAAACGTGCGGCGCAGGCCATGAAGCGTATAGCCATCCGGTATTCCAGCCTGCCGGGTCCAATGACGCATCATGCCGGTTAGGCTCTTTTCCGAGAAAGCGCTTCCATAAGCAGTCTTCAAAACGGTGCCGCCTTTCGATCGGTCGAGAGGTTCAAGCGCGGCTGCCAGCTTGTCTACGACCGGAATGAACATCTCTCGACCCCCGTGGCGATTGCGGTTTTTCTTCTGCCGAAAGTCAAAGGCTTCGATCAACACCAGCGAGCCGTCGAACAGCTCGATCTCCTCGCTCACCATATCGCACCATTCAAGAGCAGCGATATCGCCGCGCCGATTGCCGAGCCAGAAACCGAGTGCGTAGCAGGTCCGAGCAGGGGTACCAATTGGATGCCGCTCTTCGTACTTTTCTCTGATCCCGATTGGCCAGGCCGGGTTCTTGGTGGACCTGGGCACGCGTACACGAATGGACAGCGATGGGTCATCCTGCGGCTTGATCCATTTCTCGACTTGAATTGCCACCCACAGCAGTTTTTTGATCGCGACGAGAAGGTGCTTGGCGACCGTCCGGTTGGCAAGAAAGATGCCCTCGATTAGCGCGCGCAGACGATCGGTATCGAGATGTTCCACCGGGGTATCGCGCCACGTCAGTGGATAGTCAGGATCGACCTGCATCTCAAGGAAGCGTTCAATGAGCCGCAGGTTCTTCCGCTGCGTTGCCTCGTCAAAGTCCAGCCATTCCATGGTAGTTTCGAGTCGCCGTGCTGCATGCCCAAAAGTACGCGGCAAGGCGCGCCCCGGCATGTTGATAATTTCCGCCCCGCCAGCGCGACCTTCAACGGCACGCCGGTAGGCGATCTCAAACGCTTCGTCGCCGGGCCGGCCGGGTAAGGTTATTTGCCGAGCATGGCGATTAGCTCGAAAGCGCCAGTACTCCTTGCCATTGACGAGGCGCGAAGAAGATCCAGGGTAATCAGGATGTTTGGCCATTGAATTACTGTCCGCTAGTCCTTGCGTACGGGCTTCTGCAACAAGTCCTCACTTTTCATCGCAACGCGCAGCAGGACTGGATATGGAAAGCCTCTGCCTTGTTCTATGCCTTCAAAGGTGCGCTTCGGTATTCCCAGCACCTTGGCCGCGGCTTCGGCAGTGAACCCTTCCTTGGCCCGCCATGCTTTCACGTCTTGCGCAAGTTTCTCATTCTCGTTCACGTCATCACTTCCGCGCCGGCCATCATCATACTACGCCTGCAGCGCATACGCAACCAGCGTAGTTGCTATCGTTATTCTACGGCCCGTTTGCTTCGTTGCAACAGCTCTTGAAGGCCGCTATCTTTGTCCGGTAACGACGTGAAAGCGATATCCAGGGCTACACGATCCCAGACAGCGCGGCTGTTGATGCGCTTGGGCTTCGGCATGCGCCCATCGGCAACCATCTCGTCAAAAAGCGTCGATCCGACACCGATGTAACGAGCTGCTTCCTCACGAGATAGCCCTCGTGGGGCATACGAGATTGCGTCACTCTTCATGGACGCCGCCTCGGTCCTGATATTCCGGGCGTGGTGATATCGAAGCACAAAGCCACATCCTAGTTGCCATTTCGTAGCGGGGAGATCGTGTTGGAGTAAAATAACAAGAGCCTCGTTAAGCGGAAGCGTCCTGACTAGTTCGTTCGGCGTGAACTGGCAGCAACGTGCGAATGGGGGCATCCCGGCAGGGTAGCAATCCGTGCGGCCAGTCGGCGGGCGGCATTTCGCTGAGCTGGCGATCGGTGAGCCACTAGTCAGACGTCGCGTTCGGGTCACGTCTTCGGACGGTCTGCTTTCCGGCGCCGAGGATCGAATAGCGGACGTTGAAGAAGGATTGATCTCAACGACGGCTCCCGTGAAGAGTTTCGGGCGCCGGCAGGCGTACGAAAGTCCCCGAGGAAGGAACCCGCGGGCCACAGGCGAATGTCTATGGATATTTCGATTTTCGGCTGATGTCGGCGACGGCGCGACCGCCGCCGGGAAGCGCGGGGATGGAAGTGGACAGGCCGCTTCGTAGCGCGTCCGCGCGACGTTGCCGGCCCGGCACGTGGCTGGTTGCGGCCCTGTCGACATCGATGATCACCACGGGCGCGCCTGGGTCTGTTGCCGGAGGCTGGAAGCCTGCGGCTGAACGCCATCTCATGCCATGCCGGGTCATGGACACTTCTCCCGGTTCGTCGCTCTCGCATCCGGCGGTCCGCGCGGCTGCCTCCAGCGTTCGAACACCTCGACGACGATCATGCGTCCGCCACAGCAGGGGCATGGCGGCCGGAAGTCCTCCGTTTCGCCTGGTGTCTCGTCATCGGCTGGCGCGGCGACGTCCAGGAGTTCGCGCGCCAGCGCGAGGCTGGCCTTGCGGGCGGAGCCGGCGAGCAGGCCGTAATGCCGGATGCGATGGAAGCCACGCGGCAGGACATGGAGCAGGAAGCGGCGGATGAACTCGTCGGTTGCGAGCGTCATGACCTGCTGCCGCTCGACCCCGTCGCGGCGATAGTCCTTGTAGCGGAAGGTGACGCCGCTCTCATCGAAGCGGATGAGGCGGCGGTTCGATATTGCCACCCGGTGCGTGTAGCGCGACAGATAGGCAAGCACCGCCTCCGGTCCCGCGAACGGCGCCTTGGCATAGACCACCCAGCGCTTCTTTCTGACGGCAGCAAGGTGGCGCTGGAAGGCGTGTCGCTTGGTGAGGTGCGCCATCGACCCGAAGAAGCTGAGCCGGCCCGCTTCGTGCAGCGCAACCAGCCGGGTGAGGAACAGGCGGCGGAACAGCTTGCCGAGTACGCATACCGGGAGCAGGAAGGCCGGGCGCGACGAGACCCAGCGCCTCCCGTCCGGCGCAATGCCGCCACCCGGCACGATCATGTGGACATGCGGATGGTACATCATCGCCGAGCCCCAGGTGTGGAGCACGGCGGTGATGCCGATGCGCGCGCCGAGGTGTCTTGGATCGGCGGCGATAGTCAACATCGTCTCCGATGCCGCCTTGAACAGCAGGTCGTAGACGAGCGCCTTGTTGTGGAAGGCGACGTCGGCGATCTCGGCCGGCAGCGTGAACACGACATGGAAGTAGCCGACCGGCAGCAGGTCGGCCTCGCGCTCGGTCAGCCATGTCCGCGCCGCCGCGCCCTGGCACTTCGGACAGTGCCGGCTGCGGCAGGAGTTGTAGGCGATGCGCCACTGGCCGCAGTCCTCGCAGGCCTCGACGTGGCCGCCGAGCGCTGCGGTGCGGCAGTGCTCGATCGCCGACATCACCTTGAGCTGCTGCAGTGTCAGATGCCCTGTATGGGCGGCCCGGTAGGCGGGCCCGGCAGTGCGGAAGATGTCGGCGACCTCGACCGAGGCGCGCACTGCTCAGCCGTCGGGCGAGATCTCTGCCTCCTTGAACAGCCCGAGCTTGTCGAGCGGACTCGTGACGGTGCGCACCGTGCGGGTTGCAACCTTGGTGTAGAAGGCGGTGCTATTTAGCTTGGCGTGCCCGAGCAGGACCTGGATGATCCGGATATCGGTGCCGTCCTCCAGCAGGTGGGTGGCGAAGCTGTGGCGCAGCGTGTGCGGCCCGACCCGCTTGGCGATGTCGGCCGCCTGCGCTGCCTCGACGACCACCCGATAGAGCTGGCGGGTGCTGATGGGCTTCATCGCATGCTGCCCCGGAAACAGCCAGCCCTCGCGATGCATCACTCCCTGCTGGCGTCCGACCTTCCACCACTGGCGCAACAGCGTAAGCAGGTCGGCCGACAGCATGGCATTGCGGTATCGCCCGCCCTTGCCGCGCTCGACACGTAGCAGCATGCGCTCGCTGTCGACGTCGGCGATCTTCAGCGTCGACACCTCCGCCACGCGCAGGCCCGCGCCATAAGCGACCGAGAGCGCGGCCTGGTGCTTGAGGCAGGTGGTGGCGTTGAGTAGCCGAGATACTTCGTCGCGGCTCAGGACCACGGGCAGCCTGCGCGGGTGCACCAGCCGGACGAGCCTGCGCGCCAGGTCGGGACGATCGACCGTATGCGTGAAGAAGAAGCGCAGCGCCGACACGATGCTGTTCATCGTCGGCACCGGAACACCGTCGTCCTGCTGCTCGATCTGGAACCGGCGCAGGTCGTCGGCGGTCGCTGTATCTGGTGAACGCCCGAGGAACGTCGCCAGGTGTCCGATGTCGCGGAGATAGTTGCGCTGCGTCTCCCGTGAGAAACGCCGCATGTTCATGTCGTCGATCAGCCGCTGACGAACTGGACTGATAGGTGCATCAAGAACAGGATAGGGCATGGCTAGGCTCCTTGTTGAAGAAGCCCGTAATGCTCTGCCGCTGCCGGACGACGCTCAATGCAGGCGCGACGACGGCCGGCCTGTGCCCTCTACCTCAACCCTAGGCGCCCTCCCGCGCAGCGGGTTCGTTCACCGACCCATCATGGTCGTTACACGGTCTACGATGCGCCTAAATCCGATATGAATACAGTTCAAATAACCATCTGCGCCCTGAAGGCAGCAGCCCGCGCGCTACGATCCTGTAAATAGATGCGGTATCGAGCGAGAAGACCGTCGTGGTCTGTTCCTTCCCCCATCAGCTTATCCGTTTCGGCCAAAGCAAGCTCGTATGTGAGACAGCCGGACCCATCTCCCGCCAGTTGGTTCGCCAAGCGACGCTCGATCTCGACCTTTACCGTTGCGGGAAGAACTCCGCGGGCTTCGGAATATACGAGGCGCAACCCAAACCACCGCAAGCGCTCGTCTTCCAAGCTTTGCACGATAGAGAGACGATCCGGCCATGAGACTTGGTGGAAGGCGTTCATGCGCCCCTCGTCATCCGGCCCTGGGAAGCCGTTGTAGATTCGCTCCTCGAGATGAGGCGACAGCGGGTATGGTTCGCGGGCGGCGATGGAAGCGGCCACAAGCCGCGTGCGCAGATCAGCGTCCGCTTTCACGCGACGAGCTTGGTCTTCGATGTGGCCGATCGACCCGCCATCCAACATATGTTCAGGAGCATCGAAAAATGCGGTCAGCGTTGGCGCGGCGTTGATCCTGAAGCGACGGATCGGACTGCGCTTCTGCGCCAGATGGGCCTGGAGTTCGAAGTCACTCATCCCAGCAAGCTGGCCGACGTCGTGATTAAGGCTGAGGCAAAGCCGGCCGTTGGCTTGGTCGGGATCGACACCGATACAGACGACCGGCGTGTAATAAGCCTGCCCGCCAAAGAACTCAGTCAGCACGAAGCCATCTTCGGCGTCGACGAAATCCGCAACGGTGGCCTTGTTCGAGAAGCGAACGAACCGCTGCCACAGCTCCGGAGACCGCTGATAAACAAGTCGGCATAGTTCGACCGTTGCAAGCACATCAGACATGGCGTCGTGCGCCCGGGCATGGGAGACATCATTCGCCGCCGCAAGATGCTGCAAACGGAAGGTCCGCCGCCCCTCCTCGCTAAGCGGCACAACAAGCTGCGCGGGCGATACGGCATCGGCCGCCATCACCAGACTGAGCACATCAGCGCGGCAATTGCGGTGGGTACTCGTCAGATAGGCTGGATACAGGCACTGAAAGAGTGCGTGGCGCAGCATCTCTTCGTCGAAGCGGATGGAGTTGAAGCCGACGAAGACGGCCGGACTCCACGACATAAGGGTCCGGCGAATATCTCCTACCATCGCGTAGTGCGACGGCAGGTTGGTGTCGGTCAGCCGTTCGATCGGCAGCCCGTTGGTGCGCAGCGCCGAGGGATGGGGAAGCACATGAGGCTGTACGCGCGAGCGAGCTTCGAAGCGCGCCACCTCGTTCAGGTTCGCGTCAGTGCGAACAGCCGCGAAATGGAGAATCTGATCGAAACCACGCTTGAGCCCCGTCGTCTCGGTATCGAAGAAGACAAAGCTCATGGGCGTGCTACCAACGAGTTAGCCGAAAGCGCATTGCGGCCGGACTTACTCTGAACCGACGCGCTAACGCGTCGATCGCTGCCTCGTCCTCAAGGTCGACTCCTCCCCCCTCCAAAGTGGCGGCTAGAAGATCGCCGGGGATCAACAGCTCCGAAGCGAAGGCGTTCGCCTCGATTTCCATCGGCTCGGTCCCGAGAGCCGAAACATCGTCGCGGAACAAGACGCGGATCCCCTTGTCGACATGCACGGCTTGGCTGATCTCAGGAGCATGGAGCATGTGATGGGCCAGCTCGTGGGCAGCCGAGAATCGCTGTCGGTTCGGATGATGTAGCGCGTTCACGCCGATGATGCCTACGCCATCCTTGATATATGCCATGCCGGAGAGGTCCTCATCGAGCGGTGCATACTGAAGGACGATTTTGCGAGACTTAATTATCCGCTCGACCGGGACCGGTGGCGCCGATACGCCATACTCCCGGAGGATCGAACGCGCAGAGGCGCGCGCCCGATCAGGATCGGCATCGGCCATGATCAGGCCTTCCCGCGTCGGGGCTGCAACGCGGTTGAGATCAGATCAGCGACTTGCGCTTCAGCGTCTTGCGAAAGCGTCTGCTTGGATAGTGCCTGATTGGAAAGCATCATCTTCAGCCCCTCCCCTAAAGGCTTTTGCGGCATCGGCGGCAGCAGCTCTGCTACCTTGGTGAAATCGAGTGCGGCGGCGAGCGCGTAAACGTGATGCAAGAGGATGTTCTGTCGGCCGCTCTCGATGTTGGCGATCGAGGCGCGCGACATGTTCACCTTACCAGCCAGTTCCGCTTGGGTGAGGTCGAGCGCTTTCCTTCGGGTCGAAACCGCGCTGCCAAATGCCTTGTAGAGTGCTTCGCCTGCCATGAATCATGTTTGCGCTACGTTCTCGACGATGTCAACCTCGCAAACATTATGTGCTTATTGCAAACTATACATTGTGATTGGTAGTTGACATTCTGGATCGCGTCGGGAATCCTCTGGGCTCGGGCGTGGTGCCCGTGACGAGTCGAAGGAATCGAGATGTCGAAGCGGATTCACGTAGTGCCCCATGGTTCGGGCTGGGCGACGCGTCGCGAAGGCGCCGCTCGGGTCGGTTCGACCCACAACACCCAGGCCGATGCGACGCAGACCGCGCGCGGTACCGCCGTTCGCGAACGCGGCGAAGTCATCATCCACCGTCCGGACGGTCGCATCCGGGACGCCAATTCTTACGGCAACGACCCCTTTCCGCCGAAGGGCTGACTGGACCGGACCGCTTTAGAAGCGGTCCGGCTCGGCTGCATGGATGAGGCAACGGATGGACAGAGAGAAAACATCGCGCAGATGGTGGAAGGCGAGCAAGATCAGGGTGCTGAGCGGCCATATCGAGTGCTCAGCTTGGACGGCGGAGGGATGCGGGGCATCTATACGGCGGCGTTTCTCGCCCGCCTGACGGATCAGTTCGCTCGCATTCGGGGCGAATCGGCCCTCGATCTGGGACGCGGCTTCGACTTGATCACCGGGACCAGCACCGGCGCGATCGTCGGCTGCGCGCTGGCCGTCGGGCGGCCGATGACGGAAGTGGTGGCGCTTTATCGCGAGCACGGCCCCAAGATCTTCCCACATCGGATCGCGGGCAAGCGCAGCGCGATCTACCGTGCGAGCCAGGGCAGCCGTTTCGTGCGAGAGGGCGACAAGGCGTTGCGCGAGGCGCTGCGAGGCGTGCTTGCCGATGTCACGATGCTCGAAGTGTTCGCAGGCCGTGGCATCTCGCTCGCGATCCCCACGGTGCTGATGAGTGAACACCGAGCCTGGGTGTTTAAGAAGACTCCCAAGAGCGGGGTACGCGACGAGCGCTATCCGCTGGTGGACGTCTGCATGGCGACGAGCGCCGCGCCAATCTACCGCTCGCTTGCCGCCATCGACGACCCGAACGCGCCGGGCGGACCTAAGCAGGTGTTCGCCGACGGGGGACTTTGGGCCAATAATCCGATCATGGTCGGGCTCGTCGACGCGCTGACGGTGGCGCCACCCGAGCGCCCGATCGAAATCTATTCGCTCGGCACCTGCCCGCGGCCCGAAGGCGATCACCTCGACGCCGAGAGCGCACACCGCTCCATGCTTGACTGGTCGCTCGGCGCCGATGTCGCGTCGCTCAGCATCTCAGCCCAGGAGTTTGCGTTCGACCATATGGCGCGGCTTCTGACCAACGCGATCAGCAACTGCGGCCGCTCGATCCGGCGCGTGCGCTTCCCAAACAAGCCGGTGCCGGCGAGCATGATGCCGTATCTCGCCCTCGACGACACCCGGCCAGAGGCGATGGATCGGCTAGTCGGCCAGGCGCACACCGACGCCGATCTGACCAAGAGCGCCTGCGACGATTCCAACAACGCGGAGGGGCGCATGATTCGTCAACTCATGCACGATCTGCCGGCGATGCCGGCCACCGGCGCCGTCTGGCGTCCCACTTTCACCGAAAATCAGAAAGGATAGGTGATGTTCGACTGCGCCAAAGATGTGCGTGCGTACCACGACCAGGATGTGACCCTGCCCAAGAGCGAGCAGGATGCAATGCGCGACCGCCGCGACTCCAACCGGACACGGCTGCGGAACGGCCTGGATAAGGCTGGCAAGCCCAAGCCGATCGAGTTCGTTAAACAGGGCAGCTACGCCATGAAGACGATGTGCCGCGACCCAGATAACGACTATGACATCGACGACGGGGTCTACTTCCACAAGAAGGATCTGGTCGGCGACCGCGGGGCCGAGATGACGTCCCTACAGGCGCGCTGGATGGTGCGCGACGCGGTCAACGACGGCAAGTTCAAGCGTGCGCCTGAGGTGCGGTCGAACTGCGTGCGTGTCTTCTACGAGAAGGGTTACCACGTCGATCTGCCGGTCTATCGCCGCGTCGTCACTGAGACCGTCTTCGGCGAAGAGGTGCATTACGAGTTGGCGGCGAGCAGCGGTTGGAAGAGGTCCGACGCGCGCGAAGTGTCGGACTGGTACGAGGACCAGCGCGCCGCATCGGCCGACGGCATCCAGCTGCGCCGCATCAATCGCGATCTGAAGAAATACGCCCGCAGCCGCTACAGCTGGCGCGGCTCGATCCTCAGCGGCTTTGGCATCTCGGTTCTGACAACCGAGAAGTTTCGCGCGAACGACCGCGAGGACCGCGCGCTCTACGACACCATGGTCGCCATCCGTGATCGGCTGAACTGGAACCTCGTCGTCGCCCACCCAGTGACCCCGGGCGACACCATCACCAGTGGGTCCGACGACGCCAAGGCGCGCTGCTTCCGCGAGAAGCTGACGGAGGCGATCAACACACTTGAGCCGCTCTTCGAAGCCGACTGCACGCGCGAGAAGGCACTCAAATGCTGGGATAAGGTGTTCGCGACCACCTTCTTCAGCGAGCGCCTGGAAGAGGAGCAGCGCGCGTCCCTGGCCGCTCCCGCCATCATCGGCTCCGCCGCCCTGTTAAACGCGACGGCGGCGGCGGCCAGCGCGATCAGCAGTGCCGGCGGCGGCCGTCATGCCTAAGGACTGGCTCGCGCTTGATTGGCGACGGGCGGCGCTCCTGCTCGAAACGACCCTGCGGGAGCGGGCGGGGCAGGCGCCCGAGCGCCTCGACCGCGCGACGATCTCCAGCGACTATCCGGGCCGTGACTGGATCGTCGCCGCTTGGCGGATCAACGTAGTGTTTTCCGACGGAGTAACCCGCCGAATCGACCTTGTGGCCGGCGCGAAGTTTCCGACAACGCCGGTCAGGACCGCGCTGGTCGACCATCCCGAGTCCATGACTTGGCCGCACGTCGAAAGCGACGGCATCCTGTGCCTGTTGCCGAACATGGCCGAGTGGGATCCTGATGATCCCTCCGAGGTCGCGATGGATCTACTAAACCGCTCGGTCCGGCTGGTCGAGGAGCTGCTGGAGGGCGGCATCGTCGAGCGCGACTTCCGAGAAGAGTTTGTCACCTACTGGGGTTACCGGGTGCATTCGCAGGGCGATAACCTGTTTAGCCTGGTCGCGCCCGAGCCGCCCTCGCGTCTGGTGCGTGTGTGGCGCGGCAAGGGTCTGGAAGTCGTCGGAGAGGATCAGGACGCGATTGCGAAATGGGTGTGTCACCGCTTTGGCGACAAGACCCCGGTGAAGACGGAAGCGGCCGCGTTCCTCTGGCTCGACGCGCCACTGCTTCCTGCGGAATACCCAGAGACGGCCGCCGATCTGTATCATTTGGCGGAGCGAACCGCTGGCAAGGCGAGGACGGTCTTGGAGCAGGCGGCGAAAGGCGAGCCGGACGAGGTGCTGGCGCTCGTCGGCGCCATTGGACGCGGGGGCGCCGCGTCGATCGGGGTGAAGGCGCTCAATCCAAAGCGGCGCAAGGGCCGGCCGCGCGCGCCCGACGACCCCCTCTCCGTGGGATTCCGGCCTGGCCATACCCCACAACCGTTGCTGCTTGGCCGCTTTTTCGGCGCAGTTCCGCTCGTCAGGACCCTGGTGCAGCGCGCCGATGCCGATTGGGTGCATGGGCGCGGTCAAGATGCCCGCACGCGCCGGCTGCTCGGCGCAACGGTCGCGATGATCGGCTGCGGTTCGGTCGGGGCTCCGGTCGCCTGCGCGCTGGCCCAGGCGGGCGTCGGCCGCCTCATCGTGGTCGATCCCGAGCCGTTGACTTGGCCCAACGTCGGGCGCCATCCGCTCGGCGCGACCGCCGTGGGGCGCAACAAAGCCGAAGCCTTGGCCGAACGGTTGCAGACCGACTTTCCACATTTGAAAGTCGAACATCGCGCTTGCGGCCTGCATCAGCTGATCGCGCACAACAAGGATCTGCTCGAAGTGGCCGATATGATCGTCGCTGCGACCGGAAACTGGGTCGCGGAGAGCGCGCTCAATCGCTGGCATGTCCGGCAAGGGCGCGGACGGCCTATTGTCTACGGGTGGACCGAGGCGCATGCCTGCGCTGGCCACGCGGTCGCCATCGGCCAGAGGGGCGGCTGCCTGCAATGCCACATCGGGCGCACCGGTGCGCCTAAACTCGCGGCAGTGGAGTGGCCAGATGGCGGAAACATCGCTCAGGAAGAGCCGGCATGCGGCGCGCATTATCAGCCCTATGGGCCGGTGGAGCTCGCCTACGTGAACGCGATGATCGCGGACGTTGCGCTGGACTGTCTTCTCGTTCCACCAGCGCAATCTTTCGGTCGCGTATTCGTCGCGTCGCCGCGCCGCATCACGTCACTTGGCGGGCAGCTGACCGAAGGCTGGCGCTCCGCTTTTGGCGAAGTTGAAGAGGGCGTTCGGACCGTCGATCGGCCCTGGCCTTCTGCTAATTGCGCAGCTTGCGGGCCTGGGCGTCTCGACGAAGCTGCCTAATGCTCCGCGGAGATCAAGCTTCACAGACCTCAGCCGACCAGCAACAGCGTTGAGCTGGGCCCGCTTCAAGCGCTAAACAGGCTTTGCAGCGATATCTTACCGCGCTCTGCCGACGGACGCTTTTAGGATTCGATAAGGGCGCCTCGAACGATGGAAATGAGGCGCTTAACCGCCATTTTTTACCGAATGTCGGAAGACACGCCAACCCCATCCCAGCGATTGGTGCCTGCTTAACCGATCGCGCTGAGACGATAATTTTTGAGGCGACTCTGGGGCCGCTATAAGATCGGCATCTTCTCACCAGGACGCTCGCGAGAAGCAGTCGAACGACTGCTATGCGTGATCATCGCGATGCGGCGGCGTGCCGGCGACTTGAAGTTCTATTCCCCGACGCCCTTGGATATTCGGCGAGTCGTTGCGGGCAGTCCGAGAGTTGACTTCTCAGCGGCGCCTCTGAGCTGCCGCGGCTATTTGCCGTCAGGTGGCCGTACCCGCGGTCAACTTCCCGGCCTTCTGGATGCCGTGAGCGGCGACCAGTGCCTGACGCTGTGCTTCCATGTCCGCCATCAGCTTGCGCCCTTCCGCGAGCTGCTCCTCGGGCAGGTCGGCGTCCATGATTTTGCCGAGCTCGGATTCGACCTGCCTGCCAACACCTTCGAACGAGAAGTCGTGCTGGTGTGCACGATGCATGACCCAGTTCAGCAGCCTTGCGGTCTCCTGTCCGATATCCTTGCCGCTGAAGATGCGCTTGAAGCACCACAGGACAACGTCGACCACCTGCAGACCTGCGCTTTCTTCCTCAGTGGCCGTCCGGAACGTGCTTCCGGTCACCTTCTGAACTATCAATGGCTTGCTTTCGCCTGGCCATGAAAGTCCCTCTGTATTTGCAAGCTCGGGCTTGGAGACGGTCGCATGCCACGTCGCGAACACCTCCTCGACCTCAGCCTGTTTATCGTGGACGATCTCGCGAACAGGCCGCTTCCAACGCTCCGAGGCATTCTGCAGACCCTCCAGCAGGTTCGTGAACGCCACGAAATTCGGCGAGTGCTGATACCGCCGAGCCTTCTCTGACATGTGGGTCGAGAACTCCTCCGGGTTCGCGATCGCCCACTCAAGCGCGTCAGTGATGATCTCGCGGCTGCGGGCATCGGGCACGAACTGGACATTGTCCAGCATCGCTTCTGCGCCTTGGACGAAGTGCTTTTTCGAAGTGAACTCGCTCTTGGCTGTAACGCAGTCCCAGACGATCGCCGCAATTTCCGGCGTGATGACGAAGCTTGCCATCTTGAACGTCAGCAGAAGGCGCAGATGGCGGAGCCAGTACGCCGACCACGGCACCGCCTTGTTCTCACCCTGATCGAAATAGACGTCGATCACCTTGCAGGCAGCGAGATACTTCTTCTCCACGCGAGAGATGAAGAAGCGGCAGTCCGTCTTTTTCAGGAGCTTCAGGAGGTCGGGCGCGATCTGCTCGATCTTGGCTGCGCCGAGGACGTTCGCATGCAACGCGTTCGTGCCAACCTTCTTGGAAATGGCAGCGATGTTCGCTTTCGCAAGGAGGTCGAAGTTCGCCTTCGTTATGAAAGCTGCGGTGATAAACAGCGGCTGATCTTCATCGAAGAGGTTATTCAGCGTGTTGCCTGTCTCATCTACGTACGCCCACATGCCCTTTCTCCGGTCATTAAGGGGCGCGGCTTGTAGCATGAAAAACGGTGGTCTCGCCACTTACTTCTCGCAAATATATTTCTTTGAATACCCTTCGCTCGAAAGTGACTACCGTCGGTCATACAAAGCAAGGGGCGCTTACGAGCCGACCGGCTTGCCGATTATCTGCCTTGGGCCGCAATCGTCGCGCCCGGCATCGTCCTCAGCAAGGACGGCAGCTTTCAGCGCACCTTTCGGTTCCGCGGCCCCGATCTCGGAAGCGCGACTGAAGCCGTACTTGTTGGCATGTGCGCGCTGGCAAACAATGCGCTGAGAAGCTTGGCTCTGGCTGGGCATTGTTCGTTGAGGCCGAGCGCATCGAAGCGCTGGGCTATCCTAACTCGCATTTTCCCGACGCGGCCTCATGGCTAGTCGATGAAGAACGGCACGGCGCTTTCGAAGGCAAAGTCGCGCATTACGAGAGCAGCTATCATCTGACCTTGCTGTTCATGCCGTCGCCGGACAGCCAAGCGCGTGCGGAAAGCGCGCTCGTGGACTCGCATCATTCCGAAGGCGAGACAGACTCATACGTTCGTAGGTGAGACGATGGGGACTATCGCTCGCGCGCCACGGGGATCACGGGAGTTCTACTGGGAGGTCCTTTTCTGCCCGACGACGGTGGCGGGATGACCTACGCCGATCTGGTCGTGCGGTTGGAGATTCATCTCGGTGTTTGGTGTGCCGTCGCTGTTGGGTTCAAAGTGGACGGTCGCGATGGTGTATGAACGGCAGGCTTGCCGCGTCGCCCGATCGAGTTCACTAGCGCGCTTTTGCTCTCGAGTTCATCCAAATAATCTGCCCACCACTGCATCATCTTGACACGCTCTTCCCAATGCTCAGCCCGGGCGTAGGCACGACGAACGTCGTTGTTTTCGATGTGGGCCAGTTGCCGCTCTATGGCATCCGAATGCCAATTTCCGCATTCGTTTAGCAGAGTTGATGCCGTTGCTCGAAAACCGTGCGCGGTAGCTTCCTCTTTGCCATAGCCCATACGGCGAAGGGCGGCGTTTAGCGTGTTGTCGGAAATCGGGCGCGAACCCGATCGAACACTGGGAAACAACAGCGATCCACCACCAGAGATTTCTCTAAGTGAGGTCAGGACGCTGACCGCCTGCCTGGAAAGAGGTACACGGTGCGGCCTTCGCATCTTCATGCGTCCTTCAGGGATGCTCCACACCGACCTTTCAAAATCGAACTCGTCCCATCCGGCCGCGCGCAGCTCGCCGGGGCGGGGAAACAGCAGGGCCATCAGCTCCAGGGCGGCTCGGGTTGTTGGCTGTCCATCAAACGCATTGATCGCCCTCAGCAAGCCTCCCAAGGCCTTAGGATCGGTAACTGCGGCACGCGGCGTGACCGTCGGACCGACGAGTGCCCCCCTCAGGGCGATCGTCGGATCTACATCGGCGCGTGCGGTTGCGATTGCATATCGAAACACGCTGCCGATGGTGGAGCGCAGTCGCCTAGCCGACTCGTATCGACCGCGAACCTCCACGCTGCGGAGAGCGGCAAGAACTGTGGCCGGATCGATCTCCCTTATGCTTTTGTCCCCAAATGTTGGATAGGCAAAGTCGAGCAACCATTTGACCTTGGTGATGGTCCGATCGGCACGTCCCTCCTTCTTCAGCTTGTCGACATAATCCTCCGCGATTGAGCGAAAGGTGTCCTCTGCCGAAGCCTTTTGCGACTTACGCTCCTGTGCGGGGTCGATGCCACGTAGGAGAAGACGTTTGGCGGTATCGCGCGCCTCGCGTGCCTCAGCGAGGGAGATGAGGGGATAGCTGCCCAATGCCAGAAGCTTCTGCTTGCCCCCAAAACGATAGGCGAGGCGCCATAGCCGAGATCCGGTCGGCTGCACCCAAAGCTGGAGCCCGCCACCATCAGAAAATTTCACGAGCTTGGAGGCGGGTCGGGCATTTCGGCATTTCACGTCGGACAGCGCCATTTTCGGGAGCTCCATTTGGCTGCATCGATACCATCAGGATCTCCAATACCACCGAAAATACCAGCCCTCCGCCTCGTTGGACCAACTACGCCGACATTCCACAAAACACGACCAACCGCGCCTTGCGTGCGAAAATCACCAAGGATTTCAGATATTTGCCGAGAGAAAAGCGTAGATGCTTCGGCGGAAGAGACTGTCGGGAGAAGGGGGGATGGTGCCCAGAGGCGGATTCGAACCACCGACACGCGGATTTTCAGTCCGCTGCTCTACCAACTGAGCTATCTGGGCCTGTTCCGGCACGCGGGCAGTTCTGCACGCCGGATTTCTTGAAAGCGCCGCAGGCGCCCCTTGAAAGCGCGTGGGTTATAGCACGGGAATCCGGCCTGTCCAGCGCCTAAGCGTTGATTTCAAGCGGCAAACGAGCAATCACTGGACAGGTCGATTCATGGGACGCGGTCGAAGTCACCAAGCCGTGCCGAACAGCTTCATTTGGGAGGGTCGTTGTCCGTTTCGTCCTCGTCGTCGCGGCCCGGAATGACATAGGCGCCCTTGAGCCAGCGGTTGAGGTCGATGTCCTTGCAGCGCACGGAGCAGAACGGGTAGGTCTCGCGCGCCGACGGCTTGCCGCATTCGGGGCAGGGCCGCTTGGGGCGCAGCGGCGTGACCTTGTCGCCCGCACCCGAGTTCATGGCCGAACTGACTGCCAGTTGGCATGCACCTTGAAGCCCTCGCCGGCCAGCAGCGCCACCGTCTCATACAGCGGCAGGCCGACGACGTTGGTGTAGGAGCCGACAAGCTTGACGACGAAGGCGCCGGCCAGGCCCTGGACTGCGTAGCCGCCGGCCTTGCCGCGCCATTCTCCCGAGGCCACATAGGCGTCGATCTCGGCGCGCGGCAGCCGCTTGAAACGCACCCTGGTCTCGACCAGTCGCTGGCGCAGCTTGCCGCTCGGCGTAACCAGGCAGATGCCGGAATAGACCCGGTGCGAACGGCCGGATAGCAGTCCGAGGCAATTGACGACGTCGTCGAACGTTTCGGCCTTGGGCAGGATGCGCCGGCCGACGGCGACCACCGTGTCGGCGGCCAGCACGAAGCTCGGTGCATAATCCTCTTCCGTCTGCAGCGAGGCCAGCGCCTTTTCGGCCTTTTCCTTCGACAAGCGCTTGGCCAGCGAGCGTGGATGCTCGGCGCGCAGCGGCGTTTCGTCGACGCCGGCCGGCAGCACGCGGTCCGGCTCGATGCCGGCCTGCTGCAGCAGCTCGATTCGGCGCGGCGAACCCGAGGCAAGCACGAGCTTCTGCAAAATGCTCATCGCGATCCCGGCCGAGCTCTAACGATCTTACTTGAAACGGTAGGTGATGCGGCCCTTGGTCAGGTCGTAGGGTGTCATCTCGACAAGGACCTTGTCGCCGGTCAGCACGCGGATGCGGTTCTTGCGCATGCGGCCGGCGGTGTGGGCGATGATTTCGTGTTCGTTTTCAAGCTTCACCCTGAACATCGCATTGGGCAATAATTCCGTGACGACACCCGGAAACTCGAGGACTTCTTCCTTCGGCATTCGATACCTTTGCTTGGATGGATTCCCAGCGCCTAGAGCATGATGCCGAAAAGTGTGAAGCGGTTTTCGGACGACATCATGCTCTACTTCTTGGATTTAGAGGCGGATTCAGATTTCAGGTCGAACAGACCTGAAATCATCCGACTCTAGCCGGAATTTGGGCGGAACCTATATGATAATCGTGCGCTTGTGAACATGCTTAAATCAGCCCGGTTTCTCTGCTTCCGGCGCCAGAAAACGGCGGCCGATCCGCGCCTTCAGCCGTTCGCGCACCTCGCGATAGGCGGCCATGATCTGCTCGCGCGTGCCGCCGACGCCAGTCGGGTCCGGCATCGGCCAATATTCGACGTCGACGGAAAGCGAGCGGGTAAGCTCGAGCGCGGTGTGATGGGCTTCCGGCGACAGCGTGATGATCAGGTCGAAATAGTCGTCCTCGAGATCGTCCAGTGTCCTCGGGTGCCGGTCGCCGAGCGAAAGCCCGTCCTCGGCCAGCACGGCGTCGACGAACGGGTCGCGTTCGCCGCCGCGCACCCCGGCCGACGCGACGAAGGTCGCGGCCGGAAGCACTTTGCGCGCCAGCAGTTCGGCCATCGGCGAGCGCACGGCGTTCATGGCGCAGACGAACAGGATCGAGCGAGGCAGGATCGAGCGGGGCAGAGGGACTGACAGTTCAGCCTCGCCAGTGCAGTACGCAGACCAGCGTGAACAGCCGGCGCGCCGTGTCGAAATCGATGTCGATCTTGCCGGCCAGCCGGTCCATCAGTGTCTGCGAGCCCTCATTGTGCAGGCCGCGCCGGCCCATGTCGATCGCCTCGATCTGGCTGGGCGTCGAGCTGCGGATCGCATCGTAGTAGCTTTCGCAGATCATGTAATAGTCCTTGACGATGCGCCTGAGCGGCGTCAGCGACAGGATGTGGGTTACGACCGCCGCGCCATCCTCGCGCGTCACCGCGAAGACCAGGCGGGATTCGGCCAGCGACAGTTTTAGCCGGTAGGGCCCGGCGCCGTCGTCATTGACCGGCTGGAAGCTGTTTTCCTCGATCAGGTCGAAGATCGCCACCGCCCGCTCATGCTCGACGTCGGGCGTCGAACGGCCGATCGATTCGTCGAGTTCGACATCGATCAGCCTGGCACGGGTTCGATCGTAGTCCGCCATGTCAGCTACATATTCAGCCGGATGGCGACGGAGCGTCCATGCCCGTCGAGGCCTTCCGCTGTGGCCAGCGCGATGGCCGCCGGCGCCAGCGCCCGCAATTGCTCCGGCCCGAGCTTCAGGATCGAGGTGCGCTTGACGAAATCGAGCACCGAAAGCCCGGACGAGAAGCGCGCCGAGCGCGCCGTCGGCAGCACGTGGTTGGAGCCGCCGACATAGTCGCCGATGGCTTCCGGCGTGTGGCGGCCGAGGAAGACGGCGCCGGCATTGCGCATCCGCGCCAGGAAGGCTTCCGGCTCGTCGATGGCAAGCTCGACATGTTCGGCCGCGATGCGGTCGACCAGCGGCAGCGCCGCCTCGATTCGGGGGACGTGGATGACGGCGCCGAAATCGCGCCAACTCGCCGCCGCCGTCCCGGCGCGCGACAGGTTTTGCAACTGGCGTTCGACCGCCTGTTCGACCGCCGCGCCGAAGACAGGATCGTCGGTGATCAGGATCGACTGCGCCGACACGTCATGCTCGGCCTGGGCAAGCAGGTCGGCGGCGATCCAGTCCGGATCGTTATTGCCGTCGGCCACGACAAGCACTTCCGATGGCCCGGCGATCATGTCGATGCCGACCGTGCCGAACACCTGGCGCTTGGCCGCCGCGACATAGGCATTGCCGGGGCCGACGATCTTGGCGACCGGCTTTATCGTTTCGGTGCCGTAGGCAAGCGCTGCGATCGCCTGCGCGCCGCCGACGCGGTAGATCTCGGTTATGCCGGTCAGGTCCGCCGCCACCAGCACCAGCGGATTGATGATGCCGCCGGGCGCCGGCACCGCCATGACGACGCGCTCGACGCCGGCGACCTTGGCCGGCACGGCGCTCATCAGCACCGAGCTTGGATAGCTCGCCGTACCGCCCGGCACATAGAGCCCGACCGCCTCGATCGCGGTCCAGCGCGAGCCGAGCTCGACGCCGACAGCGTCGGTATAGCGGTCGTCGTTCGGCCGCTGCCGCTCGTGATGCGAACGGATGCGGTCACGGGCGAATTTGAGCGCCTCGATCGTCTGCGGGTCGGCCGCATCGTAGGCCTTGGCGATGTCGTCTTTCGACACGGCAATGCCGAGGCGTTTCAGGTCGGCCTTTTCGAATTTCTGCGTGTAGTCGATGAGCGCCGCGTCGCCCTCGGCGCGGACCCGCGCGATGATCGCGCGCACCACCGCGTCGACGTCCTCCGAGACCTCGCGCTTGGTCAAAAGGAACGCGGCAAACCGCTGCTCGAAATCGGCATCGGACAGACGAAGCGTGATGGCCATCTTGTGTGCTCAGGCTCTGTGGAAGGGGCGCGACGTCGCTTCCCAGGCGCCGCCAGTGTCAGCCAGCCGCGCCTCGATGCACTCGACATCGAGCATGATCGCGCCGCCGCCTGAAAAGATCAGCTCGACAATGCCGGCCGGCTTGTCGAGCGCGACGAAGCTGATCGCCAGCAGCGACAGCACCTCGTCCGGCTTGTCGCGGGCAATGCCGCTGGTCTTGGCGCCCAGCACCCGGTCGAAATGCAGCACGCTTTGCCGCCGTTCATTGTGCTGGCGGAACAGCCCCGATTTCGCCTCCCAGACGAAGCGGTTCATCGTCATCACGAAGCGCTTGACCGCCGGCATGTATTCGAGGTCGCCGACCTTGAGCACGGCGTCCTGGACATGGGCCGAGACGATGCTCAGATCCTGATCGTCGAGCGCGACAAGCTTGAGAAGGTTCATGCGGAGTTCGCACCTGCGAGTTGACTATTCGACCTTCTGTTAGGCGGTCTTTCCAGCTCGTGCAACCGCGCCTGAGGTTCGGCTGGGCAATCGCTGAGGTCGGCGCCGCCCCTCATTGCCCTGCCGGGCATTTCTCCCCGTATGGTGACGGGGAGAAAGACGCCTGCAGAGGATTCAGCAATTACCAGCGTTGCAGGAAGGGCGCTGAGGCTGCGGCCAGCCCCTTCTCCCCGTCACTATACGGGGAGAAGATGCCGGCAGGCAGATGAGGGGCGGCGCCGAGATCGACAATTCGCGCAGTTGTCACCTATCACCCCGAAATCCGCTCGATCTCCGCGCCGCAGCCGGACAGCTTTTCTTCCAGCCGCTCAAAACCGCGGTCGAGATGATAGACCCTGTTGACCGTGGTCTCGCCTTCGGCCGCCAGGCCGGCGATGACTAGCGACACCGAAGCGCGAAGGTCGGTCGCCATCACCGGGGCTCCCTTCAGCTTCGGCACGCCGTCGACGATCGCCGTCTGGCCGGACAATATTATGTGGGCGCCGAGCCGGGCAAGTTCCTGGACGTGCATGAAGCGGTTTTCGAAGATCGTCTCGGTGATGCGCGACTTGCCCTTGGCCATCGTCATCAGGCCCATGAACTGCGCCTGCAGGTCGGTCGGGAACGCCGGGAACGGCGCTGTCGTCACGTCGACCGGCGCAATGCCGGCGCCATTGCGCCTGACGCGGATACCGGAATTGGTCTGCGTGATCTCGGCGCCGGTTTGGGAAATCACGTCGAGCGCGCTCTGCAGCAGGTCCGCCCGCGCGCCTTCGAGCACGACATCGCCGCCGGTCATGGCGACGGCCATCGCATAGGTGCCGGTCTCGATGCGGTCGGGTATCACCCGCACGCGCGCGCCCGACAGCGCCTCGACGCCATCGATGGTGATGGTCGCGGTGCCGGCGCCGGAAATCCTGGCGCCCATGGCGTTGAGGCATTCGGCGAGGTTGACGATCTCGGGCTCGCGGGCGGCGTTTTCGAGCACTGTCTCGCCCTTGGCCAGGGACGCCGCCATCATTAGCACATGGGTGGCGCCGACCGACACTTTCGGGAAGACGTAGCGATTGCCGACAAGACGGCCGTTCCTGGTCTTGGCGATGACATAGCCGGTGTCGACGTCGATATCGGCGCCCAGCGCCTGGAGGCCTTCCAGGAAAAGATCGACCGGCCGCGTGCCGATGGCGCAGCCGCCGGGCAGCGACACCTTGGCCTCGCCCATGCGGGCAAGCAGCGGGCCGATCACCCAGAACGAGGCGCGCATCTTCGACACCAGTTCGTAGGGGGCCGTTGTGTCGACGATGTTGCGGGCGGAGAAAGTGACGGTGCGCGAATAGCCCTCCTGCTGCTTTTCGCGGCGTCCGTTGACCGAGTAGTCGACGCCATGATTGCCGAGGATGCGGATCAACTGCTCGACATCGGCCAGATGCGGCACGTTTTCCAGGGTCAGCGTGTCGTCGGTGAGCAGCGAAGCGATCATCAGCGGCAGCGCGGCGTTCTTCGCGCCCGAGATCGGGATGCTTCCGGCAAGCTTGTTGCCGCCGACAATTCTGATGCGATCCATGGAAGAATGTCCCCTCGGCCGAAAGGCCGGTTTAATCGGTTGAGTCTGTTGTGGCCGGTCTAGACCCCGGCCCGTCTAAACCATTGGCCGACTTGGTTCAAGAAACAGGGTTCCCGCGCCGTGGCTGTCGATAATAGGTCAATCCTTTTGCCTTTCGAGCCCGTCCGGCCGCTTGTCGGCCCCGCCAGTGCGTCGCGAGCGCGACTGCGCCTTGCGCTTCTGCAGATTGGCGCGCAATTGTTCGGCGAGCCGGGTCTTGCGGTCAGCTTTTGTCGACGGCCCGCCCTTGTCAAATGGGCCCTCCTTGTCGGGTGGACCCTCCTTGTCAGATGGAATTGCCTTGTCGTTCATGGTTCCGTCCCGGCTGACCCGCTATTCAGGGATAGCCAACATTGTGGCGCTGCCATGTCCGCAAAAGCCGTCGGAGCGGGCTTTCACAGATGGCTTGCACTTGGCCTTGCGCTTGCCGGTTCGATATGGCAGAAGCCCCGCCATCAGCGGCTGCGGTAGCTCAGTGGTAGAGCACTCCCTTGGTAAGGGAGAGGTCGAGAGTTCAATCCTCTCTCGCAGCACCATTCGTTTTCGAAACAGCATCAAAAGCTTAGAGTTTTCCGTGGCTTCCGCCGATGCGGACTGTTATGGGAAAGTGCTCTGATATGGCCGGGAAGCGGTGGAGAATGCGGGGTCTGTCCAAACGCAAAGGCTCTGAGGTATGGCAGGGCAAGTTCCGAGTCCCTCAAAAGCTGTGGGATCGGCGTGACGATTTGCGATCTCTGGGCGTCTCCGACCTGGGGAAAACTCAAGAATTCACTCAGTCCCTCGGGGAATATGATCGGGATCGGGCTGGCGAAGTCTACCGCAAGCGCCTCGCTGTGTGGGACCTCAAGCTCGGGGCGTGGGCGGCGCTCCTGGAGCACGGTCCTCGGGGTCTGACCCAGAAGCAACGCTTCGCACTCGCGGGGGAATACGCCAAGGCCTTCCTGGCGGCGCATGAGGAAGAGCCGTTCTACGCTCCCCCAAGTCTCCCCGCCCCTGAGGCCCGTGCGGACGATGGTGGGGTGCTGGCCAGGGCGGTGGCCTCAATGGCTCCGGGCGACCGTGCCGAACTTCGAGGTGCTCTTCTCGCCTACTTCAGGGCCGGGGACCATGAACGGGTCCGGTTGGCCCTCTCCCTATTCATCAAGTTCCCAGCACTCCAGGAGAGCCTGGGGCCAGACTTTGTGGCTGCTCTGGAAGGAATGCATGGGGCTGAGGCTGATGCGGCCCTCGCGGCTCGTGGGCTCCTGGTCACGGAGGAGGCGCGGCGTCTTCTGACCTTCGACATGGCGGGCATGATGGGGGCTGCTCGACGGGGCCTAGTGGCGCGGAGCGGGGGCGACTACAGGCCGGTTCCTGAGCTTGAAGGTGCTCCCGGCTTCGTCTTGGAGTCCACACCTGTAGCAGCCGCGCCAGGCCCCGTGGTCACATTCGCCGCTATCATCGATGCCCAAGCCACCAAGCGCGGTGCGGGGCAAGGCTCCAAGTCGATGCCGGACAAGTCGGTGAAGAAGTACAAGCGGATTGCCGATGCCTTCGCTCGACACCGGGGCTCATCCAATGCAGCAACCGTGACAGTGCTGGAGGTCGAGGCTTGGCTGGACTCAATGCAGGCGGAGGCGGAGGTCTCTAACCGCACCATCGCGGACAGGCTCGTCAACCTCGGGACCATCATCAACTGGGGCAGGCGACTGCGGGAATACCGGGAGGCCATGGCGGCGGCGGAGACGATCTCGGGCAAGGTCGAGTTGCCAAGCTATATGGAGAAGCCCGGTGGTGAGACCGCATACAGGCTCGAAGAGGCCCGCACGGTTCTCAAAGCAGCACGGAGCGAGACCGACCCAAGCAAGCGATGGTTGCCCTGGCTGTGCCTCTATGCGGGCCTGCGAATAAGCGAAGCGAACACGCTGAGGAAGGCTGATTTCTTTGAGGCGGAGGGATCGTGGTTCCTCAAAGTGACAAGCGCCGGCAAGCGCTCCCTCAAGACGGCTAGCAGTGAACGGCGCATTCCTGCCCACCCTGCCCTGGAGGCTGAGGGTTTCCTTGAGTGGGTGAGGGCGGCTCCTTCTGGTCAGCTATTCAGGGACGGCGCTACGTCGCTCATCGGGCGGTGGGTGAAGAGCAAGGCGGTTGGCCTGGTACGGCCTGGGGTCGCCCCTAATCATGGGCTGCGCCACCTCTTCGTTGACCTTTGCCGCCGTTACGGAGTGGAGGACAGTGCTCGGGAGTATATGGCGGGGCACTCGTCCCCATCGGTTCACGCCAAGTACGGCTCCTCGGACGCCATGTTGCCAGGCCTTGCTGCGGAGATGCTCAAGGTTGTGCCTGTGCTTCCGATGCCTACCAACAGTGCCTGATAAGGGGGGACTACGCATGGAAAAGTTTCTGCTACCGGGAGCCATCATTGTCGCGGCCATCATCGGCGCGGCTACGTTTCGCTATGATGTCCTGGTAGGCGGTGCGAGTAGTCAACTTGTCCTGATACGGGACCGCTGGACGGGCGAGGTCAAATACTGTGGGGGTTCAGGTGGCACGTCTATGTGCTTTGCATATCTGTCACGTGGCATGGCCCCAATTAGGAAGGCTGAGAACGGGGGATAGGCAAACAGCATTCCATGGCGGGATGGCGGGCCACTGAGGGTCTTGCCCTAAGCGGTGGGATTGGCTCTCCCGTCAGCCCCTTAGCCCGCTGTCGGGGGTCTTCCCTGAGTCACTGAGCGGCCATCATCCCGGAATCGTACCTGGGGTCGATCACCTGAGCGCTCCAATTTACGTGGCAGCGGGCGGACTTCCCCCCCTGGGGGGTACGGTGGTCACGATGGGGAGACAAGCGGCCGCCACCCCCAGGCTCGGCCCCAGCGGCCGCCACCTCCAGGCTCGGCCCCTGCCCACAGCAAAAAGCCCCAGCGGCGACACTGGGGCTTTCATAGCGGACGGTGTACGGAGCGTTAGGCGGCGACTTGCCAGCGGCAGGGAAGGCCCTTGCGCTCCGCCGCTATGTCAATCCAGAACTGTGTGCCCCTCACATGCCGCGTTTGCCAATCAGCTTCAAACTCGCTGATCTCGTCGGCCTGAAGGTGGTCCACCGCAAAGCGATACTCGGCATCATTAAACTTGATCTGGAGGGGGGTCTGCTTGGTGTAGTCGTACATGGTGGTTTCCTTGAAGGTTGATTGATGTGGTCGAGACAATCCACAATACCAGCAGTATCACTAAAGTCAAAGACATAATGAGACACCATGGAAGAAACTTGCGGGGGCTTCGATTCGAGACCGTGCAGTATCAATAGGGCTTGCCCCAGTGAGTCGGCCAGGAAGAGCGATTTTGAGTCTCACACGAATATGGATTGACATTTTGATACGGACGGATCACATCCTCAAAGGGTCTAATGATCCGAAAAGGGGAGCCGCCATGCAAGCGCCGGAGCACACCACATCGACCGCCACACCGAACGGGCATCTAGTCGGATACGCCCGCACCTCCACCACCGACCAGAAGGCAGGGCTTGAGGCCCAGCTTAGAGACCTCACCGGAGCAGGGTGCGCGAAGGTGTTCCGCGAAGAGCTGTCCTCCGTGGCCACCAAGAGGCCGGAGCTTGAGAGGGCCTTGGACTACGTGCGCGAGGGCGACACACTCATCGTGACCAAGCTCGACCGTCTGGCCCGCTCAGTGGCCGACCTCGTGGGGATCACCGCGAAGCTCCGAGCCAAGGGCGTGGCCCTCCGCATCCTCTCGATGAACCTGGACACCGGAACCCCAACGGGAAAGCTCATGGTGAACCTGCTGGGCTCCATCGCAGAGTTCGAACGGGAGCTGATGCTGGAGCGGCAGCTTGAGGGGATCGCCAAGGCCAAGGCAGAGGGGAAGTACAAGGGGAGGGCTCCCACGGCGCGGCGCATGGCCCCGGAGGTCATCCGGCTAAAGGCCGAAGGCAAGAAGCCAGACGCTATCGCCAAGGAGCTGGGGATCGGGCGGGCAAGTGTCTTCCGCATCCTGAGGGCCACTTAGAAACATAGGGCGATGAGTGGCCCAGATACTCGATTAATGAGAGCGTGACGACACTACGAACTTGCACAGTTTAAACTTGTTGATTGGCGACTCGTTATGGCCATACTGGGCGGCGCAACTCAAACCGGAGACTGCGCATGACCAGCATAACGCCCGCCCGCCTGCCGTCCATCCCCTCATCTGTCGATGCTTTCGCGGACCCCGCCACCGCCATCAACTTCGCCCTGGATTGCCTTGAGGACTTCGAGGTGGGTTCCTTCCTTGCCGACCGAAGGGCTGGCAGGGACCTCGGGGGATGGCTGTCGCACGTCACCTCGATTCGCCGCGAGGTCAGTTCCTGTTACGGCCCGCTGCCGGTGCCCATCCACCTAGCGGACTGCTGAAGCCATCCCGTCCCGGCCCCCAAGTTAGAGTGTGAGTTTGTAATGTCGAGTCAGACAATCCGTAGGTATCTTGAAGCCAACCGCCGCATGATGGCCGAGGGAAAGGATATGCCGATAGCTATCTCGGTGGCATTCCTGGGGGCCGCCATCTGGGGCTTCGATCCGCGAGACCCGGACGATCCGCTAACCTTGGAGGACCTCGCGGACCGATTGGGGTTTTCGCCGACCACCATCTCGCAGCACTTGCGCTACCTGGGGCACGGCTACCGCGAGGGGACACCGGGTCTGGGGCTGGTCGGGACCGTGCGGAACTCTGACAATGGTCGCAAGAAGATTTTCTATCTGACACCACGCGGACGAGGCCTGGTGTCGCAGATCGAGTTCATTTTGGACGGCGGTTCGTAGCCCGCAATAAGGCCGCGCCGCCGTGTGAATGAATTGGGCGTCTCCTTGATGAGACTGGCGGATTGCGCCGTCCAGCCATAGCCGAATCGAATAGGCGTCTACTTGATATGCGGGACCAGGCGCGACCAATAGCCCACCTACTTGATAAGCGGCCAGCCCGGTATGGGTACTGGCAGGGCTTGTCTTAGGGTGCCGTAGCTCGCTCCGCTATTCGATGGGACGGAGCTGGCTTTCTGAGGAATAAATACCTACGCCCGAGGGATCGTATCAGTGGACCATTCCAATCACGCATCGAAGAGACAGTAGGCGGGGCCAGATGCCGCCGCCCTAATGCCCTCCATCTAGCTCCCGCATTCATCTCTCGGGGACCGTAAGCGCGGCATCACGGCCGACCTGCGATCCACTCCGGGGGCCGTCCCCCACCATCTTCACAACCCAAACCAGAGGGAGCCTATCCATGGCCCGTGCGCTCGTGCGCCAAGTTTCCACCCCTGCCGCCATCCAAGGTGTGTCCGCTCCGGTCAACACCTACGAGCGCCCAGCTCAGGCAGCACCATCAAGCCTACACCAACTTGCAGAGGGCCTCGGGGCTCTCGACTCCGGCCTGGGGTCCTTCCTTGAGGAGCGCAAGGCAAAGACCGACGCGGCTGACAAGCAGCGGGCCATCCGGGACGCCTACCTGAGCAATGGCGACGGGTTCGACTCGGGGGTTAAGCAGGGTCTCATCCCTCCCCAGGAGTCGCCAGCCTACATGACTTGGTACAGGACGACCCAGGGCGATGTCCAAGGGCGCAAGCTCCAGGACAGGTTCTCTCTGGCCTACGAGCAGTGGCCTGGACGCAACTCCGGGGACCCCGAGGCCTACAAGTCATTCCTCGGGGAGTTCCTCAAGTCCAACGTGGGCGAGGAGACGGACCCCGAGGTGCTCGCCGGCCTCAACCCTCACATCAACCAGATGCTGGACAACAATCAGGCCCGGTTCACCAAGGACCGCGCGGATGCCGTCTACGGCGGTGCCCTGGCGGCCCACGGAGCTTCCACCACGGATCACATCGAGCGGGCCGAGGCGGACTCCAAGAGCACCGGGGCGGAGATCGACTACGAGAGGCTCTGGGGCACCCTGATGGCCGAGCGGGATACTGCCCTCACCAAGAACCTCGCAAAGGACGTGGACAGCTTCCTGGTTGACTCCATCATCCTCCAGGCGACCGAGAGCGGGAACGAGGAACTCCTAACGCTCCTCAGCCGCAAGCTCCCCGGCCAGGACAAGCCTATGGATTACGACCTTGAGGTCCGCACCAAGCGACTCAAGGCAATGGACGCCATCCAGACCAACCTGGCGCAGACCGCCACCGCCAAGGCAACAGCCGCCGAGAAGGCCGACAAGGAGCGCCACAACGCCCTCGTTTCGGACGTGCTGCGGAAGGTGCATGAGGACCCGAACTTCCAGGTGCCCGAGGAAACCCTCAAGGCGCTGTCGAAGCGCGACCCCGAGTTCCGCTCCAAGCTCCCAAGCTTCCGCAAGCAGATGGTCGGAGACGGCACCCCGGAAGACCCGGATGCACTCATGGAGATGTGGACCAGAATCGACAGCGGGGCGCTCACAAGGGACGGCATTGTGGAGCTTCAGAGGATGGGCGTCATCAAGGACCCCTCGACGCTTACCCACGCCTATGACCGCATCAAGGCCGTTGAGGCCGCCAACAAGCCGGACGGCATCCTGAGCACCGCCTCCGCCAAGGACAGCATCAGGATGATCAGCGACGCTACCGGTATCCCCGAGCGAGACAACATCTTGGGCAAGGTCACAGGTCTTTCCGAAGACGGCGCAAGGGCGCTCTATGACTACCGCACACTCCTCATGCATTGGGCCTCGGAGAACCCGAACGCTACCAGCCAGGATAAGGAGAGGGCTGCCTTCGACATCGGCAAGACCATCCGCGAGCGCATAGTGAAGGTCGAAGATGGCGATCAGACAGGCACCTACCCTCAAAGTGTTCAGGCCACCCCAAGGACGACCGTGGAGCAGTCCGAAGCCGATGGGGACGCTGCCCCTGTGGCGGGGGGCCGGGTGGACGGCGCTATCCACCGTCAAGCTGCAAGAGATTTGGCAGCCAAGTACCGTATTTCCGAGGAGGAAGCCGCCCAAATCCTTCTTGATGCGGAGCGGGCCGAGGGGCTGGAGACGGGTCCCGCCAACTGAGAGAAACTTCATACATCCCCAGCGCCTGGCCTCAGCATGGCTCGGGGCTCCCCTTAACGAGGTCGAGCAACCGCCGCTCAGGCGGTCTGGACCTCAACTCGACAAGGAACATCACTTGGACAACACGACTGCACCAGCAGACGACACGCAGGCTCGCTTCCTTAGGGCATTCGCGGCGGCCGACGCCCAGCTCGCGGCAAGGGCGGCTTCTCGTGGAGGCGCTCCGGCACCATCCTCCCTTTCGACTGGGCGGGACACCACGACCGCACCGATTGACGACGAGAAGGCCCGTATCAAGCGAGCATTCGAGAGGGTCTCCGCCAAGCTGGCCGCACGGGCAGCCGACAGGATTACGGCCCCAGAGTCTCTCCAGACGGCACGGGACTCATCGTTCCTGCCTCAAGGGGTCACCGACTTCGGGGCCTCCATCAACGCGGGCATGTCCAAGGCGGTCTTCGAGACCAAGGACTTCCTGGTGGGCGAACCTACGGAGGCCGAGAAGTCTCCCTATCGCAAGAACATCGAGTCCCAGGACAAGTTCCTGGACGACCAGAGCGCCGGCTACGGGCTGTCCTCGGGCATCTCCCAGATCGCCGTGGGGCTTATCGGGGCAGGCAAGCTCCTGGCTCCCGCGAAGGCCTACACCCAAGGCAGCGCTGCCCTTAGGGGTGGCTTGGAGATCGCCAAGGGTGCCCTGGCTGGCTCCACGGTGATCGACCCCCATGAGGACCGCCTGTCGAACCTGGTCGAGGAGTTCCCTGACCTCCAGAACCCGGTGACCAACTACCTGGCGGCGGACCCGGATGACACCGCTGCCGAGGGCCGCTTCAAGAACGCCCTGGAGTCCATCGGGGCGGACCTCGCCCTCGTGGGTGCCGTCAAGGTCATCAAGTATCTGCGCAGCGGCGACAAGGCGGCGGCGGCCAAGGAGATCGCCAAGCTGGAGAAGGCCCGTGCGGCCAACGCCAACGAGTTCGGCCAAGACTTCGGGCCGGGCAACCAGCCAATCGCAAAGGATACCCCTGTCGATGTTCAAGCCAGAGTCCCAGGTGCCGCCAATGCTCCCACCGTGGATGTTCCACCAGCCGCAGACGGCACCATCGAACAGCTCGGAACCAAGCCTCCCATCAACGCCAGGACCGGTCAGCCCATCCCCCCGACCGATAAGACCC
>NZ_JBVVQO010000039.1:0-59673 GCF_055811215.1 Mesorhizobium sp. WSM4819
ACCATCGGGGCAGCCGAATGCAACAACTACTTCAAAAACGCTGGATACGCTTCCGTCAAAACGTGAAACGCTCTAGGGCAGAATCCAATCACTCTGAACGACCGAGTTCAATCCTTGTCTGCCCTTCGTTCGGAGAACTTCTAAGAAGCCGAGTCATGATTCTTGCAAGGGGTGAAGCGATCAAAGCCCGACCCGCGCGCTGGCACGCTAGGTTGCCCGGTTTGCCGGAAGGAATAATCACTTGCGGCCGAGGAGTATGAAACGTGCGGTGCCCCCCGCCGCAGCGACAGCCTTCGCTATTCCTTCTTGTCGACCAGCGCCCGTAGTGCCGAGACGTCATGCAGCAATAACCTGCTGCCGCGCTTTTCGATCAGGCCTCTCTTGGCGAGGTCGCTCATTTCGCGCGAGACCGCTTCCCTGTGCGTGCTCATCGTTGCCGCCAGCTCGGAATGCGTCGGTGCCGGGCTTATGGACACCTCGCCGTCCACGAGTGCGGCTTTCTCCGCCCGATGCAGGAGCTCGACGATCAGCCGTTTTCGCACGACCAGAGTGCTGTATTCGAATACCCGCTCGGTCATACGCCGGAGTTGGGCAGACAGATGCTCAAGCAGCATCCAGGCAAAAGTCGGGTGGGTCATCACGATATCCCGGAATGCTGTGCCGGACAGCCGTGCAGCGCGGGTTGCCTCCAGCGCGACTACGCTGGCAGAGCGTGCAATCCCGTCAATGCCTCCGAGCTCCCCGAAAATGTCACCCGGTTCGACATCGCGATACGCTATCTCCCTGCCGTCCGCTGAAACCAGTGTCACGCGAGCCCGTCCTTCCAGCAGGAAGAAGACATCGCGACCAGTGTCGCCGTGGGAAATGATCAGCTCGTTGTGTCGATAGCTGCGCTCGTGCCACCGTTTGGTCAGCGCGGCGAGGTCGGCATCGCAAAGTCTTGAGATGAAGGCCGGAGAGCCTGTCACAACAGCCTCTTGTTCAATCAGGTGTACTTCACCTTACTCCCTATCCAAGGAAATTTGATGGCCGCAGGCCCCGCTTTCCGGGATGCAAACTGGGAGCGGATTTCGCCAATGTTCTCCCCGGTGTGGGAATTCCCACAGCCGAGCCTGGTTCGACTGTCATATCCTGTTGCAACGTCAGGCCCGCCGCTCGTGCGCAAGCCGGCGAAAGGAAAGGGAACAGTCATGAAATTCTTGGCTCCCGTCACAAAACTTGCTGCGGGGTTTCGCAAATTCGTCGCGCCGCGCTACCGCCCGGAGCTTTATTACATGCGTGGCCCGGGGCCAGCCACCGCCCGCCGTATGGGCACGCCGCGGCAAAACCAATCCATCGACCACTACGCCTAACTTGCCTCGCGGACGGCTGAAGCTCTCGCCCGGAGTGCCGTTCGCGCCGTTCCGTACCGGTCAATTCAGATCAATGAAGGTACGATCTGATCATGGTTATAATTCATGCTGCCGCCATTGGTCCATTTCGCAGGTGGTTACGCCTCCGCGCCGAGCGAAAAGCTCTCTTGTCGGCAACGGACCAGTTGAGCCGTTTACCCGATCACGTTCTTGGCGACATCGGCATCTCACGTGACGAAATCATGTGCGCTTTGCGAAGCCGCGCCATCCGTCATGCGGAGGCAGGCGCGGCCGGCACGATGATCGAGCGCACCAGGATCGCTTCGGCCTCGATCCCGAAACGGTTGGCCGCCGGCAGTAGCTACGCCTCGGCCGAGATCCCCTTTGGCTGGTCCACGAGCGCGCGATCGAGCCTTACATCGCGGCTTCGACAAGCAGCGGCGCGCGGACGGGACCTTCGAACGGCACTACACCTGCGACCCCAAGGACTGAATGTCGACCGACGGGAACTGGGGAGGATCTCAAAATGATCATGTCAGTTGTTAAGTCCCTCGCGCTCGCTCACGCTGACAATGCCACTCAAACAGCTGAAAGACGTCTATTTGGATTGCGAACGGGGAGGCCGCCGGTGCGTTGGGGACGGAAGACGTGATGTACTGTTCGATGCGCGAGTTCCGACTAGGCGCGCGATGTTTGCGCATAATCAACGATGCATGGCCTTCTGCACGGTGCAACGCGGCCACTTCGAACACCGTGCAACGCGGCCACTTCGAACCATGTTTGCGGTAAAAGGCCATTGCCCGGTCGTTTCCCTCGAGCACTTCGAGTGCGATGCTCAGGATGCCGGAATGGGCGGCAAAGTCAGCGTGCAATATATTAGCGGCTAGCCCGGTGCCGAACTCGCTTTGATCGATGTGGAGCCGGTCAAGCATGACGTCGCCGGCTTCATTGACCTTAGCCATCGCGTAGCCGGCAATCGAGCCGTCTGGCCGTTCTGCGACGAACGACATTTTGTTGGTGTCTGTCAGTTCCGGCGCATTCCGCTGCAGCGTGTGATCTTCATCCGAAATCAGGGCCGCGGTCTCGGCACCCATGATTGGCGAGTACGTCCTGCGCCAAGACTCTCCAATGAGCAGCGATACCGACGGCACGTCCTGCTCAGTCATGGCTCTGATTTGCCTCATCGATAACGTCCCCTGCTGGTCAATTATAGCGTTGCCGGACGGGCCGCTCAAATTCGGAGCGGCGGCCTACCGCCGCTTCATCGCATGGGGGTCACGCCGTTCCCTACATCTATCATCAGGCATGGTCCGCAGGTCGCCTCCTACCGATGAGCTAACGTCCTCTCTGGAGAAGCACCGCGAATGTCTGAACATGGCGCTAATTGCTCGTTCCCATCGACGAGACGAATGGCAGCATCCCACCCGTCTCGGCCATTGGCGACAGCCAGCTGGTTGAGTTTTGACTCTAATGCCGCAGAATCTTGCTCAGGAAGGCGCGGCTGCGGTCGGTCTTGGGGTGCGAGAAGAATTCATCCGGCGTGCCGCTCTCGACGATGGCGCCGGCATCCATGAACACCACGCGCTGGGCGACCTTGCGGGCAAAGCCCATTTCGTGGGTCACCACCATCATGGTCATGCCCTCCTCGGCGACAGCGACCATGACGTCGAGCACTTCCGAGATCATCTCTGGATCGAGCGCCGAGGTCGGCTCGTCGAACAGCATGATCTTGGGGCGCATACCGAGGCAGCGGGCGATCGCGACGCGCTGCTGCTGGCCGCCGGAGAGTTGTGCGGGATAGGCATTGACCTTGTCGGCAAGGCCGACCTTGGCAAGCAGCTCGCGCCCGGCCTTCTCGGCCTCGGCGCGCGGGATCTTGCGGACATGGATCGGCGCCAGCGTCACGTTCTCGAGCGCTGTCTTGTGCGGGTAGAGGTTGAAGGACTGGAAGACGAAGCCGATCTCGGTGCGCAGCCGCGTCATGTTGGTGGCGGGGTCGCCGAGGCGCTGGCCGTCGACCATCAGGTCGCCGTCGCGGATCGTCTCCAGCCCGTTAATGCAGCGGATCAGCGTGCTCTTGCCCGAGCCGCTCGGGCCGCAGACAACGACCACTTCGCGTGGCTCGACGCTGAGCGTGATGTCTTTCAGCACATTGAGCGTGCCGAACCATTTGTTGACGCCGCGAAACTCGATCATGCCGGTACCATTTTTGCTGAGGTTCAACGTCACAACTGCACCTCGCCATGGGCCGCACCCATGCGCTGCTCAAGCCGGCGCGCCAGCAGGATCAGCGGATAACAGACGATGAAATAGCCGAGGCCGACGAGGAAGAAGACCAGCAGGCCGTTCGGCACGCGTTGCACAACCAGCCAGCCGACGCGGGTGAGGTCGGTGAGCCCGATAGCCGAAACGACAGAGGAATCCTTGATCAGCAGCACATATTGCCCGACCAGCGGCGGCAGCACGATGCGCATCGCCTGCGGCAGCACCACCTGGCGCATGCGCTGCCAGCGCGACAGGCCGGACGCCAGCGCCGCCTCGACCTGGCCGGTCGGCACCGAGCGGATGCCGGCGACGACGATCTCGCAGATGAAGCAGGCGGCCAGATTGGTCAGCGCGATGATGCCGGCGGTGAAGGCGTCGAGCTCGATGCCGAGTTCCGGCAAGATGAAGAAGATCAGGAAGATCTGCACCAGGAACGGCGTGCCGCGGATCAGGTCGACCCAGGCGCCGATCACGCCGCTGATCAGCCGGTTGCCGCCGGTCCGCAGGATGCCGAGGCCAAAGCCGATCAGCGTGCCCAGCACCAGGCTGACCAGCGACAGCATCACGGTCATGCCGAGGCCGCGCAGGGCGAGGGGATAGCTGCCGGCGAGGCTTTGCAGCTGCTGCCAGATCATGTCCGTGCCCCCGCGAGGCCGAGCCAGCGCCCGGACAGTGCCGCCAGTCCCTTTAGCCCGTAATAGAGCAGCAGGTAGAAGGCGGCGATGGTGATGAAACCTTCCGCCGGCATGAAGCGGTCGGAGGCGAGCAATTGCCCGGCGCGCGTCAGTTCGGCGACCGCGATCAGCGACAGCAGAGCGGAATCCTTGACCAGCACGATCGCCTGGCCGAGTAGCGGCGGGATCGTCACCTTGAACGCCTGCGGCAGGATGACCAGACGCATGCGCTGGACATAGGTCATCCCCGACGCGACGCCTGCCTCGACCTGGCCGCGCGGGATCGACAGAATGCCGGCGCGGATGATCTCGGCGACATAGGCGCCGCTGTTCAGCGACAAAGCAAGGATGCCGACGACGAGCTCAGGCAGGATGATGCCGAGCCGCGGCAGGCCGAAATAGAGGAAATAAAGCTGCGCCAGCAAGGGCGTGGCGCGCACCGCGTCGATATAGGCCTTGGCCGGAATGCGGAACAGCCAGCCGCGCTGAAGGTTCATGGCGGCGAGCACGATGCCGACGGCGAGCGCCCCGGCAAAGGCGAGGACAGACAGCCACACGGTCGTGACGAGGCCCTGCCCGAACAGGGGCAGATATTCGACAATGGTGCGGAAGTTGAAATTTTCGAGCATGGGTGGGGCGGTGAATGGTGAATAGTGAATGGTGAATAGTGAATGGTGAATAGGGATTAGTGAATGGTGAATAGGGATTAGAGAATAGCGAGCAGCGATTTACTACTCACTATTCACTATTCACTATGCTCAGTGATCCTTCTTCCAGTCGTCTGAATTAACCCAGTAGTCGAGGTTCTTCTGCAGGCGGCCGTCGAGGCTGACCTGATCGAGGAACAGGTTCATCCAGGTCAGCAGGTCCTGCTCGTCATAGCGCGTGGCGAAGGCCAGCGGCTCCTTCGACAGCATGTCCGGCATGATGGTGAAGCTGCCGGCCGGGTAGGCGGTCGACTGGCCCTTGACCGCCGAGACGTCGTTGACGCCGCAATCGGCCTGGCCGTTGTTGACGGCGTCAAGCAGCAGCGGGCCGCCGCCCTTGTAGCTCTTGATGTCGGCGTCCGGGAAAGCCTTCTTGGCCTCCTTCTCGCCAGTGGCGCCGAGCAGCACGGCGATCTTGGTGCCCTTGGCCTTGCAATCCTCGGTGGATTTGAACTTGCTGTCGGCCTTGGTGAAGACGGTGCTGCCGGTATACATGTAAGGCTTGGTGAAGGCGACCTTCATCGCCCGCGCCAGCGTCGGCGTCATGTCGGCGACCAGAAGATCGGCCTTGCCCGACAGCAGCGCCGGGATCAGGCCGTCCCAATCGAAATCCAAAAAGGTGATCTTGACGCCCATTTCCTTGGCCATCAGTTCGGCAAGCTCGACCGAACTGCCGGTGCGCTCGCCGGCAGCGCCGACCAGCGAGAAGGGCGGTCCCTGCGTCTGCACGGCAACGCGCAACTCGCCGCGCTTCGTGATCTCGTCGAGCGTTCCGGCACTGGCCGCGGCAGTGAGACCGGCGAGCGCAAGGCCGGCGATGAAAAGCTTGGCAATAGTCATTGGGCATTCCTCCTTGTTGTCGTTTGTTATTTTCGCTTTGTTGTCCCACCCTTTGGGGTGCTTTTTGAGCGGCAGCGCCGTTGCCGGCGGCGACCACCGTTCGAAAATCTTTCAGTCCCAGTCGATCGTTTCGGATACCCGTATACCGCGTCTGGCCAGTTCATCGAGAAAGCGGCCGTCCGGCACATGCAACAGCGGGTTGAGCAGGCCGGGCTCGGCAATTTCGCCCCGCGCCAGCATCTGCGCCACGATGCTGGCGGGATAGCCGACGCCGAGGCTCATGCCGAACAGGCCGGAGGCGAGGTCGCGTTCGATGACCAGGTCCGACATCATCGTCTTGCGGCGGCCATCTTGGGTGCCGGTAAAGACATTGCGCATCACGCAAAGGTCCTTCTCGCCGGCGCCGTATTGCAGTTGCGGGCCGAGCAGCCGGCCGAGAAATTCGCGTGGGCTGGCGCCAACGCCGGGCACCTTGTCTTCGGAAAGGAAGCCAAGCTCCTTCAGCGGCGCCCAGAACGCCGACCAACCCGGCCAGCGCAACGAATAGCGGCCGGAGCGCTGCAACCCCTTGGCGGCGGCAAGCATGCCGGCATAATGCGGCGCGTCGCCATTGGGGAAGGCTTCCAGCCTGCCGAGCCCGGCGACCTCGATCTCGTGGATAAAGCGATTTTCATGTTGCTGGCCGGCCGGCACATCGACCCGCTTGCCGTTCTCGACCAGCACGCTGTCGCGGTTCTGGCTCATCAGAACCATGTCAAAATTCCAGCTCACCTTGTAGCACAGCGGCTTGGCCATCGCCCTCGGCTCCGGGATACCGCCGCAATAGGAATCAATCGCGGTGATGGCGTCGAACTGACGGGCGGCGCGCGCGTAGAGCACAAGGTCGATGCCGGGGTCGAGCCCGCATTCGGTCATGATCGAAACGCCGGCCGCTTCCGCCGCGGGGGCAAGGTCGGCGATCGTCTTGCCGTAATTGGTGGTGACCAGCGGGGTGCGCGTCGTGATCGCGGCCTGCACCGCCTCGCGCATCAGCGGCTGCGGCAACAGATCGATGGCGGCGTCGACACCCGCCAGCACATTCGCCAACACAGGGGCGATCGCGCCTTCGGGCACGACGAAACGCACGCGGGCAAGGTCGGTCAGGCCGCCAAGCCGGGCTGCGCCATCCCGGGCGGTATCGACGCAGACGACTTCTTCGACACCGGCGCTGGCGACAAGATCGGCGATCGCCGCCCGGCCTTGCAGGCCGAGGCCGCCGAGAACCGCGATCTTCATGGTATTTCCTTTCGCCCAGTTTCGTCGCGCCCAGTTTCGTCGCGCCCGGTTTCGTCGCGCTTGGTCTCGTCCGACCAGCAGCCTTCCGGCAGGGTGACCCATTTGTTGCAGGAGGCCATGACGACGAACGTCTCGCTGCGCATGACTTCGCCCGGCTCGCCGGCGCCGGGGATCAGCTCGCTGGTGACGCGATAGAGATCGGCGACATCGCCGGCCACCGTCACGTCGACGACGATGTCGAAGCGTCCGGTGACGACGGAGGCCGAGTTCACGAAAGGCAGTTCGGCGATGCGCTGCGCCAGTTCCCGGGCGCGGCCGCGCCCCTGCGCATTGATGCCGACGATCGCCGAGATCAATTCTGGGCGCTCGGTCAGGTTGAGCAGCCCGACGATCTTGAGCAGGTTGCGGTCAAGCAGGTTGCGCAGCCGCATGCGCACCGTTGGCACCGAGACGGCCATCTTCTCGGCGAGGCGATTGACGCCAAGCTGCGCATCCTGCGACAGCAGCTTGACCAGTCGCCGGTCGGTCTGATCGAGTTGTTCCCGCAAACACTCAGGCTTTCATAAATGGAAAGAATTTATCGAATTTTCTTTCTAATATGAAAACAGCTTAGGGTGTATCTTTTTAAATCGCAAGAGCGTTCGGCGCTGTCAACAAGGCCGCATCCTGGAAGACGGGAGGGCTTTGCCAGCCGCAGCCGACCGAGGGCATGCCGACTAACGCGGTTTCTCGATCCCCGGAATGCCGCCGATCCGCTCGGCGAGAAAATCGACCAGCAACCGGACCCTGGCAATGCCGGCGCGCTCCGGGACGATCAGCATGCTCAGTGGAATGGGAGGCGGGGCGTAGTCCGCCAGGATCACCTCCAGCCGGCCGGCGGCGAGGAGATCGTCGACAAGCCAGTGATGGGCAGGTGCAATACCGCGCCCGGCGACGAGGGCTTCGCGCGCGGCAAGCCCATGGTCGACCCGAAACCGGCCGCCAAAAGGCACCGCGTGGCGTTCGCCGCCCGGCCCCTGCAGGGCGAGCGTGTCGCTTCCCGCGATGTTCGACATCCGGATGCCTTCGTGGCCAGGCAGGTCCTGTGGGACGGCCGGTCTGCCCCGCGCCGCCAGATAGGCCGGTGCCGCCACCAGCAGACGCCGGGACTGGCCGAGCGCCCGCAGTTTCATCGAGCTGTCGGTGAGCGGACCGAGGCGAAGCGCGATGTCGACGCCCTCCCGCACAAGGTCGATGCGCTCGTCGGTGAGGCTGAGATCGACACCGATGTCGGGATAGCGGTCCTGAAAGGCGAAGATCAGCCGGCTGACATGCAAGACCCCGAGCGCCGCTGTGCAGGATATCCGGATCGTGCCGGCCAACGTGCCGCGCGTGCCCCGTGCCTCGTCGCCGGCCTGCTCGACGAGGCGCAGGATCTGGACGCTGTCGGCATAGTAACGGCTGCCTTCATCGGTCATCGTGACACGCCGGGTGGTCCTGCTGAGCAAGGGCACCCCGACGGCGTCTTCGAGCTCGCGCAAATGCCGTGTGACCGTCGACTGCCCAACCCCGAGCTCGCGCGCCACCGCCGACAGGCTGCCGCGCTCGGCGATGCGAACGAAGGTGCGCATGCGCTCGAGGGTCACATCAGATCTATCCATTATTCGGCATAATCTTATGCATTGCTCAGATGTAGCGGATCACCCAGGGGCTGGCTACCTTCAGCGTTCATCATCCTTCTTCGGAGTGGCCCCATGAAAGTCCTGCTTGTTTTTGCTCATCCTGAACCGCGTTCGCTCAACGGCGCACTGCGTGACGTCGCCATCAGGGAACTCGAGGCCCAGGGCCATGAAGTGCTGATATCGGACCTCTATGCCGATGGCTGGAAATCCGAGGTGGACCGTGCCGACTTTCCGTCGTGGCCGCCCGAGCAACGCTTCCTGCCGGCTGTGGCATCCAATAAGGCTTTTGAGACCACCACCTTAACAGAAGATGTTAAAGCAGAGATCGACAAGCTGCTGTGGGCCGACACGCTGATCCTCCAGTTCCCGCTGTGGTGGTATGCCATGCCGGCAATCCTCAAGGGTTGGGTCGACCGGGTGTACGCCTACGGCTTCGCCTATGGTGTCGGCGAGCATAGCGACAAGCGGTGGGGTGACCGCTTTGGCGAGGGAACGCTCGCCGGCAAGCGCGCGATGCTGATCGTGACCGCCGGCGGCTGGGAGGAGCATTATTCCGCCCGCGGCGTCAACGGCCCGATCGACGACCTGCTGTTCCCGATCAATCACGGGATCCTTTACTATCCGGGCTACGACGTGCTTCCGCCGTTCGTCGTCTACAGAGTGGATCGTTTTGGCGAGGCCGATTTCGAGCCTGTCGCGGAGCGCCTGCGCGGAAGGATGCGGACGCTCGAGACAACCCGGCCCATTCCCTACCGGCAGCAGAATGGCGGCGACTACCACATCCCGAGCATGCAGCTCCGCTCTGAGCTGGGCGACCCGGGCGCAGCAGGGTTCGCGCTTCACGAGGATCGCGCAACCGCGAAATCGGCGACGCCGCGTTCGACTTTGCGGGACGTGGCCTGACGCAGCATCCCGAGAAGATCGGCAAGGCGCCCGAAGCCTACGGGATGAATCAACGACCGGCCCGGAAGATCGCAACCGCAGCAGCCGTCAGTGCGGCATTGCCGGATGCCGTAGTGCCGTCCGGAAGCGCCTTGCCGTCTTCCAGCCCGACACGCGTCGACCAACGCCGCTCCGCCGCCCGGTGCACGAACGGCCAGACCGTGGCGTCGGCACCGTGCAGCAGGATGGCGCGACGCAGTCCCGCGCGGTCGAGCACCGCCACGATGCCGTCGCAGGCTTCCAGCGCCTCGTCCAATTCCTGCTCGGAAATCTCGATCAGGATGCGCAGCACCTGGTTGCCATTGTCGAGGCGGACCAGGCGCTCGGCATCGGCGACCGAGGCGAGCCCGGCCTCGATGCCGATGCCGCGCTGCCGCAGGCTTTGCATGACCTCGGGCGCTGCTTTCTCGCTCAGATTGACCGAGGCGTAGTCAGGCAGCTCGCTCCAGCCGGCGATCGCCGCAAGCGTCCGCTCGTCGTCGTTCTCGATCCACGCGCCGGTCGACACGCCAATCAGCGTTCCCGGGCAGGCGCGGCGCAGCGCCAACACGGTCCGGTCCATCGTCGCCGGGGCAAGGCTTTCGCGGCCGTCGAACCCGCGTGCATGGACATGCAGCTCGGCCGCACCGGCGGCCACGCAGGCGGCGCCGTCACGCGCCATGGCGTCCGTGTCAAGCGGCAGCTGCGGATGGAAATCGGCGCTGCGCGCGCCATTGATGCATGTCTGGACAATCATGAGAGTGGTCCGGTTGAAGTGGACCAAGTGTAGCGCAGGATGGCGAAAACCGGAATCGGGTTCGCGTCAGGAGAGTTGCTGCGGGAGGGACGTTTGCAGACGTTGGCGCTGCCCCTCATCCCCCTGCCGGGACCTTCTCCCCGTAGAACGGGGAGAAGGGGCTGGCTGCAACCTCGGGCGCTCTTTCTGCAACGTTGGTTTTTGGCGAAATCTTCGGCGAAGGCTTTTTTCTCCCGGTTCTACGGGGAGAAATGCCCGGCAGGGCTGAGGGGCAGCGCCGACATTGGCCCTCTACCTCGAAAACTCGCTACGCACGATGCCGTGGCGCTGCAGCTTGTCATAAAAGGTCTTGCGCGGAATCCCCAGCGCTTCGATGGTGCGCCTGACGTCGCCCTCGTTGCGGTTAAGCGTCTCGCGGATGATGTCGGCCTCGTAGCGCTCCAGCCGTTCCGGCAGTTTCATGGCGGCATCCGGCTCGGCTGGGGCAGGGGATGCCACTCCTGCGTCTTCCTCCAGTCCAAGCACGAAGCGTTCGGCGAAATGCGCGAGCTCGCGTACATTGCCAGGCCAGTCATGCTCCCTGAGATGGCGGTGCACCGCGGCCGGCACCGCCGGCAGCGGGCGCCGGAAGCGGGCGGCGGCGCGCTCGGCGAAGTAGAAGAACAGCAGTGCGACGTCGTCGCGGCGCTCGCGCAGCGGCGGAATGGAGATCGTCACCACGTTGAGCCGGTAATAGAGATCCTCGCGGAAAGCGCCGCGCTGGCGCGGATCGCCGAGATCGACCTTGGCGGCCGCAACGACGCGCAGGTCGACCGGCCGCATTTCGTTGGTGCCGAGCGGGGTGACCTCGCGCATTTCCAGCACGCGCAGCATCTGCACCTGTGTCGAGACCGGCATGCTTTCGATCTCGTCGAGGAACAGCGTGCCGCCGCTGGCATGCTCGATACGGCCGATCCGCTTCTTCTGCGCCCCGGTGAAGGCGCCGGCCTCGTGGCCGAACAATTCGCTCTCGATGACCGTCTCGGGCAGCGTGCCGCAATTCAGCGCGACGAAATTGCCCTTGGCGCGGCGACTCCAGCGATGCAAAAGGCTGGCCACCACTTCCTTGCCGGAACCGGTTTCGCCGGTCACCAGCACGTCGACATCGGTGTCGGCGATCTGGCGCAGCGTGCGGCGCAGCCTTTCCATCGCCGGCGTCTGGCCGATCAGCGGCAGGCCGTCCTGCGCCTCTCCGGCCGCCTCGCGCAAGGCGCGGTTCTCCATCACCAGGCGGCGCTTTTCCGCGGCGCGGCGCACGCTCTGCACCAGCCGGTCGGCGGCGAAGGGTTTGGTGATGAAGTCGTAGGCGCCGTCCTTGATCGCCTTGACGGCAACCGCGATGTCGCCATGCCCGGTCACGAGGATGACCGGAATGTCCGGGTCCAGCCGCAGGATGCGGTTGAAAAGCTGCAAGCCGTCAATCTCAGGCATGCGGATATCCGACACCACCACGCCGGGAAAACCGGTGTCGAGCCTGGCCAGCGCCTCGGCCGCCACCGAAAAAGCCGAGACCGAAAAGCCGGCAAGCTCCAGCGTCTGCGCGGTGGCCTTGAGGAGATCGCTGTCGTCATCGACCAAGATGACCGGCGCTGCGTCGTCGTTCGTCATGCTGCCTTGGCCACTATGCTGCTTTCAAGAGATGGATGGCGAAGCGGGTGCCGCTGCCGTCGCTCGAAACCTCGATGCGTCCGCCGTAGTCGGCGACGATATCCTTCGAGATGACAAGGCCAAGACCGAGGCCTTTTTCCTTGGATGTATTGAACGGCGTGAACAGCGATTTGAGAATCCCTGGCGGAATGCCAGGTCCGTTATCGGACACGCCGACCGTCACGCCGTCCGCGGTCTCCTCGACCGAAACCCGCACATGAGCGTCGTTGCGGCCGTCCAGCGCTTCAAGCGCGTTCTGGAAGAGGTTGATCAGCACCTGTTCGAGCCGGACCCGGTTGCCCATGACCTTGAGGCTCGGCGGTGGCAGGTCGATCGCCAGTGCGTCGAGCCGGCCGGCAAAGCGGCTTCTCAACAGCACGACGGCGCCCTCGATGACACCGCGCAATGCGACAGGCTCGGCGGCGGTGCGGCCCTTGCGGGCAAAGGCCTTCAATTCTTCGGTGATGGTGCCGATGCGCTCGGTCAATGCTGCGATGGCGCCGAGGTTTTCCTCGGCGGGCGCGGTCTGCTTCCTGTCGAGGAAGACGCGGGCGTTGTCGGCATAGGCGCGTATGGTGGCAACCGGCTGATTGATCTCATGGGCGACGCCGGCGGCGACCTGGCCGAGGATGGCGAGGCGGTTGGCCTGGACCAGATCCTGCTGCACCACCTGCAGCTTGGCTTCCGTGCTGCGATGGTCTGATATCTCCGCCTGCAGCCGATCGCGGGCACGGCTCAGATCCTCGGTTCGTTCGGCGACGCGGCGCTCGAGTTCGGTGCGCGCCGCCTGTTCGGCGGCGATCCGCATTTGTCCCGACTGCCGGCGCCACAACAGATACGCAGCAAGGCCGAGCAACGGGACCACGACGCCGAGCGCAAGGAGCCGCATTTCACGGGCCGCGGCGGCGATCGGCGCCTCGGCCGGGAGGAGATAGTCGAGCCGCCAGGGGGTCGAAGCAACCGGGGCTGAAAGCCGGAGATATTCCGCGTCGCTGCCTCCGGGTGTCACCGCGTGGACGATGGATGTGTCCGGGCTGAGCGCCTGCGGGCGCGTGATCGGCAACGGCATCAGCGGTGCATCGCCGAACTGCTGGCTGTTCTGGATGGCGGCACGATCAGACGCGGCAAGCGGCGCCGTCGTCATGAAGCGCCAGGACCGCACGCTGGTGATCAGGACGATACCGCGCTCGTCGCTGACATAGGCCGGGCGGTTCACCTCGTGCCAGTCGGCTTCGAGCTGATCGAACTCCGCCTTGACGACGACGACGCCGAGCGGTGCGGCAGCATCGCCGACGCGTCGCGAGATGTAGAGGCCTGGGCGTTTGCTGACATTGCCGAGCGCGAAATATTCGGCGGTTCCAGATTGCATCGCCGCGGAGAAATAGTCGCGGAACCGGTAGTCGTTGCCGACAAAGCTGATCGGGTCGCGCCAGTTGCTGGAGGCGATCGCCAGCCCGTCGCTGCCGATGACATAGAGTACCGAGGCCTTGGTGCCGGAGACCAGCCCTTCAAGCTTGCGGTTCAGCACATCGATTGCAGCAGCACTTTTCTGCGCCAGCGCGTCGCGCACCTGCTGGTCTTCCGACAAAAGCAGGGGCAGGGCGCGCGGGCTTTCCAGAACGGCGCGCAATAGCGCGACCTTCAGATTGGCGTCGGTGCGGCCCTGCGCCGTCAGTGTCCCGAGCTCCGTGATGCGGCCATAGAGACCGGCGCCGTAAAGTGCAGCCGTGGCCGTCGCAAGGGCGATTACCGCAAACAGCAGCCAGGCACGGCGAGCTCGCCTGCCGAGTTGCTCGGGCGTCGACGGCAAGGCAGCGGCGGGTCGTTGCAGCATCGCCCATTTGTGCATGATTTCGCACAAAGCACAATTCGACGATGCGAACATCCGCACTTTGTGTGTGTGCGAAACGAACTGCCAGTTCTGGAATACTCAATAAAATCAAAGGGAGAGGCTCTTTTCCGCGCACTTGGCACGGCAGTTGCAAACACGACTTCAGCGGTCGCGAGGCTGCTGGGGGTCAAATGCAAACGCTCCGGGAGGTCGAGCTTTCGATCGGAGCACAATGGAGGACGTCATGCAGACAGCATTCGCTGCCGCCGCGCCGCGCGGCAAACTTCCGTTCTACCGGCATCTCTATGTGCAGGTGCTGGCGGCGATCGCCGCCGGCGTGCTGCTCGGCCACTTCTATCCCGAAACCGGCGAAGCGATGAAGCCGTTCGGCGACGCCTTCATCAAGCTGGTGAAGATGGTGATCGCACCGGTGATCTTCCTGACGGTGGCGACCGGCATCGCCGGCGTTTCCGACCTGCAGAAGGTGGGCCGCGTCGCCGGCAAGGCGATGATCTACTTCCTGGCATTCTCGACGCTGGCGCTGGTCGTCGGCCTCGTCGTCTCGAACGTCGTCCAGCCGGGCGCCGGCATGCATATCGATCCGGCCACGCTCGATGCCACAAAAGTGGCGACCTACACCGAAAAAGCGCACGACACCAGCATCGTCGGCTTCCTGATGAATATCATCCCCGACACGATCATCGGCGCTTTCGCAAAGGGCGACATCCTGCAGGTGCTGTTCTTTTCGGTACTGTTCGGGCTCGCTCTTGCCGCGGTCGGCGATCGCGCCCGCCCGGTCGTCGATTTCCTGCAGGCATTGACCACGCCGATCTTCCGCCTCGTCGCCATCCTGATGAAGGCCGCGCCGATCGGCGCTTTCGGCGCCATGGCCTTCACCATCGGCAAATACGGCATCGGCTCGATCGCCAACCTCGCCATGCTGATCGGCACATTCTACCTGACCTCGCTGCTGTTCGTGCTGGTGGTGCTGGGCGCGGTCGCCCGCTACAACGGCTTCTCGATCCTGGCGCTGATCCGCTACGTCAAGGAAGAGCTGCTGCTGGTGCTCGGCACCTCGTCCTCGGAAGCGGCACTGCCGGGCCTGATGGCCAAGATGGAGCGCGCCGGCTGCAACCGCTCGGTGGTCGGGCTGGTCGTCCCGACCGGCTATTCCTTCAACCTCGACGGCACCAATATCTACATGACGCTGGCCGCGCTGTTCATCGCCCAGGCGACCGACACGCCGCTCACCCTCGGCGACCAGATCCTGCTGCTCGCCGTCGCCATGCTGAGCTCCAAGGGCGCCGCCGGCATCACCGGCGCCGGCTTCATCACGCTGGCCGCGACGCTCTCGGTCGTGCCGGCAGTGCCGGTCGCCGGCATGGCGCTGATCCTCGGCGTCGACCGCTTCATGTCGGAATGCCGGGCGCTGACCAACTTCATCGGCAATGCGGTGGCGACCGCGGTCGTGGCGCGCTGGGAAGGGGAACTCGACCAGACCAGGTTCGCTGCCGCGATGGCCGGCGACTTGCCGGAGGAAGCCGATCTGTCGCTGCCGGGGCTGCAGGCTGCGTGACTGATCAGGCCTGCCACCATACGGCCCGGAGCCGGTTCGCCGGCTCCGGGAAAAGACGATCGGCCTTGTAAGCCGATGGTCGCGGCCGCGTACGATGCCTGGCACGCGGAGCGCGAAGTGGATGTCAGCGCCATTCCAACGCTGCTGCCTGAGATGTAACAGGCTTGTGAGCCTTTGGTCTTGGCGTGGGGCTTGCTCCAGCCGCATTTGCGGGTCAGTATCCGCCATGCCTTCAAAGTGCCTGTCCGCTGCGGTCCCGACCTGATCGCGACCCAAGCCTTTCCGTCAGGCTCGGTTGTCGTGTCATCCGAGCCGAACCGTCGGAGCCCTTGCTGCCGTCGACCATGATCTCGGCGGCAGCTCTTGAAGGCAATGGCGGCCTCAGCATGAAGTCGCAAAGCAAGAGACGTGACCCGTCCTGACGAAAGGCACGAGCCTTCTCCCAGGAATTCGTGGGACGCGCTTGAGGAGGAACCAGGCCCGCGCGCGGGTTTGCTGAAACCAAAGCAAGATGCGAGGTCAAATGCGATGCAGTCTGTCCCGAGGATTCCGGTATCCATCATCATTCCGAACTACAATTACGCGCGTTTCCTCAAACGCAGCATCGATAGCGCCCTCGAGCAGGACTACGCGGATGTCGAAGTCATCGTCGTCGATGATGCCTCGCAGGACAATTCCACGACAATCATGAAATCATATGGGGACAGGATCCTAGCCTGCCCGCGCGCGCAAAATGGCGGGCATGCGGCGGCGTTCAACACCGGGTTCGCGGCAAGCTCGGGCAAGATCGTCCTGTTCCTCGACGCCGATGATTTTCTTTATCCGACCGCCGTTTCCAGGATCGTCGACACTTGGGATGCGGCAACCGCCCAGGTGCAGTCAAGGCTGCATATCGTCGACGAACGACAACGCATCAAGGACGTCTTTCCGCCGCCCGAACTGCCCTTCGACAGCGGTGACGTCATGCCGAAACTCCTGCACAAGGGCCGCTATCAGACGACTGTGACCAGCGGGCTGGCCTTTGATCGCACAACCCTCGAATCGATCATGCCTATACCGGAGGCGGAGTTCCGCCAGGGCGCCGATGGCTACCTTGTAACGCTGGCGCCCATGTACGGACACGTCCAGTCCATCGACGAATGCGTCGGCGCCTACCGGATCCACGGCGCCAACCATTCGGTGTTCGGTGAAAAGCTCGCCGAGCGGGCACGCTGGCGGGTAACCCACGACTTCCGCCGCATGCAGGCGCTGTCGGACCAAGCCTCCGGGATCGGCCTGACCATCGTACCGTCGGAGGCTGTCCGCCACGACCCGGTCCACCTGGAAGAGCGGCTGGCGTCGCTGTGCGCGGACAGGCGCCGGCACCCAGTGGCCAATGATTCCCGGCTGGCGCTTGGGGCGGCGGGCGCCGTCGCCAGCCTCGAAATGACCGCGTCCCTGCGCCGGCGCGCCGTCCTTGCCGCCTGGTTCCTGTCGGTCGGGGTGCTGCCGCGGAAAATGGCGACGGCGGTGCTGTCGTGGAAGCTCGACGCCTCGTCTCGACCGGCATTCCTGAGCCGTCTGTCCAAGACCATTCGCCACGCCATGGGGTAGAAGAAGTTTTCAAAGGTTGGCAATCCTTCGCGCCCCCCTCTGTCCTGCCGGACATCTCCCCCACTTGGGGGGAGATTGGCCGTCATCTCCGCTTTCGCCAATCACTACCGCCGAAGGAGGGAGCCGTCGCCGGAGCTGCCGATCTCCCCCCAAGTGGGGGAGATGGCCGGCAGGCCAGAGGGGGGCGCTGTCCCGCCAACTATCGAGGAGCGGGATATGCGCACCGCTTTGATGGCCCTACTGCCCCCCGCGCAGCCTGGCCACAACACTGCGCGCCACAAGCACCAGCACCGTGATGATGATCAGGATCACCGAGAGTGCGGCGATCGCCGGGTCGATGTTGTCGCGCAGGCCCATCCACATCAGCCTGGGTAGCGTGATGGCGTTGACCGAGGTGATGAACAGGGTGACGCCGATCTCTTCCCAGGACAGCACGAAGGACAGCAGGGCGGCAGTGACGATGCCGAATTTGATGTTGGGCATGATGATGCGGGTGGCGCGTTCCCACACGGTGGCGCCGAGACCGCGCGCGGCAAGGTCGATGCGCCGGTCGAGCTGGCTGAGCGACACCAGGATCAGCACCGTGGCGAAGGGCACCGTCATCACCGCATGCGCCATGGCGACACCGAGCCAGGTGTCGTAGCCGAAGAACGAGCTGGCACCGGAGATCGAGGTCAGCAGGAAGTAGAGCGTGATCGCCGAGACCACCGGCGGCACCACCATCGGCAGCAGTACGAAGCCGACCAGCGCGGCGGTGAAGCGCGGCTGGAACATCCACACACCGAGGCTGAAGCACAGCGCCAGCACGGTGGAAAAGGCGCTGCTGACGACGCCGATCCTGATCGAGAGCAGGATCGAATTGATCCAGCGCGGATCCTCGATCAGCGCCCGGTAGTGGCGCAGCGACAATTCGCCGGACGGCATCGCCAGCATGCGGGTCGGCGTCAGCGACACCGGGATGACGGCGAGCAGCGGCAACAGCAGGAACAGCGCCACCAGTGCAGCGAGGATCAGCGAGACGGGGCCGGGGCGGTAGGTCGGCATCAGATCAGCTGCTTCGGTCTGACATAGCGGAACAGCAGCGCCATCAGCGTACCGACGAACAGCACCAGCACGACGCTGATCGCCGCCCCCAGCCCCCAATCCGGGCTCTGGAAGATGCGCAGATAGATCAGCTCGGCGACCATCACACTGCGGCCGCCGCCAAGGATCGCCGGCGTCACGAAGAAGCCCAGCGAAAAGACGAAGACGATGAGCGCCGAGCCGATGATGCCGGAGCGGGTCATCGGCACGAACACCGACCAGAAGGTGCGCATGCGGCTGGAGCCGAGCCCGCGCGCCGCCAGCAGCACGCGGTCGTCGAGGCTGCGCATCGAAGACGCCAGCGGAAACACGGCGAAGGGAATGAGGAAATGCGTCATGCCGACGATGACGCCGAATTCGTTGCGCACCAGCGTCAGCGGTTCCGAGATGAAGCCGATCGCCTGCAGCCAGGTGTTGAACAGGCCGCGATTGGAAAGCAGCGCCACCCAGCCGAAGGCGCGCGTCAGCACCGAGATCCAGAACGGCACCAGGATGCAGAACTCGGCGATCACCCGCTGCGCCGGCGTGCCGCGCACCCACACCACGGTGATGGCGTAGGCGGCGGCAACCGAAACAATCGTGACGATCGCAGCGATGCGCAGCGTGCGGACAAACACCGACTGCACCAGCGGGTCGCTAAGCAGCGTGCCATATTGCCCGAGCCCCGGCTCGGGCAGGGTGAAGCTCCAATTGACGACGCCGAAGAATGGCCAGGCGTAGGCGGCGCCAAGGAACAGCAGCAGCGGCGCCATCAACAGCGCCGCGCCCATCCTGTCGGAGAGATATGCTTTCATCTCGGCTCCGGTTATCCCGGTCTATCAGGCGGAGATGATCTTCGTGTATTCGTCGAGTGCGGCCCCGTAGTTCTTGGCGTACCACTCCATGTCGAGCGGGATCTGCTTCTTCATGTTTTCGGGGTCGACCGGGTTGATGCGCTTCTTGTCGGCGGGGATCAGCGCGTCGGTGGCCGGATTGGCCGGGCCCTGGCCGAGCTTGTCGAACATGATCAGTTGCTTCTCCGGATCCTGGGCGCTGGCAATGAACTTCATCGCCGCGTCCTTGCCGCCGGGATTGCCCTTGAGCACGGCGAGCGCGCCGGGCGAGATCAGGCCTTGGTCCCAGATGAACTTGATCTTGCCGCCGGAATCCTGCTCGATCAGCGAGGCTCGCGTCGACCAGACGATGGCCATCGAAGCCTCGCCGTCGAGCAGCACGCTCTGGCTTTCGGCGCCGCCACCCCAATAGGCAACGACATTCTCCTTGAAGGCGGCGATCTTGTCATGCGCGCGCTTGAGATCGAGCGGGTAGAGCGAGGCCGGCGCGATGCCGTCGGCGAGCAGTGCCGCTTCCCAACTCGACACGCCCCATTTGTAGAGCGAGCGCTTGCCGGGGAATTTCGTCACGTCGAAGAAGTCGGCCATGCCGGTCGGTGCCTGGCTGCCGAATTTCTCGGAATCATAGGCGATGACATAGGAGAAGAAATAGGTCGAGGCGGCGTGCTCCCAGCCGAAGCCAGGCCGCATCTTGTTCTTGTCGACGATCGAGTAGTCGATCGGCTCGAGCATGCCCTGCGCGCCGAGCGTGATCGCCGAGAACGGGTCAACGTCGACCAGGTCCCAGGTCGGGGCGCCGCTCTTGAACTGTGCGGCGATCGCACCCTCGGTCGGGCCGGAGCCGTCCATCTTGACGGTGATGCCGGTCTCCTTGGTGAACGCCTGGCCATAGGCCGCGTCATAAGCGGTGATGGCGTCGCCGCCCCAGTTGACCAGCACCAGTTCCTTGGCTTGCGCGAAGGCGCCGGTTGAGCGCAGCAGCATCGGCGTGCCGGCCAGCACGAGCGCAGCCAGCTGCGTGAACTGCCGGCGCGAGATCTCGCCGCGCACCGCCCTGGCGGACAGTGTCTCGATGGCGTGTTTCTTGGTTTCGCTCATCTCTGAATTGTTTGTCATGTCAGTTCCCCTTTGTTGTCGTTGATATTTTCCGAAAGCCAGCCTGGCGAATTTCAGCTTCGCCACGCCGATCGTCATTGTCCTCCGTCCGGAAGGAGGAAACCTTTTTCCGCAGGCCATGTCAGCCATACGGAATTGCCCTTGCTGAGTGCCGAAGCGGCGACCTCGTTCGGCACCGAGACCGTCACCTTGGCACCTTGGCGCGTGGTGAGATCGAGCCGCGTCGCAGCGCCGAGATAGGTCGAGGCGACCGCAGTCGCGGCGATACCGTTCTCGCCGGCTGTCGCTTCGGGGGCGATCGACATGTATTCGGGCCGGATCGCCAGGATGGCGTTGCTGCCGACGGCGCTTGCATTGCCGCGCAGGGTGATGGTGCGGTCTTCGCACAGGCCGGTGGCGCCGTTGTCGGCGTTGCGCACGCCCTTCAGCGGCAGCATGTTGATCTCGCCGAGGAACTCGGCGACGAAGCGGTTGGCCGGCCGGTCGTAGACCTCGTCAGGCGCCCCGACCTGCAGTAACTTGCCGTGGTTGAAGATGGCGACGCGCGACGATAGCGCCAGCGCCTCGCTCTGATCATGGGTGACGAAGACGAAGGTGGTGCCGGTTTCCTGGTGCAGCCGCTTCATCTCGGCCTGCATCTGGCCCCGCAGGCCCTTGTCGAGCGCCGAGAACGGCTCGTCGAGCAAAAGCACACCCGGCTCGAACACCAGGGCGCGGGCCAGCGCCACGCGCTGCTGCTGGCCGCCGGACAATTGCGACGGCAGTTTCTTCTCGTGGCCCTTCAGCCCGACGCGCTCGACCATCTCACCGACGCGACGCTTGATCTCGGCCGCCGATTTCTTGCGCACCTTGAGCGGGAAGGCGATGTTGGCCTCGACGCTCATATGCGGGAACAGGGCATAGCCCTGGAACACCATGCCGGCAGCGCGCTGCTCGGCCGGCCGCTCGGTGATATCGACGCCGTCGCTGTAAAGGCGGCCGTCGGTCGGCTGCACGAAACCGGCAAGGATCATCAGGAAGGTGGTCTTGCCCGAACCCGACGGCCCGAGCAGGGTCAGGAACTCACCGCGGCCGATATCGAGCGTCAGATCGTCCAGTGCACGGAACGAGCCGAAGCTCTTGCCGATCCCGATTGCCTTGATCTCTGCGGCACGGCCGGGTTGCTGCATCCTGCCTTGTCCTCAATGTGTTGAAATCGTAGGCAGGCCCGCGGCTCACCGCAACCGAATAGTTTTCGCCTGATCGGCAAATTTGATTCATCTGTTGTTCACGTGGGAGAGGCGAGCGGGACGCTCGAGCTGCCAATCTCCCCCCGTGTGGGGGAGATGTCCGGCAGGACAGAGGGGGGCGCTGTCCCGCCAGCCTATCAACTATTTGGAGCGGTCCATCGCTGGTTTCAGAGTTGCTGGAAAAGCTAGCGTTCCTTCGCGCCCCCCTCTGCCCTGCCGGGCATCTCCCCCACGAGGGGGGAGATTGGCGCTTCATCGTCCCGCTCAATACGGATGGATTCTATTCTCCGACAGTTTCGACCTCAGCCACCTCCCGAACGCCTCCAGCACCGGATGCGCCGCCTTGGCATGTTCGGAAACGAGAAAATACGAGCGTGGCGAACTGATTGCGATGTCGAAGGGGCGCACCAGCCGGCCTTCGCTCAGCGCCCGGCGGCTGGTCAGTTCGTCGCCCATGGCGATGCCCTGGCCGGCGATGGCGGCCGAAAAAACCAGGTTCATGTCGGAAAAGAAGATGCCGCCCTCGGTGTCGGAATTCTCGACCTTCGACAGCGCCAGCCAGCGCGCCCAGTCCTCGGTGTCGCCGAGATGCAGGAGATTGGCGCGCAGCACGTCGGCCGGCTTGGAAAAGCCGCCGATCTTGTTGAGCAGCGTCGGGCTGCACAGCGGCGTGAACGAGATCTCGCACAACAGCTCGACCGCCCGGTTCGGCCAGTTCCCGACGCCGAAGGCGATGAAGGCGTCGGCCTCGGCATTGCTGACGTCGTCCAGCCGCCGCGGCGTCAGGATGCGCAGCGCGACATCGGGATACATCTGCCGGAATTCGCCGATGTGCGTGCACAGGAACAGCGAGGCGAAGCCCGGCGTGCAGCTGACGCTGAACGAGCCGCCGACGCCGGTGCCGGCATGGCGCGTTACCGCATCGCCGAGCACCGTCAGCGCCTTGCGTACGTCGCTGGCGTAACGCTGGCCGCGCGGCGTCAGCGCCACGCCCTTGCCGATGCGCTCGAGCAGGTCGAAGCCGAGATCGCGTTCGAGCAGCCGCAATTGATGACTGACCGCGCTGCGGGTCAGATGCAGTTCGTCGGCGGCGCGCCAGACGCTGCCGTGGCGGGCGAAACTGTCGAGGGCGCGCAGCGCCTGAGTCGAGGGAATTCTCAAGAGGTGAACCGAATTTGCATGAGCCGGGAAAACATATCACTTTTTGGCGAGGGGCTTCACTGCTTTCTTTGACCGATGGAGGATCCGGTGACCACCTCGGCCCAAGCGACCGCGCTTGCCTGTCTGGACGACATCCAGCCGTCGCTGTCGGCATGGACGCGGACGATCTTCGATTTCGGCGAGACCGCCTGGCGCGAATACCAGTCGGCCGCCTGGTATGTCGAGCGTCTGAAGCACGAGGGCTTTTCGGTCGAGGAAGGCTCCGGCGGGATGCCGACCGCCTTTTGCGCCCACTGGACCAACGGCGCCGGGCCGACGATCGGCATGTATGCCGAGTATGACGCGGTGCCGGGCAATTGCCAGGACGCGGCGACCGTCAAGCGACCGCGCCCGGGGCTCGGCGCTGAGGCCGGCGGCCACACCGATCCGCACTCCGGTCTCGGCGTTGCCAGCTTGGGCGGGCTTTTGGCGACCAAGGCGGCGATGCAGCGCCACGGCATATCGGGCACGCTGCGCTTCACCGGCGAGCCGGCGGAGAAGGTGCGGGGGTCGAAGCCGATCCATGCCGCAAAAGGCTACTACGATGGCCTCGCCGGCATGATCTCCTTCCATCCCTTTTACATGCTGCCGCTCTGCAACACGGCGCGCTGGGACACGCATTGCGGCGCGGCCTATGCGATGATCTATCGCTTTGTCTGCGACGAACCCGAAAATTGGGTTCGCGCAAGCGATGGAGCGCCGATTCCGCAGGCGCATTCGGCGGTCAGGGCGCCCGGCGCCAACGACGCGCTTGTCATGATGTACATGGCGTCCAAGGCGCTGCGTGATTCCATGCTGCCGCATCAGGGCGGCTGGTCGATCAGCGAGGCGATCCTGACGGCAGGACAGGCGACCGCCGACAATCTGCCGGCAGGGCTGGCCGAGATCCAGTACATGATCCGCGTGCCGACGCTTGCCATGGCCGAGCAGGTCACCGCCGTGCTCGACCGCAACGCGGAGGCCGCCGCGAAGATGAGCGGCTGCCGCCATGAGCGGCACTGGGTGTCGAAGTCGCGGCCGGGGCTTGCCAACCATGCCATGGCGGGTATTGCCTACGATGCGCTGTCGACGGTCGGGCCGCCATGTTGGGACAAGACGGCCAAGGCGATTGCCCGTGAAATCCAGGTCAATGCCGGCGGCGCGGCGACCGACGAGCCGTTCATCGCCGAGTTGGAGCAGCTGATTGCGCCTGAGGAGGCGGAGGCGTTGCTGCGCCGCGACTTGCCGCCGTCGCAGCTGAATTCCACCTCCGACGATTACACCGACATGTCGTGGCAGACGCCGACGGCGCGGTTCTATGTCGCCCGGCCGGCGCTGCGTTCGCAAAACGGCCAGGCGTATCCGTCCTGGGCGATGAATGCGCTGGGCGGCATTTCCGCCACCATCGATCCGATGGTTGCCTGCGCGTCGAAAACGATTGCGTTGGCAGCTCTTCGCCTGCTGGAAGACAAGGCGGCCCGCGATGCGGCGATGGACGAATTCGTCGCCCGCACCGGCGGCGGCATTGGTGGCAGCACTTGGCTGGCGCCGCTTTGCGACTACGAACCGCCGATTCATTTCCGCTGGCCGGAATATGTTACCACCCCGCGCGGACGGGACTGGTGGATACCAGGCAACCCGCAAGCCGCGTGATCACTCGAAGCCAGGAGAATGCCATGACCGTTCACGACCGCATCGTAGCAGAGCCGTTTTCACTGCAGCGCCGCAATCCGGCCGGCGGTACCAAGCCATTGACCGCCTGGGGCTTTGCCAACGAGACCGATGTCCTGACCGACGTGCTGCTCGGTTCGCCGAATTTCCTGCGCCATCTCTCGACCAGCTCGCTGTCGCGCAAGCATCTGCGCGAGGCGCCGTGCAACGTCCAGATCGCGCAGGCGCAGCACAAGGACCTGGTTGCCGCTTATGAGCATTTCGGCGTCAACATCCACTGGCACGAGCCGACGTCGGAGCTGCCGATGCAGGTCTATTCGCGCGATTCCAGCGTCATGACGCCGTATGGCGCCATCATCACCGCGATGTCCCAATGGTGGCGGCGCGGCGAGAACTATGCGGCGATCCGCACCTATGAGAAGCTTGGCATCCCGATCTACGACATGGTCACCGCGGGCACTTTCGAGGGCGGCGACTTCAACGTCATCGAGGACGGCGTGGTGCTGATCGGCTGCGGCGGCGCCCGCACCCAGGAGGAGGGCGCGCGCCAGGTCCAGGCCTGGTTCGACAAGGAGGGCTGGGAAACCCGCATCGCCTTCATCGACGAATATTATGTCCATATCGACCTGATGGTGGTGCCGATCGCCGAGAAACTGACCGCCGTCTGCCTCGCCTGCACCGAGCCGGGCATCGTCGACTGGTTGAAGGGCAAGGGCCACGAGATCATCGACGTGCCGTTCCAGGACACGATGGCGCTCGGCTGCAACTTCATGTCGCTGGGCAAGGACAGGGTGATCGCGCCGACCTCGAGCAACACGCTGATCGGCCAGCTCAAGGCGCGCGGCTTCGAAGTGGCGGCGGTCGACATGAGCGAGATCTCGAAGACCGGCGGCGGTATTCACTGCATGGCGCAGGCGCTGAAGCGTGTGCCGGCCTGAGGGACCGCCGTTTAACCCGGCCGCTTCCGCAAAAGCGCCATTGTCAGCAACGTCGATCCCGCCTGGCTCGCGGCACGCCTACAGCACGATGAGCTTTCTCTTGCGCAGACGCTTGGCGCAACGATAGGCGAGATCGGCGGCGACCATGTCTTCCATGGCAATGCCCATCGCCTTGTAGGTGGTGATCTGTTGATCCGAAACGCGGCCCGGCGCGCGGTCGAGCAGCATGGCGCCAAGCTCAGTGCCGAAATCCGGGTCGAAGCCGGCAAGCTCGCAAGAACCGACCGGGGTCGGTTCGAACGCATCCCTGGACTCGACAAAAAGACTGGATTTGCCGATGAGCTCGATCGGCATTTCACCGCCGGGTGGTGCCACCCCGACCGACGAGACGTGCGTGCCCGGCCGAACCCAGTCTGCCTCGATCACCGGCTCGTAGGAATGCGTCGCCAGGCACACCACGTCGGAACTGCGCACTGCCGCCTCGAGGTCGGCGACCGCCACCACCGACGGATGCAGCCGGGCAAGCGCTGCCGCATCGTCGAAGCTCTTCGAAGCGACCCGGATTTCGGCAAAGTCGCGCACCAGCGGCAACAGATGCAGGTGCTGGTTGGCCTGCACGCCGGCGCCGACCACTGTCGCTATCCTGGCGTCCCGGCGCGCGAGCGCGCGCACCGACAGCACGGCGGAGCCGGAGGTTCGCACCGCGGTTATGAAGGTGCCGTCCATGATGCAGACCGGCAGGCCGGACAGCGGATCGAACAGGCTGATGGTGGCGAGGTGGCTGGGCAGGGCCTTGGCCAGGTTGCCTTCGAAGACGTTGACGATCTTGACGGTCAAGTTCATGCCCTCCATCCAGGCCGGCATGGCGAGGCTGTAGCCGGCCCCGGGGATATCGAGCTGTGGTCGGGGTGGATTGACGACCTTGCCTTGTGACAGCGCCTTGAAGCCGTCTTCCAGAACATCGAGAAGCTGGCTGAGATCGATGCACGCCATCAGGTCGACTTCGCTCAGCACCAGGATCTCGGTCGCTCCCTTGCTGATTTCCGCCGCACTCCTGCCGGCTGGGCTGAACGCTTCCTTGGTCATCTTGCACTCCTTTTGTTTGTCGAAATCGGCTCACCACGTTTGCTTTGAGTGGGTGAGGGAAGCGCAGGCTATTGCGAGGTTTTATGTGATGAAATACGTTGATTTTGACATCTCTGCGTGAAATCAGCACACAAATCCCTGAGATAGAGTGGATTGTGAAAATGGACGACCTCGACCAGATAGATCGCGGCCTGCTCCGGCTGCTGCAGGAAGACGGGCGCCGGACGACGCTTGATCTTGCCGGGCGTATCGGGCTGTCGCCGACCGGAACGAGCCAGCGGGTGAAGCGCCTTTTCCGCGACGGGTTCATCACCGCGGTTAGGGCCATGCTTGATCCGCGCAAGGTGGGCCGGGGAACGCTGGTGTTCATCGAGGTCCGGCTTGACCACACGGCGCCGCATGTCTTTGACCGCTTCGCCGAAGCCGTGGCGAAAGCTCCGGAGGTTCTGGAGTGCCATATGGTGGTTGGCGGTTTCGATTATCTGGTCAAGGCGCGGATCGCTGATATGGCGGTGTTCCAGGATTTCCTGCAGCGGGTCATCCTGCCTCTGCCCGGCGTGCGCGAAACGCACACTTTCGCCTCCATCGCCGACGTCAAGCCGAACGCCCTCTTGCCGGTGTGATCAGATGCCTACCGCCAGCCCCCCGAGGCGGTAATGCGTTCGCCGGTCAGCCAGGATGCCTCGTCGGAGGCGAGGAACACCGCGATGCGGGCAATGTCGTCGGGCTGGCCGAAGCGGCCGAGCGGGGTCATGGCGATGACCTGCTTCTCGAACTCGCTGCCGACGATGCCGATCCGCTGCAGGCCTTCGGTGTCGACGCCGCCAGGCGCGATGGCGTTGACACGGATGTTGCGGGCGCCCAGTTCTCTCGACATGGAGAGCGTGATCGAATCCACTGCCCCCTTGGTGGCGGCGTAGACCAGTGAGTTCGGCTGCGGGTTGAGGCTGGCGACCGAGCTTATGTTGATGACGCTGCCTCCTCCGGCGCCGAAATGGTTCACCGCTTCCCGGATGGTCAGGATGGTGCCCAGCACATTGGTGTCGAACTCACGGTGGAATTCGGCCTCAGTCACCGCTTCCAGCGGCTCGAATGCGAAGACGCCGGCGTTGTTAACCAGGATGTCCACCGCGCCGAACGACGATTTGGCGGCCTCGAACAGGCGGCGCACGTGGGCCGCTTGCGACACGTCGCCGTGGACGGCAACGGCCCGGCCGCCTGCGTCCTTGATCTCGGCAACGACGCGGTCCGCACCTTCCCGGGACGATGCATAGTTGACGACCACCGCGGCACCGGCCGCCGCAAGACCCTTGGCGATGCCGGCGCCGATACCCTTGGAGGCGCCGGTGACGATGGCGACCTTACCTTTCAGCTTGCTCATCAAATCTCTCCTTTGTCGATGATGAGCGGTATTTAATAGTGATCGGATAGCGTATTAGGATTACCTCGATCGGTTCTTTCGTGCCTGGAATTCTTGAATGACCACCATCCTCGAAAAGACCGCCGGTCTCGTCGCCTTCGTGCGCACGGTCGATGCCGGCTCGTTCCATGCCGCCAGCCGGCTGGTCGGCTCCAGCCCGTCGGCGGTGTCGAAGAGCGTGGCGCGGCTCGAGCGGCGCCTGGGCGTGCGGCTGATCCAGCGCTCGACGCGCCGGCTGGCACTGACCAGCGAAGGCCTCGCCTATTACGAGCGAGTCGCGCCTTTGCTGAGAGCGCTCGATGATGCCGAGGACATCGTCCAAATGGCCGATACGGCACGCGGCCTGCTGCGCGTAACGGCATCCGTCGAACTTGGGCGCGGCCTGATCGCCGCATGGGCCCAAGCGTTCCTGGCTCAACACGACGAGGTGAAGCTCGAGCTCAGCGTCACCGACCGCCACGCCGACCTGATCCGCGAAGGCTATGACGTTGCGGTGCGCATGGGGGCGCTCTCGGACACCGGGCTCATCGCGCGCAAGATCGCCAATCTGCCGATCGTGCTGGTGGCCTCGCCGGTCTATCTCGAACGGCGCGGCCGGCCGGCCTCGATCGAGGATTTGCAGAGCCACGACTTCGTCCGTTACCAGATGGCCGGCCGACCTTATCCCGTCACATTGGCCGACGGCACGGTAATCGTGCCGAATGGGCGGCTCGATACCGACGACGGCGGCGCCATCCGGCAAGCGGCGCTTGCCGGAGCCGGCATCGCGCATCTGATGCAGTTTGCCGTGCAGGACGATCTCGACGCCAGCCGTCTGGTCCGCATTCTGCCCGCGGTGGCGATGCCGACCATGCCGGTGCAGATTGTCCATGCGTATGGGCGACAGCTACCGGTCCGCGCCCGGCTGTTCGCCGACTTCCTGGCGAACCAGATGGCGGCGCTGACGCGATAGGGCGGGCGCTCTGTGGCAAAGACAGCGGCGCTTCGTCGATGGCCATGCGGTAGCCTTTGAGCGTCGCTGCGTTGAAGTTGAATATTGAGCGTTGGCGCGGCGCGACGTAACGAGAATACCTGTCATCGAGCTAAAACGTAATCTCCACCGAAGCGGCGCTGCGGTTGGCCGGCCCGTGAAAGACGGCCTCGATGTTGTTGCCGTCGGGATCGAGCAGGAAGGCGGCATAGTAGCCGGGATGGTAGTGCTGCCGCTCGCCGGGTGCGCCATTGTCCGTGCCGCCGCCATCGAGGCCGGCCTTGTAGAAGGCGTCGACCATCGCGCGGTCCTTTGCCTGGAAGGCAAGGTGGTGGCGCCCCGTCAGTTGCCCGCTGGCCGCCCGGCTGTCGATGCTGGAGACGAACAGCTCGTCGGCCCAGAAATAATCCTCGGCGCTGCCGCCGATCGGAATATCGAGCACCTTGAAAACCGCCTCGTAGAAGCGGCGGCTGGCCGTGAGATCCCTGACCACCAGCTGGACGTGGTCGATGAGACGGCCGCGATGAAGTTCCATGCCTGACAGCTCCTGATCGCCAGGTTGGAAATCTAGCTCAGGACGGTACACGGTCAATGCAATGGAGCAATTGAATGGCGCGATTTCCTGACTGGATAAAAAATGCAACCGGATTGTAGGATTCGAAATGTCGCCGTCGTCCTTCGGACGCAAGCGGTGTGACGAAGTTGAAAGAAGTCGCGCCGTGTCCAAACGATCTCGGGAGAAAAATATGCGCATTTCCTATCGGTGGGTCATCGTCGCGGCTGGCGCCCTGATGACCTGCGTCGCCCTCGGGGCGATGTTCTCGCTGGCGATCTTCCTCGAACCGATGGCGCTCGACTCTGATTGGTCGCGCGCCGGCATATCGAGCGCGATGACGCTGAACTTCCTGGTGATGGGTCTCGGCGGTTTCGCCTGGGGCGCCATTTACGATCGCTACGGCGCTCGCATTGTCGTGATGACAGGGGCGGTGCTGCTCGGGCTGGCGCTGGTGCTGGCCAGCCGCACCGGCTCGCTGCTTGTCTTCCAGATCACCTATGGCGTGCTCGTCGGCCTCGCGGCAAGCGCCTTCTTCGCGCCGATGATCGCGCTGACCGCCGCTTGGTTCGACACCAATCGCAGCTTGGCCGTTTCCCTGGTCTCGGCGGGCATGGGCGTGGCGCCGATGACGATCTCGCCCTTCGCGCAATGGCTGATCACGGCCTATGACTGGCGCACCGCCATGTTCGTCATCGGCGTCGCGGCATGGGCGCTGCTGGTGCCGGCCGCCTTGCTGGTGCGCCAGCCGCCCAAGCCTGCCGCTGAAGACGCCGCCGCCGATATTGCCGCCAACGATACCGGCATGTCGGTTCCACAGGCGCTGCGCTCGCCGCAATTCATCGTTTTGGCACTGACCTTCTTTGCCTGCTGCGCGGCGCATTCCGGGCCAATCTTCCATATGGTGAGCTATGCGATGCTGTGCGGGATAGCGCCGATGGCGGCGGTGAGCATTTACAGCATCGAGGGCCTGGCGGGGCTGGGCGGCAGGCTTTTATACGGCGTGCTTGCCGACCGGATGGGGGTCAAGCCGGTGCTGATTACCGGTCTGGCGATACAGTCGGTGGTCATTGCAGCCTATCTTGCGGTCAGCGAGCTTGGTCAATTCTACACGCTTGCCGTCATCTTCGGCGCCACCTATGGCGGCGTGATGCCGCTCTATGCGGTGCTGGCGCGCGAATATTTCGGCCAGCGCATCCTCGGCACCGTGTTCGGTGCTGTAACCATGCTGTCCAGCATCGGCATGGCTTTCGGCCCGCTCGCCGGCGGCATGGTGTTCGACGCCTATGCCAGCTATTCCTGGCTGTTCATCGGCTCGGCCCTTGTCGGGCTCGGCGCGGTGGCGGTGGCGATCGCCTTCCCGCGGCTGCCGCGCAGGGAGTTGCAACCGGCGTAGCGGAGAGAGGCTGTAGGGGGTCGAAAGTGGACATCGCATATGTCAGCTTTTGACCCCCAGTCGCGACGCGTTCATCGGCGGATAGTAGCCGGGTCAATACTTTGCAAGACCCATCTCCCTTAATAGCAATCGATCATGCTGCGGCACCGCGCGTTCACGTCCAAATGCCGATTGCCGGCAAGCCTGTTCGGACGAAAACCGTCAAAACGGGCGAATTAACGGTTTTTTTTGCGTATTTTTGCGCACACCTCACGCGACTATTTCACGTCCGTTAACATTTTGTGTTTTCGGCGCAGCATTTTTTTCCTATCCTCGCCCTAGGGCTTTGCGCATTCGATTGCGTGAAGAACTGGCGTGAGGATCCCAAACATGCAGCAGGCAAAGCGAGTCTTGGTGACAGGGGGCGCAGGTTTTCTGGGATCGTTCCTATGCGAGCGGTTGCTTGCTGAAGGCCACGAGGTTGTATGCGTCGACAATTTCTTCACAGGAAGTCGGAGAAACGTCTCGCATTTGCTCGACAACAGATCCTTTGAGATCATTCGCCACGACGTGACATTTCCGCTCTACGTAGAAGTTGATGAAATATACAACCTTGCTTGCCCGGCAAGCCCGGTTCACTATCAGTTCGATCCAGTCCAGACGACAAAGACCAACGTCCATGGGGCGATCAATATGCTGGGACTCGCCAAGCGGGTTCGCGCAAAGATCCTTCAGGCGTCCACGTCTGAAGTCTACGGAGATCCCGAGATTCACCCGCAGACCGAGGACTATTGGGGCAGGGTAAACCCGATAGGTCCCCGTTCCTGCTACGACGAAGGCAAGCGGTGTGCCGAAACCCTGTTTTTCGACTATTGGCGGCAGAACAGGTTGCGGATCAAGGTAGCGCGCATCTTCAACACTTACGGTCCGAGGATGCGTCCGGACGACGGCCGCGTCATTTCCAACTTCATCGTGCAGGGACTGCAAAACAAGCCGATAACTGTGTACGGCACCGGCGAGCAGACACGCTCATTTTGCTACGTCGACGATCTCATCGACGGTCTGGTTCGCCTGATGAACACGGCCGACGATGTTACCGGCCCGATCAATCTCGGCAACCCGGTCGAATTCACGATGCTCGAACTCGCCAATCTCGTGATCGAACTTACCGGAAGCCGATCCGAGATCAGGTTTTTACCTTTGCCCGTCGATGACCCAAGGCAGCGACAGCCTGATATCGGGTGTGCCTTGCGCGGGCTCAATTGGAAGCCAAGAATCGCATTGCGCGACGGTCTCGTCACGACCATTGCCTATTTCGATGACTTGGTCTCATCGGGATCCGCTCGGTCCGCTGCAGCCGAATGAAAACAGTCTTGGTCACTGGCGGGGCGGGCTATATCGGCTCACACTGTTGCAAGGCATTCGCCGAATCCGGTTGGTCGGTCATTGCGTATGACAACCTCTCGCGCGGCTGGCGCGATGCGGTCAGATGGGGACCGCTGGTCGAGGGCGATGTTTGCGACGGTGCAGCGGTGGCAGCAGCGCTGCACCAGTATCGGCCGGATGTGGTGGCGCATTTCGCCGCCTACGCCTATGTCGGCGAGTCCGTCCAGCGCCCGGAACTCTACTACCGAAACAACAGTTTTGGGACGCTGGTGTTGCTCGAAGAAATGCTGAAGGCTGGCGTCGACAAGCTGATCTTTTCGAGCACCTGCGCGTCTTACGGCGTTCCCGTTCGTTCTCCGATCGACGAAACGCATCCGCAGTCGCCCATCAATCCCTATGGATGGTCGAAATTCATTGTAGAACGAATGGTGGACAATCTTTCGGATGCCCATGGCCTCAACGCGGTTGTGCTTCGGTATTTCAACGCGGCCGGATGTGATCCGGACGGCGAGGTCGGTGAGCGGCATGAACCGGAAACGCATGTCATTCCGCTCGCTATCGAGGCGGCGATCAGGTCGGGCCGGGTTTTTACCATTAATGGCACCGACTTCGACACAAGGGACGGAACTGCGGTGCGGGACTATGTCCACGTCACCGATCTCGCCCGTGCTCACGTTCTGGCTGGGGAGAATCTTCTGCGCGATCCGGGAGTTCATGTTTACAATCTCGGCACCGGAACCGGAACGACGGTGAACGAGTTGGCCGATGCGGTGAGCCGGGCTTCGGGAACGCGCCTTCCCGTGGCCTACGGTCCACGCAGGGCAGGCGACCCGCCTGCGCTTGTCGCCGCGGCCGGCAAGGCGGCCCGGGAACTAGGCTGGATGCCTGAGCAATCCGGAATCGACCGGATCGTCGAAACGGCGCTGGCCTGGTATCGCCGCCGGTTGTGAGGATTTTTTTTTCGGAAGAACCCTACCGCCTGGTCAGCAAGCAATCGAGAGCAGCGGCGACTGCGGCAAGCGAGAAATTTTCCTCTATCCGCTTTCGTGCCGCCCGACCCAGGCTTTCGCGCAAGTGCAGATCGTCCTTCAGGCGCTTCAGGGCCTGCGCGACTTCATCCGGGCGATCCTTTCGAACCATCAGGCCACCCGACTCTTGGCCATTTGCCAAAATGTCGGGAAGCCCCTGTGCATCGGTAGCGACGATGGGAAGACTGCAAGCCATCGCCTCCATCGGTGCGACCGGCATGCCTTCGATGCGGGACGTCGTGACGTAGGCATCCGCTGCCGAAAGCCAGTGCCGGATCAGAGACCGGTCCGTAGTATAATCGGAAAGCCATCTCACATTCGGCAGTCCGGCCTCGCTCAAGAGCCTGGCAAATATATCTCGATCCCGACCGGAGCCGATTATCACCAGTTCGGATGACGCGTCCCCGGAAAAGGAGGACCAGGCTTTCAAGAGCACATCGAGCCCTTTGCGGCTGATGTCGATGCGCCCGTGATTGACGGCGATAAATGTCTCGCTCGGCAAGCCGAGGCTCTTCCGCGCTTGCTGGCGCGCGATCGCTTTCCATTCCTCGACGTCTATCGGGTTGGCGATATTGGCGATGTCGAGTGCAATGCGCCGGTAGGCTATGCTGAGCCGTTCGCGCTCAGCAGCCGATGCAACGATCAGGCCGCTGCAAGCGCGAAGCGATGCGTGCCTGGCGATCGCCTCGATCCAGGACGATGTGCGGTCGCCGCCCTGGAAGGTCGCATAAAGGGGAATGCGCATACGGTGCGCCAGCCAGGCGAGCGCATCGAATCGGGTGTATTCATATTCCTGGGCGATGATTGCGTCGCATTGCGATTGGGCGAGGACCTTTCGGAAAGCGGACAGCGGCGTCGCGGTCCAGCGTCGCAGGCTGTAAGCCGCCGCAGAGTGGCCCTGGCGCGCGCGCTTCCCGGGGACGACCCAGATAGGCGTGCCAGTTCCCGCATGAAGATAGCACGCTGTCCGCGAGGCGTGCTCGGATGCGCAAACAATGATCGGCCTGTGCCCGACAAGTTGCAGCGCGGCCGCATAGCCGAACAGCCAGCCGCCGGTCATCTGCCCGACGAATTCCTCAAGCCGCAACCCTATCGGATCGAGAAACTCCTCCATAACGTCGCCCCATGGGAAGAGGGCAACGACGAGCGAGGTTTGGCGGCCAGTCATTTGCGCCAAGACATCATCTGCACCAGGACATCATTTGCGCCAGGAAAAGGCCGTCTCCGTACCGCGTGTCGAGGGTCGGTGCAGCGCGTAGCCAATGGCCGTAACAGGCGCTGCGAGCGCATAGAGAATTTTTCGGCGACGATTTCCAAGGCGAGAAAACGCGACGTCGTGATAGAACGCCGTCACCGGGTTGATGAATGTGGCCCGAAGTTCCGGCGGCTTGTCGAAGAGCGCGGCGAGTTCGGGATCGCGGTAGCCACGCCGGACGTGGCCTCACTCTTGCATCAGTTCGCTTTCATGCGGGCAATATGGCTTCATGATACGGAAATACGGGTAGTGCCAATCGGCTTCCGGCGTGGAGACGAGGACATATCCGCCTGGTCGCACCACCCTCAACGCCTCTTGTGCAGCACGGCGGTCGTCCTCGATATGCTCAAGCACGTCAAACAGCGTCGCGACTTCGAAACTGTCGTCTGCGAAGGGCAGGGCACAGGCATCACCGCAGATGAAGGTTGATCGCGCCCAGTCTGGCTGGTGCTTGGCCAGTTCGGGATCGAGATCGAGGGTGACGATATCCGCGCTCGGATAGAGGATGCTCGCTAATCCGCTGCGGCCACCACCAATTTCCAATATCCTCCCCTCGATTGCCGCGGGAGCAACACGGTGAATGGCTCGCATCTTCTCCCGGTAAAACAGGCCGTCGGTCAGGCCGCGTGGAAAGGGGTTGCGGGAAAGAAACTGACCAAGCGGCGCCTTGCGGATCATCAGGTTTTTTCCTCAGCCAATGTTTGCGGGGGTAGGGTTCGTTGCTTTCGCCAGCCGAAACGAAAGAGAAATTGAAGACCGGCCAGCCATCCTTCCACTTCCGCTGCCAGGATCCCCATTCTGCCAGGCGGGCCTTCGACGAGCGCCTTGACGAATGGTCTCAAGAAATAGGCCGGCAGCTGTTTCCAGATCCGAACGATGTTTCCACGGTCGCCGAAATTGTCATATTGCGCGACAAGGGCTGCGACATGACCTTTCATGTAAGCCCTCATCTGCCGTCTTAGTCCCGGCCAGTCGCTGCGATGATGGTGGAAGACAACGGCCCGGGGCTCATAGAGGCAGGCACCCCCGGTTGCCAGTAATCGGTACCAGAGTTCCGAATCCTCCGAACAGCCGGCAGCACCGGCGCCGAGGCGCTGGTCGAACAAGCCGACCCGATCGAAGGCAGATCGCCGAAAGGCCATGTTGGCCCCGGCGCCGATTTTCCAGACATGTGCTCCATTTGGCCGCGTCTCTTCGAAGAAGCGCTGGTCGAAGACGAGCGGCACGAAGGTGCTGCCAAAGCCGCCCATGTCGAATTGGAAGCGGCGTTGTGCAAGGGTATCGAGCCGCGCCGGCAGCACCAGGCCTGTCAGCGCCTCGACGTCCCGCTCTGCAAAGGCGCGTGCAATTTCGGCAGTCCACCCGGCATGGACTTCGACATCGTCGTCGGTGAAGGCGATGATGCCATGCCGGCTTGCGCGAACGCCGGCCGTTCGGGCGACGCTCAGTCCAGGGCGCGTTTCATGAACGTAATGGACACCCGGAAATTGCATGCACAAGGACCGCGCGCTGCCGTCGCGGGAATTGTCAACGACGACCACTTCACCCGGAGCGCTGCGTTGTTTTGCAATGCTGCGAAGGCACCCGGCCAGCGCTGGGCCGCGGTCCCGCGTGCAAATCACAACCGAAATGTCTTGCGCAGATGCCGAAGAAGCTGTTGCAAGCTTATCAAGGCCGTCGATCAGGTCCTTGGCATCGAGTGCAGCAGCCAGCGAGAGCGCGGACTTTGGCCACCCCTCGTAGGTCGCCCGCAGAGGAGCGCCCAGGGAGGTGCTGCGTGCGGCCATCTGTGCCGCTGAAAATTCCGCGGCGAACTGCCGTAGATGCGCCCTTGAATATGGCAGTTCGTCAGGCAGAGAGGCTCGCATCCCCAGCGGCAAGTCCTTCCACCAGAAGATCGATAGCGTAGCGGTGTCGCCCGTGTCGCTGTCGGTATCGGCAGCCTCGAGATCGACATGCCTGACACGGAAGGCGTCCCCGCTCACTGGTTCTGCTCCCGGATGGTCTGCACGCGGGCACGCGAGCGATCGTATTCGCCCGCGAGGCCGTAGATTCCGCCCCATAATTCCGCGATGCCGAAACGGAAATCGCGACCTCGAAACCTTCGCGCCGCACGCGCTAACGCCTTCAGCCGATCGAAGAACCACCAGCGAACCATGGCGCGGTGTCGTGCGCTGAGTTCTTCATCGGTCCGACGGCTTTTGACAAGGAAAGCCATCATGCCGAGGCCCCACGTCCAATATTGCCGCCTCAACTGCTCAATCGTCTCGCGATGCTCGTGGTAAACGGCATACTCCGGCTCATAGATCATGGGCCGGCCCGAACGCAGCACGCGATAGAAAATGTCGAGATCGCCACCACCGGGCAGCGGAGATCCGGTGTCAAGCGCCTCATCGAAACCGCCGAGTTCGACGAGCAGCGCGCGGTCGAAAGCCATGTTGCAGCCGGCGCCGAGACTACCGGATCCTACCGGGTGCAGCGGATTGTCAAAGCGGGTGTTGTGGAATTCCTTGCGGACAAAGCCGCGACCGAATCCGCCGTTTTGCTCAAAAAAGATCTGGGCTTCCGTGTCGAGGCGAAACGGCAGCACCAAGCCGGTAAAGCCGCCGGCGCCGCGATTGTGCCGGCACGCCTTGGCAAGGCCTGCAAGCCAGTTGCGATCGACGACCACATCGTCGTCCAGATAGGCGACCACATCTCCCGTAGCCGCGCGAAGAGCCGCGTTGCGGGCAAAGTCGAGCCCCGCCTTCGGTTCGAAAACGTAGCGGACATCCTTGAAGTCCTCAACGGCCTCGCGCGTGGTTGAATCGACCGAAGCATTGTCGACAACAATAATTTCGACGGATTGAAACGCGGACTTCGAGCGAATGAGATCGAGCGAGCCCAGCAGCCGGGAAAGGCGCTTTGCGCGGTCCTTGGTGCAGATCGCGATGCTGAGGCTCGGCAACGCCGTTTCCACCGCAGGACATCTTTGCAGCAGTTCTCCTGCCATCTTTGCAACGAGAATGCGCTCAGCGAAGCGTTCGTCGGCAAGGGATATCAGTCTTTCCACCGACAGGGCCGAGGCGGCAGGCAACGCGATCATCTCGAACGCGATCAGCCGGTCTTGCCAACGGGCGATGACACCGACGCCATTCTCATCGGGAGCGAGCTCAATCGGGGCTAGCGGTTTTGACAGTTCGACTTCGACAAGTTTGTACCGCATCGCCTAATTCGCACCCATGGCGGCACGTCCGTGCTGAAATTCGTGGAGCTTCGAAAAATGGCCCGGTCGCTTCAGCAGTTGATCCGGCGAACCGACCTCGATCACCCGTCCTTTGGCCATCACGATGATCTGGTCGGCCGCCTGGACAGTCGAGAGGCGGTGGGCGATGACGACCACGGTGCGATTGTGCGAATATTGCTCGAGCGCGATCTGAAAAGCTTGCTCGGTTTCGACATCCAGCGCATTCGTGGCCTCGTCCAGCAAGAGAATATCGGGATTGCGAAGAATCGTCCGGGCAAGCGCAATCCGCTGCCGCTGGCCGCCCGACAGGCGCATTCCCTGGTCGCCGATCTGCGTTTCATAACCATCCGGAAGCGAGCGGATGAAATCGTCCGCCCTTGCAATTCGGGCGGCCTGGTGCAGATCGTCCGGAGTCGTATCGAAATCTCCGTAGGCGATGTTGGCCGCTATTGTGTCGTTGAAGAGATAGACTTCCTGCGACATCAGCGATAGCCGCTTGCGCCAGGTCTGGAGTTCGAATGCAACAAGCGGCACACCGTCGGCGACGACCTCCCCCGAACTGGGATCCAGGAAACGAAAGAGCAGCGCCATGACCGTCGATTTGCCGGCACCCGACTCTCCCACGATCGCCGTGGTCTTGCCGACTGGAATGCTGAAGGAGACATCCTGCAGTGCCAGAGGCTGATCGGGGGCATAGCGAAAGGAGACGTTGCGGAATTCGACCGCCCTGCTGAGCGCAGGCGCGGCCAGGCTTCCTTGACTAAGAAAAGGTGTGCCGGTTCTGCGCAAGAAGTCATCGACGTCGTCTATGGCGCCGGCTAGACCGTCCAGTGCAACCTTGGATTGCAGCAATTCGCGCGTGGGACCCTGGAGGCGATACAGCAGCGACAGAAAAGCGGCCAGCGCAGCAATTCCTATGCTGGCGGATTCTGCGACGAGAATGAGTCCGCCGATCAGGACCGTGATCGAGATTTCCGAACCGGCCCCGGGGTCGCCCAGAGCATATCGAGCCGCAAGAGACGCCGCCGCACCCGATCGGATATCTGCAGGAACCGACGACGCTCGTAGTCTTCCTGCGTGAAGGCGCGGATCAACTGCAGCGCGTTGATGCTTTCCCACATCCTGAGGCCGAACTGCTTGTTTTCTTCAACCACGGCCTTGCCAGTCTCGTCGGCGTGACGTGTAGCCAAACGGATGGCCATGGCACCGACGAGCAGGAACAGCGTCGACAAAAAGGTCAGTCGAACGGAGATCAACAGCATCAGCAGAACAAAGACGATGAAGGTGCAGGAGCAGACCATCAATCGGTAAGCCAGGGCCAACGCCTGGCTTACCTTCCAGGTATTGTTGGCGATCGTTGTGATGATGTCCGATCGTTTGTTTTCAACCCGGTAGTCGATGCATGAACTTATCGTCTGGTCAAAAACCCTGGACCGCAATCGATGCGCAACCAGGCCGTCCACGTATCGGGTCACCCAGGTGTTGACGAAAAGGACCGCGTTCTTGAGAACGATGCTGGCGCACAGCGCTCCGACCAGGAAGGCGGTCAGCAGATGTTCGGGAACAGGCGCCAGGAGCCGGTCAAATATCGGCTGCCATCTGCCGGACTGAGCGGGTGACGCTCCGAGACTCTGCAGCAGGGGAATGAACAGGAAGAGGCCGGCACCTTCGAGAACCGCCGCAGCCAAACCAAGTCCGACGATAGTCGGCCCGGCCCATGCAGGCGCTGCCGCCAAGCGGATGAGCCGCCGCAAGCGCTCGAACAGTGATGCGCTCACATTCACCAGCTGGTCTCTTCATATAGGCGCCGAAACTCGGCGTTCTTGTTTCGCATCCGCTTCACTCGAATTTTGACCCAGCGAGGAACCAGCCTGGCCCGGCAGTACATGTCGATCATGTTGGGCAGGCGGGAAATTGCCGTGCGCGGTTCCAGGACGAAGTATCTCTTCAGCAGGTCGCCGGCTGCGAACAGCCGCCCGCCGACCAAGGCTCTGATGGCAAGCCAATGGATCATGTCGACCAGATGCGCATCGAGATCGCTGCCGAACTGCGGATATTTTTCGCGATACTCGGCAAGGACGATTTCACATGAACGAAGCATCTGCATGACATCGCTCGACATGTTGACGTTCGTGATCCGATAGCCCACCAGGTGCTGAGGCACGACACGGAATTCGTAACTTTCCGCTACCCTGAGGCACATGAGAAGGTCCTCGCAGCCTTGTGCATTCCTCGCCCTCAGCGAAGGATCGAATTGTCCCGCCTGCTCGAATGCGGAGCGACGTATCAGCATCGAACTTCCGTTGCCGACAAAATTCATTCTGCACATCCGTTGCAGAACGCGGCCATCGGCATCGGGTCGGTATAGTGAGAATACCCGGCCGTCCTCGTCGATTTGGGCAAACCAGCAATATGCCAGGCCCGCAGAAGAGCCGCCTTCCTGCAGGGCGCGCAGTTGCAGTGCGATCTTGGATGGTGCCCAGAGATCATCCGCGTCGACAAACGCCAGGAACTCCGCGTCGGTAGAGGCCGCACCGCTGTTGCGGGCCTGCGCGACACCGGCGTTCGACTGCCTCATCAGGCGTATACGTCGGTCTTTCTCAGCATAGGAGGCGACAATCGAGGCGGACCGGTCCGTCGACCCGTCGTCCACCACGACAATGTCCAGCGCCTGATGGTCCTGCTGGCAGATGCTGGTCAAGGTGGCGCGAATGGTTCGCTCGGCATTGAACATCGGCACCACGACGCCGACCGTGGCATTGTCCTGGATCATCGGCCTTCATTTTCTCTGCGAGAGCCAGTAAACAAGGATGGCGCCAGCATTGCAATCAGCACCCCTCTTCAACCAGGGCAACGAGTTCAGGTTAACGGCGAGTTGTAATTTGTGGCACGGCGTAGGTTGGCGTGATTCAAGAGGCTTCCATGATTCGAGAGGAAGCCATGAGCCAAGACGTAGCCGCGCGCCGCAAGAGCCTTTTGGAGCATTTTTCGGCGATCAAGGACAATCGCCAGCCGTGCAAGGTGATGTATCCGCTCAGCGAGGTGCTGCTTTTGGTTGTCTGCGGCACGATGGCGGCCTGCGACGACTATGACGACATCGTTCTGTGGGGGAACAGGCATCTCGACTTCCTGCGGCGTCTGCAGCCCTACCATTTCGGCATTCCCTGCGCCGATTGGCTGCGGGTGGTGATGAACCGGATCGGACCGGACCTGTTCGCCTCCTGCTTTCTTGCCTTCGTTGCCGAGCGCCTGCCCGAAGCAGTCGGCCAGATCGCCATCGATGGCAAGACCTCACGCCGCAGCCACGATCGCGGGCGCGGACAGGCGGCGCTGCACCTGGTCTCGGCCTATGCGACAACCCACAGCCTCCCGGTCGTCGAACTCAGGCAATACACGCTTAAACCGGGCCGGCGCGACACCCTGATCGACATCTTCGACGATCATCTGATCGAAGGTCAGGAAGCGGCAGGGATGACCATCATCGGTCAGTTTCGCGATCTCGACCGGCCTGACATGTTCATCTGGCTGCGCGGCTTCGACGATATGGAAGCGCGGAAAAATGCACTGACCGCCTTCTACGAGGGACCGGTATGGGCGGCCTGGCGCGACGCCGCCAACGCCACAATGATTTCCTCCGACGACGTGCTATTGCTGAAACCGGCATGGCCGGGCGCCGGCTTCGATCTGTCGGGCGCACAACAGGCGGCCCTGCCGGGTCACGAAAAGTCAAGCAGAGACAATCGCTTGTTGGATATTGTTGCTATCAAGATTCATCATCTGCGGCCCGGCGCCGAAGCGGACTTCGCCGGCCGCTTCGAAACCGACGCGATTCCCGTGTTGGCGGCACTTGGCGCACGGCCGCTTGCTGCGTTTGTCACCGAGCATGCCGAAAACAGCTTTCCCCGCCTGCCGGTGCGATCAGGCGAAAACGCCTTCATCAGCGGCTCCGCTCAAAGAGCTAGCGGCGCAGTATGGGCTCAACCAGGAGACCGTTGCCAAGTGGCGCAAGCGGGCCTTCTTGCACGATGCACCGATGGGACCCAAGGTGGTTCGCTCCACACTGCTGACGGCCGAGGAAGAGGCAGCGGTCGTCGCCTTCCGACGCCACACCCTGCTGCCGCTCGACGACTGCCTCTATGCGCTGCAGGCGACGATCCCGCACCTCACGCGCTCTTCGCTACATCGATGCTTGCAACGACACGGCATCAGCCGGCTACCGGAGGTGGAAGGCGACAAACCCAAGAAGGCCTTCAAGCACTACCCCATTGGTTACTTCCATATCGACATCGCCGAGGTCAGGACGGAAGAAGGCAAACTCCATCTGTTCGTGGCCATCGACCGAACATCCAAGTTCGCCTTCGCCCAGTTGCACCAGGCCGCCAATGTTAGGATCGCCGCCGGCTTCCTCGAAGCCTTGGTCCAGGCCGTTCCCTATCTCATCCACACCGTGCTCACCGACAACGGCATCCAGTTCGGCGACGCCATCCAGCATCGATCAGGACCGACGGCCCGCTATCGCCTGCACATGTTCGACCGGGTCTGCCGGGAACACAGTATCGAGTATCGCTTCACCAAGCCCAATCACCCCTGGACCAACGGCCAGGTCGAGAGGATGAACCGCACGCTCAAGGAGGCCACCGTCCGGCGCTATCACTACAGCACCGCCCAACAGCTCAGCGCCCATCTGTCGGCCTTCCTCGACGCATATAACTTCGCCAAACGCCTCAAGACCCTCGCAGGCCTCACGCCCTACGAGGCCATCTGCAAAGCATGGACCGTCGAACCACACCGCTTCCTAAGAGATCCAACCCAGCTCATATCGGGACTGAACAGCTAGGATCGGTAACTCATTTTCTTGCCTGGCACGCGACGGGCGCCTCGATGACGACACCGAAATCGCCGCAGCGCCGCGCCGTGTGCGCGGCATCAGCGCTGGCCACCAGTGTCCTAGTCTAGATGCAGCCGGTGTTGACGCAGGTGCCGCCGAACAGCTTGCGCTCGATCATCGCAACGGGGTCATGCCGGTGCCAGTCAAGCCGGCCGGCGAGCGCCGGGCCGGCCTGCGCTGCCCCGACGATGATGGCGTCGAATTTTTAGCTCATGACACCGAGCTCACGATCAGAAGTGCGCCGAACACCGCGACGACGTCTTCGACCAACCCGATCGGCAGGTCGCGGCCGCCCGTAGCGGCGACCAGCCGCTTGCGCGCCTCGAAGCCGCCGAGTGTGCCGATGACTGCGCCGATAGCGCCGGCAATCAGGCCGGCGGCCGTCACACCGGCGCTGGCGCCGATTGCCGCGCCGCACAGCGCGCCGGTGATCAGCCGTGCGCCGAACTGCTGCGGCACTTTGCGGCTCGGCGTGCTCGGCAGCTGATCGGTGACCAGCTCGACGACGGCGAGCAGGCCGAATATCCAAGGCGTCAGCCAGTAGCCCATGAACCAGGCCCAACTGTTTTCGAGCGGCAGCCAGCCCAGATGGGCGGCCCAGCTCACCGCGGCTGGCGCGGTCATCGCGCGCAGTCCGGCAACCACGCCGATCAAAAGTGCCAGCAAATAGATCATCGAAAACTCCTGAAAGATTTGGGTGCCGAAGGCTTTAGTCGGGGCCAGACGGCTGGATCGTAGCACAAGCAAGCCATGCGAAAGACATCGGCGGACGCGCCCACTTGCAACCGTTGGCTTTCGTTCACCGGCCTGTGGGCCTACACGATCATCACCGCGGCAGCCGGAGAGCCAACTAGGCAAATCCACGAGCGCCAGCCGGTGATCCTCGATCCGGCCGTCTATGACCGGTGGCTTGACCATGAAACGCCCTTAGCAGAGGCGAAGGATCTGCTCGCCGCAGACCTCGATGGCGAGTTGCAATTTCACCGGGTCAGCCGCACCGTCAACAGCGCGAAGAACCAGGGCGGCGACTGCATCGAGCCGATCAATCCGCTGTGATTTGCTGCCCCGCGACGATAGCGGGTCGCACCGCAAAGGGACTGGGCGATCGTTATCGATCGCCGCCGCGAGTAGAATTCTTGGCCGCCAGGATGCGCTCCCACGAAAGCGCGTCCGTGACGATCTGGTCGAGATCGTCATAGCGTGGCTGCCAGCCAAGCTCGCGGCGCGCCAGCGCGGAATCGGCGATCACGGCCGCTGGGTCGCCCGGCCGGCTCTCCGCCATGCGGACGTCGAAATCCGTGCCGTGCACGCGCCGCACGCTGTCGATCAGCTCGAGCACGGAAGCGCCGTGCCCGTAGCCGCAATTGGCGACGAGATTGTCGCCACCGGCGCGCAGCCGGGCCAGTGCGAGCCGGTGGGCTGCGACGAGGTCGGAGACGTGGATGTAGTCGCGGATGCCGGTGCCGTCGGGCGTCGGATAGTCGGTGCCGTAGACCTGCATGAACGGTCGCTTGCCGAGCGCGGTTTCGCAAGCGACCTTGAGGAGGTGCGTGGCGCCCGGCGTCGACTGGCCGGTGCGGCCGCGCGGGTCGGCGCCGGCGACGTTGAAGTAGCGCAACGCAGTATAGCGGAAACCATGCGCGGCGCTGGCGTCGCGCAGCATCCATTCGCTCATCAGCTTGGAGACGCCGTAAGGCGATTGCGGCTCGAGCGGATGGTCTTCGCGCACCGCCGCCATGCCGCCGCTGCCATAGACGGCGGCGGTCGAGGAAAAGATGATGTGCGAAACCTTGGCCGCAACCGCCGCTTCGAGCAGCGTGCGGGTCTTCGACGTGTTGTTCTCGTAGTAGCCGAGCGGATCGGCAATCGATTCCGGCACCACGATCGAGCCGGCGAAATGAATGATCGCGTCGATCGCATGCCGGCGGATGATCGAGCGGACCAGCGCGATCTCCGCGATGTCGCCGACCACGAGCGTAGCCCCCGGGGGCACCGCCCAGTCGAAGCCGGTCGAGAGGCGGTCGAGGACCACGACGTCCTCACCGGCGTCAAGCAGCTCCCACACCATGTGGCTGCCGATATAGCCGGCGCCTCCGGTCACCAAGACGGCCATCGATAGCACCCAAAATCTCACGCCTTGCAAGATCTGTCTTGCAGATAGCCCCTTACCAAATCCCTGTTAGTCAGCTGCGATCGGAGGTTAGCGACGACTCTGCTTACGGAGTCCGCGCCACAAAGGTAGCGCAAGCGCAAGGACGACTGCAACTATCGTGTGGGCGACCAGAAAGACAACGCGATCGCAGGATCACTCCAAACAGCAAGGCTTCGACGCACCGCTTGCTCTCATCATAAGAAGCGCGCGGCCCTGTACAACGAGGGGGTCGCCGTAAACCTCCGATGTCGAGGTATAACAGAACAGGCCTTGAGGCCTGAGCAGCTTCAGAAGATGCAGCGTGCCAGCGACATTGGCAGAAATGGTGCGCAGCGGCTCCTTCAAATACCACGGCGGCGAGGCCGGCGAGGCGAGATGGTAGATCTCGTCGAACAGGCCAGGAAGGTCTACTGTTTCTACGTCCGCCTGCACGAACCTCAGGCGGCTATCCTTGACGTGCGCAAGGTTATCGATGCGACCGGTCCAAAGATTGTCGACGACGACGAGGTCTGCGATGTCACGGCACTTGAGAAGCCTGTCGACGACGTGCGACCCTATGAATCCGGCGCCTCCCGCGATCACGACACGAGTGGTCATGCAGATTTCCCGCCTCCCGTCGAACATGTTATACTGTCCTGTCAGGCTAAGCCAGCATCGCCTATCGAGGGCGATTGATTGCACAGGTGACTTCGTTTTGCCATTTCGCTCTCGGACTTTCCCTGTGCGCTCCCGCGGAGACGTTGTTCGGTTGACGCAGTACAAGCCAGCAAGTGGGCGATTGCTTGACGAAGCGCCGATCCTGGTGACGGTGCTGATCGCGACGTACAATCACCAACCTTACATCGCGGCCGCCATCGACAGTGCGCTCGTTCAGAAGACGTCCTTTCCCATCGAAATCCTGATCAGCGAAGATGCTTCCACCGACGGGACGCGAGAGATCGTGCGGCGCTTTGCGGCTGCCAATCCGGATCGCGTGACAGCTATTCATTCGGAGCAAAACGTCCGCTCGAACGAAGTCGTCGCAAGGGGACTCCGCCGTGCTCGCGGGCGCTATGTGGCGCTGCTCGACGGCGACGACCTGTGGACGTCCCGCACAAAGCTCCAGGACCAGGCGGACTACCTCGAAGCGCACCCAGGAATCGCAGCAGTCTTCCACAACGCGGCCGTCGCAATGGGCAAGAATATTACCGTTGATCGCTGGACTCGCGCGGATCAAAAGCCGGAGTTAACGCTCGAAGACATCTGGCAGGGAAACCCCTTTGCCACCTGCGCCGGCATGATGCGGACCGCCTGCGTTCGCGACGTGCCGTCCTGGTATGCAGACTTTTTCCCCATCACCGATTGGCCGCTTTATGTGCTCTGTGCCAAGGCCGGGGACCTGGCTTTCGTTGACGACATCGTCGGCGTCTACCGCCTGCATGGGGCCGGGCTCTTTTCGGCCCTCCCGGACCGATCCAAGCTCGACACCATTGAGGGCTTTTACCGGCGCATGATCTCCGTCCTGGAACCGTCGGATGCGCTGTCGGCACGCGGCGGTTATTCCCGCTTTTTCTTCGACTGGTCGAAGCGATATCTGGCGGATGGCGACCTCGCCTCCGCCCGCTCGTGCTTCCGCCGAAGCCTGCGAGGTGGCGCGGTCGGCCGCACGGTCTCAAGGCGCGAAGCGCTCCAACTGGGGCTGCGGCTCTTCAGGGCCACCGCGGTGCCCGGATGACTGCATCCGCCTCTGCCTCATATCGCGATGCGGTGCCGCCGCTTGCCGCGGCTTTCGATCGGCCGAAATGGTCGGTCATGATCCCGACCTTCAACTGCGCTCGCTTCCTCGGCGGCACGCTCGAAAGCGTGCTTGCGCAGGATCCAGGGCGCGGCAGCATGCAGATCGAGGTCGTGGACGACCGGTCGGTTGACGACCCGGAAAACGTGGTGCGACGGCTTGGTGGTGACCGCGTCGGCTTTTTCCGGCAATCCCGCAATGTCGGCCATATTGCGAACTTCCAGACTTGCCTGACCCGGGCGCGCGGCGAAATCGTCCATCTGCTGCACGGCGATGATCTCGTTCGGCCCGGATTCTACGAAGCGCTGCGGCAGGGCTTCGACGGCGAGCCCAAAGCCGGTGCGGCCTTCTGCCGGTCCGTCTATATCGATGCCGATGGGCGAGAGTTGTCGCTGACGCCGGAGGTGCAGCCGGATGGCGGCCTGCTTGCCGATCCACTCGTCAGCCTTGCTGTGGAGCAACGGATCATGACGCCCGCCATGGCAGTCCGCCGAGCGGTCTACGAGCAGCTCGGCGGCTTCGACAAGCGACTGAAATGCAGCGAAGATTGGGAGATGTGGGTGCGGATCGCCGCGCGCTTTCCGGTCTGGTACGAACCGCAACCGCTTGCTCTCTATCGCATGCATGAAGCGTCCAACACGGGCCGTCATATGCGCAGCGCGCAGGACATGGCGTATACGCGCATGGCTATCGAAATTTTCAGGGCTTATCTGCCAGCCGGGGTCGCGGACGAAGTCACCCGGAGCGCGCGTCGAACCTACGCCGCAAGCTCGCTGGATAATGCGCGGCGCCTGCTGGCGGCGGGCGATCGTGCTGCTTTTTGGGCGCAAGTGAGGGAAGCATTCCGATTTGAACCTTCGTTGCATGTCGCTGGCCGGGCAGCAGGCTTGTTCCTCAGACATGGAGGTGGCCTTGGCCGCAGGCTCTGACCCCGTTTCACAGCGAGCCGACCATGGCGACCGCAAGCCAATGCGGCTCGTTCTTGCCGGCTGCGGGGCCGTGACGCAGACTTACTACGCGCAGGCGCTTGACGGCCTTGAACGCGCAGGTGCCGTCGATATCGTCGGTATCTTCGACCCCGACGAGAAGGCGACGGCGGTGGTGCGCGGCGTCTTGCCGGAGGCCGTGGCCGTACCCCGCTTCGAAGACCTGCTGGCTCTTGGGGCCGACGCGGCGATCATCGCGTCACCGCCGCGTTTTCACGCGGATCAGGCCGTTGAGGCGCTCGCGGCGGGGCTGCACATCTTTTGCGAAAAACCGTTGGCCACGACCGCTAGCGATGCCGACCGCATTCTCGCCGCAGCCAGCGCAAAGGGCTTGTCTGCCGCCATTGGACTTGTGCGGCGCCAGTTTCTGGCGACCCGAACGATCAAGGACATGCTCGAAAGCGGCGCGATAGGTCGGCTGCGCGCAGTGACCTGCTTCGAGGGCGGTCCCTTCGCCTGGCCGGTCGCGTCGCCGCGCTACTTCGGCCGGATCGAGTCTGGGGGCGGCGTTCTTCAGGATATTGGGACCCACTGTCTGGATCTTTTGAATTGGTGGCTCGGAACTCCAACGGAAATCGACTATGCCGACGATGCGATGGGCGGGATCGAAGCCAATTGTCTGGTCCGCCTCCACTACGACGAAATCGAAGTGCACGTTCGCCTCAGCCGCGACTGGGCACAGCCGAATCGCTACCATTTCGAAGGCGATCGCGGCTGGATTGCCTGGACGGTCGGCGATACCGAGACGCTCGAGATCGGCTTCACCGGTGCCGCGGCAATCGCAACGCTATCGCTTCGACGAACGTCCGGGCAGGCACCGACCTTCCTCGATTGCTTCGCTGCCCAAATCGCAGGCTTTGTCGAGTCGCTCCGTGCCCACGCCCCTCCCCCTGTTCCTGCCAGCGCCGGGCGCAGCGTGCTGGCGCTGATCGAGCAGTGCTACGCCTCGCGCCGCCTCATGGATATGCCGTGGCTCTCGGCAGCGGAACTTGCTCATGCCGCCGCGTCCAACGAGGCTTCGCAATGACCTACTCTGTTGCGGTTCTCGGAGCGAACGGTTTCATAGGCAGTCGGGTGGTCGAACTGGCGCACCTTGAAGGCTTTGCAAACGTGCGCCCCGTCGTGCGGCGCACCGCCGCGCTGGCAAGCGCATCGCGCTTTGCGCTGGATGGGCGCGTAGCAGACGCCTGCGATGCTCCGGCGCTCGCTTCTGCCTTCGAAGGTTGCGACCATGTCGTGCATGCGATTGCTGGCGACCCGCAGACGATCGTCGGCGCGATCGAGCCGGTCTATCGCGCGGCAGAGGCCGCAGGGGTCCGGCGTCTCGTTTATCTCAGCAGCGCCTCCGTCCACGGCCAGTCGCCCGCACCCGGAACGGACGAGACCAGTGCGCTGAGCGACAAACAGGCGATAGAATATAATGTCGCCAAGATCCGGGCCGAGCGTCTCCTTGCGGAACTCCGCAGCTCCGGCAATGTGGAAGTCGTGGTGCTGCGGCCGAGCATTGTCTTCGGGCCGCGCTCCAGCTGGACAGGCGGCTTTGCCGACGAACTGCTGGCAGGCACCGCCTATCTTGTAGAGGGCGGGCAAGGCATCTGCAACAGCATCTATGTCGACAACGTCGTGCATGCGATCCGCAGCGCCATCGAGGCGCGCGATGTGGATGGCCAGACGTATCTTGTCTGCGACAGCGAAGAGGTCACGTGGGCGGATCTCTGCAGGCCTGTCGCCGACGCGCTCGGCTTTGATCTGGCGGCCATTACCGTAGCGGCGCCAGCCAGCTTCCAGCTGAGTTGGCGGCAGCGCTTGCAAAGTTCCGAAGTCGTTCGGCAGCTTGCCCGCAATCTTCCGGAGCCCGTCAACGTCGGGCTTAAGGCTGGCTATGCCAAATGGCGGCAAAGGAATGCGGGGGCCGCATCCGGGCCACACATTGAGATAACTGAGGAGCGCACGCTGCTTCACCGGTGCAGGACCAAACTGCTCTCGACCAAGGCCGAGCGGGAACTCGGATACCAGCCGGTTGTGGCCTTCGAAGAGGCCTGCCGGCGGTCGGTTGGCTGGCTTGCGTTCGCCGGCTATCCGACGGTCGAGACGCGGACGCTGGCCCAATGACCGACCAGCCGGTCCCTCCCCCTTCACTGGTCTCGCTCGTCATCACGACGTACAATCACGCACATTTCCTGGCCGATGCGATCGACAGCGTGATGGAACAGACCGTTCGGCCGGACGAGGTCATCGTCGTGGATGACGGTTCGACGGACATGCCCGGCGACATAGTTCGCCGCTATCCGGGCGTGACCTACATCCGGCAAGAAAACCAAGGACTTGCAGCTGCCCGCAATACCGGATGGAAGGCAGCGGCCGGACAGTTCGTCGCCTTCCTCGACGCGGATGACAAGCTGTGTCCCAAAGCCATCGCGACGAACCTTCAGCAGTTCCGGGATCACCCGAGCTGCGCCTTCGTCTATGGCGCGCACAACTACATTGACCGGGCCGGAGAGTCGCTCCGTGCCATCCCCCTGCAGCCCGTTGGCGATGATGCCTTCCGCGGATTTCTGAGTGGCAATCTGATCGGCATGCACGCAACGGTACTTTATCGGCGCGATCGGTTGGAGGAGGTTGGCGGCTTCGACAGGTCGCTGCCGGCGTGCGAAGATTATGACGTATATCTGCGCCTGTCGCGGCTCTACCCTGTAATGTGCACGGCCACTTGCCTGGCGTACTATCGTCGCTACGGCACCAACATGTCGAACAATATCCCCCTGATGCTGACCAGCGTGTTGAAAGTACTCGGCAACCAGCAGCAGGCAGCGCAGAGCCGCCCTGACTGGGCCGGTGCTCATCGCGACGGCATCGCCGGATGGAAAAACTATTACGCCGGCAAGCAGATAGGCCAACTCATAGGAGCGGTGAGATCAAGATCGCCGGTGGTCCGCCAGCTCCGGAACACCGCAAGAATTGCGTGGATCGCACCACGCAGCACGATCAGGGCCGCGCGTAAACATCTCGGAACCTGGCGCCGGAGGCGCGAGCTTCGCAAGCGAGTACGATTTGGCGATCTGCAGCGGACTTCGCCTATCAGCAAGGAATTCGGCTTTGACCGTGGCAAGCCCGTCGATCGCCGATACATAGAGGCTTTCCTCGCCTCCAAATCGTCGGACATCCGCGGACGGGTGCTGGAGATTGGCGATAACGAGTATACCCGCCGCTTCGGTGGCGAGGGTGTCACAAAGAGCGACGTACTCAATCGCTATCAAGGACATCCGTCGACCACCTTCGTGGGCAACCTCGCCGATGGCGAAAACATCCCTTCCGACACCTTCGACTGCATTGTTTTGACGCAAACCCTGCATCTTTTGTTCGAGCTCGAGGGCGCCGTCGCGACACTCTGGCGGATCCTGAAGCCAGGCGGCATACTGCTCGTAACGGTGCCTTGGGTGAGCCCGATCGACCGTGGCGAGTGGGGCGACAGCTGGTATTGGTCGTTGACGCCCGCCGCCTTGCGGCGGCTGCTGTCGGATCGTTTCGGCCCAGGCAATGTCGACGTCACCCACTACGGCAATGTTTACGTCGCTACAGCCTTCCTTTACGGCTTGGCCGAGCATGAGCTGAGGGCCGAAGACCTCGATGTCCATGATCCACACTGTCCAGTGATTGTGGCCGGCCGTGCTCGCAAGGGGCAAGGAGTCTGATGACGGCGCGCCGCACGATCAGCAAGCTGCTGAATTTGGGGCGGCGACTTGCCGGGACACAGCGGCCGATCGTGTTGATGTACCACCGCGTTGCGAAGGTGACTGCAGATCCGTGGCAGTGCGCTGTCGCGCCCGAGCGCTTTGCCCGCCAGATCGATATGTTGAAACGCGACCGCAACGTCGTTCCGATGCTCTGGTTGGCAAAGCAACTGCGCGAGGGACGTTTGCCGCGCAAAGTCGCAGCCATCACCTTTGACGACGGCTACGCGGACGTTTTTCGGAATGCACTGCCGATCCTGCGGCAGTTCGGGTGCCCGGCCACCGTCTTCATCACCACGCAGGCGATCGGCGACCGACAGGGCTTCTGGTGGGACGTCCTCTCCCGCATCGTGCTGGAGACCGCACACCTGCCGCCACGCCTTGCGATCGATCTTGGCGGCGAGCGCCGTGAGTGGCAGCTTTTGGACGACCGCTCAAAGATAACAAACGACAATGCCATTACCCGAGAAGCCCTTCATGCGAGCCTGCATGCTTTGCTGAAGCCGATGGTTCTGCGGCTTCGGGCATCGGTTTTGGACCAGCTGGCTGCCTGGGCGGGAGGCACAGCCGATTTGCGGCTGAGCGATCGCGCCATGACGGCAGCCGAGTTGCGCCAACTGGCGGCTGCCGACGAGATCGAGATCGGAGGGCATACGCTGACCCATCCGTCGCTTCCGCTTGTGAGTTCGCACGACCTTCGTCATGAAGTCGCACAGAGCCGCAGGGATTGTGAGGCGATGACCGGTCAGCCGGTCACGGGATTCGCCTATCCGTTTGGCGACTACAATGATGCTTGTGTGCAGGCCGTCGAGACATCCGGATTGCAATACGCGCTGACCACGATACAGCGAGAGATCGGTCCTCGGACGCACCCGTTCCGAATTCCGCGCATACTTGCCGCGGACTGGGATGAAGCGGATTTTCAGCGCAAGGTGCTGAACCATGGCTGACGGCCGGACATCGTCACCGACAGTCAGCGCCATCATCGTGGTGCGCAACGGAGAAGCCTATCTTCGGGAAGCTATCGACAGCATCGTGTGTCAGAGCTTCACCGACTGGGAACTGATCGTGGTCGACGATGGGTCGACGGATGACACCGCCGCCATTGCGCGCGGCTATGAGCACGAACTGCCCGACAAGGTCCGGCTTATCAACCATCCCGACGGCCAGAACCATGGCATCAGCGCGTCACGCAACCTGGGGTTGATCGAGGCCCGCGGGCGCTACATCGGGTTTCTCGACGCCGACGATGTCTGGCTGCCGGAAAAGCTCGCTGAACAGGTCGCCATCATGACCGCGGACCGGGCTCTCGGGATGATCTATGGCCGCACGCTGATCTGGCACAGCTGGGAGGAAGGCAGCCGGCGGCAGGACTTCTATTACCCGCTCGGCGTCAAGCCAGACAGGCGATACGACCCGCCGGTGCTCTTCGAGCTGCTTCTCGAGAGCAAGGCCCAGACGCCCACAACCTGCAATGCGTTGATGCGTGCCGATCTGTTCACGACCTTGGGAGGGTTCGACGACTGCTTCCGCCTAATGTTCGAGGACCAGACCTTTTTCGCCAAGGCGTTGGCCTTCGCGCCCGCCTACGTGTCGGACCGCACCTGGGCGAAATACCGTCAGCATTCGCAAAGCTGTTCGGCGACCTCTGCTTCTGCAGGCGATGACGAGGCAGCACGACTGACGTTCTTGCGCTGGCTGAACGCCTCGATTGCGCACCACAGCCCTTCCCTTCGTGTGCGCTCTGCAATCTGGCGGACCCTTGCAAAGGCAAGGTATGTGGCCACCAAGCGCCGGTTCCGGCGGCAATTGCGGGCGCTACGGTGAGGCCTGCGCCGCGCGTCTCGGTGATTACGCCGTTCGTGAACGCTGAAGCCTATCTTGCCGATGCGATCGCCAGCGTGAAAGCCCAGACCGTGGCCGACTGGGAATTGATCCTGGTGGACGACGGGTCAACGGACGACAGCCGCCTGGTCGCCCGGCAGGCTGCCGAGCAAGACGTCCGCATCAGGCTGCTGGATCGCTCCGTGGGATCGGCTCGCGGCGCTGCCGCAGCCCGCAATGCTGGTCTGCGGGCGGGGCTTGGGGAATTCTTCGCCTTCCTTGATGCCGACGATCTCCTCGAGCCGATCATGCTGCAAACGGTGCTTGCGGCAGGCGATGCCTACCCGGAGGCCGCCATGATCTTTGGCCCGACGCAATGGTGGTACCCGCAAGAGCAGCGCGCCAGCTGGATCGAGCCGATGGAGGGCGGGCTTGCGGGTCGCCTGCATCCGCCGCTGCGACTGCTGCGCCGCATCATCCTGATGCAAGACGGGCACGTCCCCTGCACCTGTTCCGTGCTGGTGCGCCGCAGCGCGATCGAGCACGTCGGCGGCTTCGAGGAGCGCTTCCAGCTCTACGAGGACCAGGCACTTTGGGCCAAGCTGTTCTTGCGCTACCCGGTCTACGTCACGCCGATCTGTCTTTCGCGCTATCGGCAGCATTCCGGATCGGTGTCGGCGCAGGCGACGAAGCATGGGCTCTATGATCGCACGGGTGCGCATCCGGCCCGCGCGACTTTTCTCGACTGGCTCGCCGAATACGTTGCCGAAAGCAGGGTCGAGGATCGCAAGCTCGATCGTGCGATTCGTCTCGCGCGAGCGCCTTACGCCCGCGAACCGACTGTTCGAAACGGGGTCGATCGGCTGTCATTGAAGGCCGCGACGCGGTTCGCGAGACTGCGTCGTCGTTTCGCGCGAAAACTCGCGCGGCTATCCAAGATGATCACCGGGAGCGTCAGCCTCTGACCACCCGTCGGTCGGGTCTGGCGCTCGGCGATACGCCCCCGCTCGCTCATCCTCGACGAAGCATGGTGAAAGCTTTCCGGATGACCGTCCGCCTCCAAGACTTGGCCGCGGGCTTAATCTCCGCCTCGTCCCGTTCGGCCGGCAAATCCCCGGCGAGCGAAAGGTCCGCCCTAAACGCTTCCATTCGCTCGGGCAATTGACGGGCGCGGAACGAGAGCTCGAGTTCGTTGGCAGCCAGGCTGTCCAGAAGCCGGCCGTGGGTTTGACGCAGGAACTTCTCGGCTCCCAACGCGCACTCCTGGGCCATTCGCTTTGCGTCGGGACTCAATGCGAAGTCCAGCGCCCGTGCGAGCCGCGGCGCGTCGATCTGCTCCAGAGTGAGCAGGTTCGGCCAGCCGACCCTGGCGCACTGTTTGGCGATCTTGCCGCCGCCCGGCACCGCATCGACGGCAAGCGCCGGCACGCCGTTCTTCAAGGCGAGGACGAGGCCGTGGAGCCGCGTCGTGATGAGGGCGTCGACTCGCGCGATGAGGGCTTCGACTTCTCCTGGTGTGCGCAAACCAGCCTCATTGACGTCGAGGCGCGTGTCGATGCGAACGATGGCGAGCTCGCGAGATTCCACCAGTTTCGCGATCGCCGCGTTAGCGCGCTCGACTTCGGCGCCCGGGTGCTCCTCGACAAGGCAGACGCCGACGACCGGAGGAAGGACCTGCCGCGCCGCAAACACCAAATCCGGATTGGTTCCGGCTGAACTATCGCGCTCGATCAACAGATCGAATGGGTTCCATTCGCCCAGCGGGAGATCCATCGACAGGTTAAGTCCGATGAGCCGGCATCCCGCAAAACGTCCGAGAAATTCCGCTTCGAACTCGTTGCGGCCAAAAGGGCCGCACACGAAGATCACGTGGGAATAGTCATCCGGGTCGACCAGCCGCCAGTTCAAGCCGCCAGCAAAGGGCGGATCGGTCGCGAAATCGTACGCGATGGATCTTTCGTTGAGCCATCGGCAAAGGACGTCGCGTGACAGCAGGTCGCCCACGGTGGCATGCCCGCGCGCGAAACTGAACCAGCCTGCCACCAGTATCTTCATCGATATCCTCGGCTGAGCCTATGCCCCTTTGGTCCAGCGGTGAGGCATCGTCATACTGCCGTATCCTGGCTCGGCATTGACCAGCCGTCCGTCGAGGAGGCCCGGCTGCACATCGAAGGTCGCCGCACCCTCGACGTGATCCTCGAGCACACCCTCACGCGATGTCAGGGCGGCATTGATCCGGTAGCGGCCGGGACGCAGCAGGAAGGGCCGAAACTCGCAAACGAAGCTGTCGCTGCCGAGTTCGCTATCCGAATGCTCGGCAGAGTCGAACGACGTCACGGCATCGCCGAACTCGTCGTAGATCGTGAAAGAGCAATCGACGAGCGACTGGTCGCCGGCGACACGAAAGCGAAAGCGAGTGCGCTGCCCGGCGGTCGGGACACCCGCGTCGCCTTCGATCTCGATCGCCGTCAAGCGAACCCGACCGCGACCGGAGCGGACCGAACGGGTGGCGAGATTCTCGGTGGCCTGGTCCGCGATCCCGCGAAGGTAGGTTTCGATCACATTTGCAGTGGGCCCATCGGCCCTGACGGTGCCGCCGCGGATAAGGATCGCCCGGGTGCAGAGTTTTTGCACCACAGACAATTGGTGGCTAACGAAGACAATCGTGCGGCCGGTTTGGGCGATCTGCCCTACCTTGCCGATGCACTTCTTCTGGAACGCCGCATCGCCGACTGCCAACACCTCGTCCACCACGAGGATGTCGTGGTCGACATGTGCCGCCACCGCGAAGGCGAGCCGCAGGTACATGCCGCTGGAATAGCGCTTCACAGGCGTGTCGAGAAACTGTTCCACGCCCGAGAAATCGACAATCTCGTCGAGTTTGGCGGCAATCTCCGCGCGCCGCATCCCGAGAATTGCGCCATTGAGATAGATATTTTCCCGGCCGGTCAGCTCGGAATGGAAGCCTGTTCCGACTTCCAGAAGTGCTCCAAGCCGTCCATGGACATCGGCACGGCCGGAGGTCGGGCCTACGATCTGCGCCAGAATTCCGAGCAGCGTGCTCTTGCCGGCTCCGTTTGGTCCGATCAGGCCCACGATCTCGCCGGCGCGAACCTCGAATGAGATATCCTTCAGCGCCCAGAATTGCTCGTCGGCGTAATCCTTGCGCGGGGGTGAGCGCTGGCCGCGCAACAGATCCCGTGCGCCGGACACCAGCGCGTCCCGAAGCGTAGGATAGGCATTGCTCGTCATGCCCAGCCGGTAGGCTTTGGACAGGTTGGTTGCTCGGATGGCGAGGTCGGGCATGGCTCAGATCAGGTCAGGGAGGGCTCGCTCGGCCCTCGAGAAGACGACCAGGCCGAAGGCGAGAAGCAGCACAGACGAGACGGTCGAGATCGCCACCACGCTCCAGTCAGCCGGCGCGCCGACCACGCACCAGCGGATCGCCTCGACGATGCCCACCATTGGGTTGAGGCTGTAGAGCGGCCGCCAGACCTCGGGCACAAGGCTGCCCGGATAGACGATGGGCGTCATGAACAGAAGTATCTGCAAGGCAAAGGGGACGATGTAGCCGATATCGCGATAGCGGACATTCCAAGCCGACAGCGCGAGCCCGAGCCCCAGTGCGGCGGCCATCATGACAAGGACGAACACCGGCAGCAGCACAATCTGCACCGCGGGCGCGGTTGCGAAGACCGCGAGCGCGACGAGCACGATTGCGAATCCGGGCACCATGTCCATCACGCAGGACAGCATCGCCGACATCGGGATGGCGACGCGCGGAAAATAGACGCGTTTCACAAGCTCCTGGCTGCCGATGAGGCTGCCCGTCATGCTGCCGACCGCCCTCGAAAAGAAGTTCCAGGGTACCAGCCCGCAAAGCACGAACAGCGGATAAGGCATGCCGTTCGACGGAACGCCGACGAGTTTGCCGAAGAAGATGCTGAACACCGACATGGCGATCATCGGCTGCAGCACCGCCCACAGGATACCGAGGTAGGTCTGGCGATATCTGACCTTCATGTCGCGCCAGACCAGGAAGAACACCAGCTCGCGGAAGGCCCAGATTTCCCCCAGGTCGAGGATCGGCCGCTTGAGCGACGGGTCGATGACCGTGACGATATGTGGTGCCGCCGTGGCCGTTCTGTGCACGGAACCGGCAGGCGGCCGCGTATCGGCCGCTACGGTTTCATCCGGACTGCCTGACCTAGCCACTTGCTCTTGCTTTTGCTCCGATTGACATCGACCTGATGCGTGTCGAAGCTTGCATCATTCCGCCTCCCGGTAAAGCGTACTCTGGCCGAGGGCCTCTTCAACGATCGGGGCGAATTCGAGGCAAACGAGGTCGGTCATTCAGCTTGGCCTATCGGAACCGGCGGATTCGGAGGGCGACGAAGCAACGCCAAATCCGAAAAACAGACACAAGGATCGGTCGCGTAACGCTGCCTTACTAGGCTTTTAATAAGCCGGTCAACGGGCACCGCGGCGCGGATTCGCCGCCGCCCGCATGCCGGCCTGGCGCGCGAGAGGGCGTGCTGGTCCTTGTTGAATGAACACTGTCTGGGCGACCATCTCGGTGATTGGGAGCGACACTATGCCACTGGGGAACGGGTCACCAGCGGAGGCAGCGTCGAGATCGGCGATGCATCACTCGCCCGGGCGCGAGAAGTTTGCAGCCGCAGCCCTGCCTCGTCGTATCGGTCGTTTCCCCGATTGCGGTTCGGATGCCTCCGTGCGGTCCGGTGCCGCGACGTTTCCGACGAGCGATGCGAGCTCGGCCTCGCTGAGCGTCTCGATTTCGAGCAGCTTGCGCGCCGTCTTTTCCAGCAGATCCCGTCGCTCAGTGAGGAGCCCGACGGTTCGCGCGAAAGCTGTGTCGACGATGCTGCGAACCTCCTCGTCGATAGCCTCGGCGGTGGCCTCGCCGTAATCGTGCTCGCGCGGACCGCCGGCAAGTGGGTTGGGGCTCAGGAAGGAGCGCTGGTCCTTTTCCAGCGCCACATGGCCGAGCTTTTCCGACATGCCGTAACGCGTGACCATGGCGCGGGCGATATCGGTCACTTTGGTCAGGTCATCGGCGGCCCCCGTTGACAGGTGCCCGAACACGATCCACTCGGCCGCCCTGCCGCCGAGCAGCACCGCCATCTTGTTCTCCAGTTCCTCGCGCGTCATGAGGAAGCGGTCCTCGGTCGGCCGCTGGATCGTATAGCCCAACGCGCCGACGCCGCGCGGGATGATCGATACTTTGTGCACGGGGTCCACTCCGGGCAGCGCCATGGCCACCAACGCATGGCCCATTTCGTGATAGGCGACGACCTCGCGTTCCCTCGGGTTCAACAGTCGGTTGCGCTTCTCGAGCCCGGCCACGATGCGCTCGACCGCATTGTTGAAATCGTCCATCGTGACGACATCCGCCCTCCGGCGCGTGGCAAGCAGGGTCGCCTCATTGACCAAATTGGCGAGATCGGCGCCGGTAAAACCCGGCGTCAGCGCGGCGACTTTTTCGGCATCGACATCGGCCGCCAGCTTAGCCTTCTTCATGTGGACCTTGAGTATCTGGACGCGACCTTGCTTGTCCGGCCGATCGACCAGCACCTGCCGATCGAAACGGCCGGCGCGAAGAAGTGCCGGGTCAAGGATTTCCGGGCGGTTCGTCGCGGCGAGCAGCACGACGCCGATTTTCGGATCGAAACCGTCGAGCTCGACCAGGAGTTGATTGAGCGTCTGCTCCTTTTCGTCGTGCCCGCCCATCATCGGGCCCGCACCGCGGGCGCGGCCCAGCGCGTCGAGTTCGTCGATGAAGATGATCGCCGGGGCCTTGGCGCGTGCCTGCTCGAACAGGTCGCGCACACGGGCGGCGCCGACGCCCACGAACATCTCGACGAATTCTGAGCCCGAGATCGAGAAGAACGGAACTTTTGCCTCGCCGGCAACGGCTTTCGAGAGCAGTGTCTTGCCGGTGCCGGGCGGTCCGACCAGCAGCACGCCCTTGGGCATGCGCCCTCCAAGACGGCCGTATTCCTGCGGGCTCTTCAGGAAATCCACGATCTCCTGCAACTCGGCCTTGGCCTCATCGACACCCGCCACGTCCTCGAATCTGACGCCGGTATTGGCCTCGACATAGACCCTGGCCTTGCTCCTGCCGATTTGCATCAAACCGCCCATGCCACCACCCATTCGTCTCATCAGCAGCATCCACAAGCCAAAGAAGACGAGGATCGGGACGACCCAGGAGAGCAGGTCGCTCAGGAAGGTGCTTTCGATCTGGCCAGTGACGGTGACGCCGTGTTCCTGCAGCTGCCGCGCAAGATTCGGCTCGACGCGCGTGGTAATGAACAGCGGCTTGCCGTCCTGCGGCTGCTTGAAGCGGCCCTGGATGAAGCGATCGGAAACCTGCACGTCGGCGATCTTTCCGTCGCGCAGCAGGGTCTCAAACTGGCTATAGGGAATCTGCGCGACATGCTGCGTGGCGGTGTAGACATATTGGAAAATCATCAGCCCGACGAAGGCGGCGATCCAGTACCAGATATTGAACTGCGTCTTCCTGTTGCCCATGTCCATGGGGTCTCCTCCAGCGTCACATCGATGCAGATTGCCGAACCGCCGCGGCTTCGAAGCGTGCCTTGGGAGAACGTCGAGGAGCCCAAAGTGTTGCAAAGGAGGGCTGCGGGAAACTTGGGATCGCACTCCCTGCGGCAGCTATCCACCCGATCGCGACCATCTTCGACCATCTTCTATGGAATCGATCACCGATGAGTTGTGTGCGTCAAGTTCTGCAAAAATGGCGTGGCATTCAGCGGTGACGTTGGCGTGTCCGCCGCGCAGCCCCCGT
>NZ_JBVVQO010000040.1:0-59367 GCF_055811215.1 Mesorhizobium sp. WSM4819
GGGGGGGGGCCGCGGGCGCGGGGGGCGCCGGGGGGGGGGGGGGGGGGCGGGGGCCCTACATCTTGGGGCGCGGGGCGGCGCCCCCCCCCCCCCCCTCCCCCCGCCCCCCCCCACCCCCCCCCCCCCCCCCCCCCCCCCCCGCCAGCCTATCCCGCCTTCGCCGGCAACCCAAACCCACCGACAGGATGCGTTTCCACCTGGAACTCAAACCCGGCGATGATCGGCCGCGCCCTGGCAATCGCCGCCTGGACTTCCGGCAATTGCAGCGAAGCCTTGTGGCTTGCCTGGTCGGTCCATACCTCGGTCACCCAGATCGCGTCGGCATCGGCCGGATCGGTGGCGATGATGTAGCTCAGGCAGCCCGGCAGGGCGCCGGTGCTGGCAAGCAGGACGTCCATCATTGCGTCGCGGTGGCCGCGCGTCGCCCGCATCTTGCCGATCAGACCATACATTGCCGGTTTCTCCGTTGCTTGCTGCGACAAGTATGCAGGTCGCCGCTCACGGCATCAACTGGCCACCGTCGTGCCCGGTGATGTAACCGCTCAACTGAGCGGACGAGAGGAACGGCGCCGACGCAGTCCTGCGGCGTGCCGGCGCGGCCCTGCGGAATGGTGGCAACCATGGCCTGCTCCTCGGTCGAATAGCGCTCATGGAAGGCGATGGTGTCCGGCGCCACCGCGTTGACGCGAGCCGATCAGTTCCTTGGCCATGCCGCGGGTGGAGACGAGCCGAGCCATAAAGGCCGGCGCCGCCGCCGGCGCCATTGCGCGCCGCGATCGACGAGGTGTTGACGCTGAAGCCGCCCTGGCGCTATGGCATCGCCTTGCGTGATGCGGTCAGCACGGAGCGGGCGTTGAGGTCCGCGTCGCAATGCGCCTCGGTCAGTGGGGCGTAAGGCACGCGGCCGAGGCGGCATTGTTGACCAAGCCATCGAGCCGGCCGAAATGTTGCGTGCGGCCCTCGACGACGCGCTCGACATCGGCAGCTATCGAGAGATCGCCCTGGACCGGGAACACCTCGCCACCGCCGTTGCGGATGGTTTTGGCGAGGTTTTGGCCGACTTGAATTGTAATGCAGCGCGACGCGGCATTTCTGCGCGGCGTAGGCCGGTGCAAGTACCGCCCCGATGCCGGTCGCGGTGACCAGCACCGCCTTGCCGGCGAGGTCGCCAAAGGGGGGACAAGGGCGGAAGTGACAGGGGTGGAAGTGACAGGGGCGGCGGTGACAGGGGCGGTTGTGGTGGCTGGCATTCCTCCGGGACTCTCCTGCTCTTCGTAGGGCCTCGCCGTGCTCATGTTCAAGTCGGTAGAGGTTCAGGGCCGCAAATAGGCGTAGCCCTGGCGCTGCAATTCGGCGAGCTTGACGACGCCGCCGGTCTCGGCGGCATGGAAGCCGTCGAGCAGATCGGTGAGCGCAACGTCCATGCCCTGCATGGTGTTGGCGCAAGCATGCGGGGCCAGCCCGTCGCGGACCAGTCCGGAGAAACGGCTGGAAATGGCAGCCGACGCGCTCTTCGACTTGAAGGCGGCGAGTGCCGGTCCGTGCACAACCAGCACGATGTCGACCTTGCCGCCGGTGCCCTCATAGTGGTTCTTGATATTGCCAAGCGCGAAGCCGACCTTGTCGAGGTCGCTGAGGTGGTAGGCGACCTTCTGCCTTTCCTCTTGCACGGCCGCCGCCTTGACCTGGCGCAGCCCGAAAAAGCCGGCGGCGCCGGCAAGGGCCACGCGGAAAATATCGCGGCGTCGCATCATGTCGTTCTCCACTTTGTCCTCGCAAATTGCGTGGCTTCGGCCTCGTTCCTAGCATAAATTGACGTAACGTCGTGGTCGGGCGAAGAGGGGTCGGGCGAAGGAGGGGCACATGATATCGAAGACCATTCGAGGGAAGACCATTGTCGGCGCCGGGCTTGCTGTCGCCTTGCTGGCCGCTGTCGCCGGCACGGCCCTTGCCGACGATACGCCTGAGCTCACCGAACTCGGCCCGAACGGCAAGGATGCCTGTTTCGGGCGTATCTACGATGCCGCGCATCTCAAGCTGCACCCGAACCAGAAGGTGGGACGGATTTTCTTCTATTTTGGCAGCGATCCGGTCAGCCATCCGAACGAGGAGCCGAGCAGCGCTCCGTCCGGCTACAACGGTTTTTTGGCGACGACGGTGCGCGGCGCCAACAAGCCCGAATGGGTCGGCGGCTGGTGCGGCAAGGATGATCCGCAGTCGGGCGAGATCCATTGCGGCATGGAATGCGACCGCACCATGGCGTTGCTGAACGTCGACGAAAAAGGTTGGCTGATCGTCTCCGGCGTGCATCGCAACCTTTATCTCGATGCCGGCGCCGAGGACGAGCTTGGCGAAACGGAGTTTTCCAGGCAGGCACTCGGCACGGAAGACGACGGCTTCCGGCTTGACCGCATGCCGGGTGAGACCTGCAAGGCCGAATTCGCGCGCATCGATCCGGTCGATCCGGCGCTGGGAGCACCGCTGCGCGAGCGGCTGAAACCGGACCAGCCGTTCTGCTACGGGCGCGACTACGATGTCGCGCATCTCGGCTCGCATCCCGATCAGCTTACCCACAGCATCCGGGTTTTCCGGGGCCCGATCGAACTGGCCGCCTTCGCCAAGGACGGCGATCCGGCAAACTGGCCTGATGGCGCCGCCATAGAAGTTTCCGTCACCACGCGCCAAAGTGCCGCCAGGGTCACGCAGAGCTACAGTTGTGACGGCGAAGCGGACCAGTGGCGCTGTGTGGCGAGCGGAAGGACGAGCGACTTTTCCTGCGACATCGCGGCCAGGGAGATTTATCTGCGCCGCGGCGCCAACGGCACGATGATGCTGGCGAACCCCAACAGCAGCCTGCCGATCGTCGACCTGTGCTCGAAGGCGGCAGAAGGCGAGACCGTATCCGACGACAAGGTCTATCGGCTGGAGCCGATGCCGCAGGCTGCCTGCGCGCCTTGAGATTTTGGGTCAGAAGGAGGCCGTATGAACAAAGCAAAGGTGTTCTGGTCTCGCTATTTCATCGGCGCCGCCATCGCTTCGTCATCCTGGGGCGAAGCAAGGAGCGAAGCGACGCGGCGCAGACCCCAGGATCCATGCCGTGACTTCAGAGCGCTGCTGCGCTGCTGAATTCTGCTCCGCTGCACTCTCCGACTGAGGTTACGGCATGGATCCCAGGGTCTCCGCGACGGAGCTTCGCTCCTGCTTCGCCCAGGGATGACGAAGTTGGGGAGGCTTCGGCCAATCTCCAGCGTTTGCGATAGTCCGCTGAAACGAACGATGGCTGTTGCCTGTCGGTAAGCCTTCAACCCGTCAAAATCCTCTGTGCAGCGTTACTGCGTGAGCCATCTCACGCGAACGGCACGGCGGTCGTGCCCCTGGGCAGTTTTGCCTCGTCGTCGGGCTCGACATGGATGGTGACGCGCACCGAAGGGATTTCCGCCTTCAGCGCATCCTCGATGCGGTCGCAGATGACGTGGCTGGCGCCCACCGACATGTCGGCGTCGACGACCAGGTGGAACTCGATGAAGGTGGCGCGGCCGGCAATCCGCGTCTTCAGATCGTGGACTTCCAGCGCGCCCTTGCAATTGGCCGAGATGATGTCGCGGATGCGCATGTGCTCCTGCGTGTCGACGGCGCGGTCCATCAGACCGTTCATCGACGAGCCGATGACGTGCCAGCCCTGCCACAGGATGTTCAGCGCAACGATGACGGCAAGAGCGGGATCGAGGACTTGCCAGCCGGTCAGCACGGCGCCGACCACACCCATGAACACGCCGGCCGAGGTCGCCACGTCGGTCATGATGTGCCTGCCGTCGGCGACCAGTGCCGGTGATTTTTCGGCACGGCCGGCACGGATCAGCGTCATGGCCCAGAAGGCGTTGATCACCGTCGCGACGCCGTTGACGGCGAGGCCGGTCCAGGGCTGTTCGAGCGGAACGGGATGCCGCAGGGACCACCACACTTCGTTGAGGATCAGCAGGGCTGCCAGCACGATCAGCACGCCTTCCAAAACAGCCGAGAAATACTCGGCCTTGTGATGACCGAACGGATGATCCTGGTCGGCCGGCTTGTGGCTGACCTGGATCGCCCAGTAGGTGGCGGCAGAGGCAATGACGTTGACGATCGATTCGAGCGCGTCCGAATACAGCGCCACGGAGCCGGTGAGATACCAGGCCGCCAGCTTCAGGCCGAGCACGACGAAGGCGATGATGATCGACCAGAAGGCGAGGCTGGCGACCTTGCGCTTGGCGGCGTTTTTCGAATCAATAGCGGTCATCGATTGCTTCCGGCCGCCGAAACCGGAGCTAAGCCGCCTTTTCTTTGGCCTTGCGCGGCAGATGCGCAACGATGTTCTCGATGATGCGCATGCCGGCATTGTGGCCGAGCGTCATGATCGATTCCGGGTGGAACTGCACTGCGGCGATCGGCTCCTTGCTGTGCTCGAAGGCCATGATGACGCCTTCTTCCGTCTCGGCCGTGACGACGAAGCCGTCGGGCAGGCGGACCGGATCGGCGAAGATCGAGTGATAGCGGCCGACCGTCACCTCCTTGGGCAGGCCGGAAAAGATGATGCCCGGCTTCGACACGCGGATGCGCGACGGTTTGCCGTGCATCGGCACGTGCAGCTGCCGCAGCTCTCCGCCATAGGCCTCGGCCAGCGCCTGCAGGCCGAGGCAGACGCCGAAGATCGGCAGGTCGCGGGCGCGGGCCCGCTTGATGGTGGCGGCGCAGTCAAAATCCTTCGGCGTGCCGGGACCGGGCGACAGCACGACGAGATCGGGTTTCAGCCGGTCGAAGACCTCGTCCGGCACCGGCGTGCGCACGGTCGAGACATTGGCGCCGGTCTGGCGGAAATAATTGGCCAGCGTGTGGACGAAGGAGTCCTCGTGGTCGACCAGCAGGATGTTGACGCCGTCGCCGACGCGCGCGGTGGCGCGTTCGGTGTCGGCGGCATTGCCTGATTTGGCGTCGCGGATGGCGGAGATCATGGCGGATGCCTTCAGTTCGGTTTCGGCCTCTTCTTCCTCGGGAATGCTGTCGAAGAGCAGCGTGGCGCCGGCGCGCACCTCGGCGATGCCGTCCTTGATGCGGATGGTGCGAAGCGTCATGCCGGTGTTCATGTCACCGTTGAAATTGACCATGCCGATCGCCCCGCCATACCAGGCGCGCGGGCTCTTCTCGTTCTGCTCGATGAAGCGCATCGCCCATAATTTCGGCGCGCCGGTGACGGTGACCGCCCAGGCATGCGACAAGAACGCGTCGAAGGCGTCCATGCCTTCGCGCAGCCGCCCCTCGATATGGTCGACGGTGTGGATCAGCCGTGAATACATCTCGATCTGGCGGCGGCCGATGACGCGCACCGAGCCCGGGTCGCAGACCCTCGACTTGTCATTGCGGTCGACGTCCGAGCACATGGTCAGCTCGGATTCGTCCTTCTTCGAATTGAGCAGTTTCAGGATCTGCTCGCTATCGGAAATGGCGTCGCCGCCGCGCTTGATCGTGCCGGAGATCGGGCAGGTCTCGACACGGCGGCCGTTGACGCGTACGAACATCTCGGGCGAGGCGCCGACCAAATATTCGCCTTCGCCGAGATTGATGAAGAAGGAATAGGGCGAGGGATTGATGGCCTTCAGCTTGCGGGAGATCTCGGAGGGCGGCGTCTCGCAGCGCTCGTAGAACATCTGGCCGGGCACCACCTCGAACAGATCGCCGCGCTTGAAAGATTGCATCGCCTTGCGCACCAGATTGGCATATTCGCCGGGCTCATGGTCGCCGCGCGGCGGGATGCGGTCGGCGGTCCTGACCGGCTCGACGATTTCGTCGCGCGGCAATCCCTGCGTCGAAAACCCATCGCTGGAATAGTCGTAGCGGTCGGTCCAGGCCTTTGTCGAATAGTGGTCGACGACCAAAATCTCGTCGGGCAGGAACAGCACGAGGTCGCGCTGGCCTTGCTGGCGCTCGAGCTTGTAGTCGACCGGATCGAACTGGAAGGCGAGATCGTAGCCGAAGGCGCCGTAGAGACCGAGATTGGCGTCTTCCTCTGTCTTGAACAGAGCGGTGATGGCGCGCAGCACGGTGAAGACGGAGGGAACGCGGCTGCGTTCTTCCTCGGTGAAGACACGGCCTGGCTTGGCCACGTCGAGGCGGATCAGTCGCTTCGACGCCTCGGCGATCGTCACCTCGTCAAGGCCGCCGAGCGCCTTGCCGACCACCGGCAGAAGCATCTCGCCACGGCTGTTCAGCGCCTCGATGCGCATGGCGCGGCCACGCGCCGAGATCACCAGCGGCGGGTCGATGATGGCGGTGTCCCAGCGCGTATAGCGGCCGGGATATTCGTAATTCGAGGAAAACACGGCGCCACGGCGTGAATTCAACCCGTCGACATAGGCGTCGATCGCGCCTTGGTAAGGCCGGTCATGGCGCTCGCGGGTAATCGTCACGCCACCCGCCGTGACGAAGCGCTCCGCCCCGTTCTCCAGAATTTTCGTCGTCATTGCCGTCTCCATCAGCGTCTTGGTAATTCAGCGTCTTGGGGCAACGGACCCGGGGCATGGCTTTGAAAAACAAATGGCCGCCCGGACATTCCGTTGCGGCCACCTTCCATTTTTCACGCGCACGCGTTCGAACAGGCCGCTGTCAGCGAGCCCACCACCAAACGGTCTTGATCGAGCGCATGTTCATGGCGATTCCAATAGCGGCGATTGCACGGCCGCGCAACTGGATTCAATGAGGGGCCTGGAGAAGGGGAAGGGGGAGGGCGTGGAGAATGAGCCGCTCAATCCTCCAGCGTTCCCGACCGTGCATCGGCGCTTTTGCTGTCGCCGACCAGTTTTAGCAGATCTTCGCCGGCGCGGATGATGCGGCGGGAACGCCGTGTCAGGATGATGCCCGCCTGCGGCGCGAACAGCTGGGTGCGGCCGCCGGCTTCACCCGGCGCATGGACGATGGTGGCGAGCAGCGCGCCTTTTGCCACACGGTCGCCGGGCTTCACGTCGTAGAGGACCGCGCCCGCCCGCGGCGCCGGCATCATGTCGATGTTTTCGAGCGGCGCGACGAAACCGGTGAAAGAATTGGGCCCGGTGAAGCCGCCGGACGTGGACAGGGCCTGGTCCAGGATCACGCCGCGCGCCACCAGCAGCCGATAGAGCCCTTCGGCATCGGCGCCGGCCAGAGCGCCGTCGACATCGAGAATGCCGCGATACTCGACCGTGGTGGCGACGCGCCGGTCGAACCGCGCCACCTCGGCAGGGAGGTTCAGATACGGCGTGATCGAGGCGCCTTCGAAGGTGCCGTCGGTGTCCTCGTCCCACAGGACCACCGCATCGACGCCCATGGCCGCAGCACAATCCGCCATGGTCGGCCACAGGCTGGTGTGGACATAGAGGTAGGCAAGGCCCTCGTCGTCGCAGTGCAGGTCGAGCACGATGTCGTGGCCGATCGACAGCTGCAGCAGCCGGCTCTTCAGCCGCTGATCGGCAGTGCCAAGCGTGGTGTCGGGCAACAATTTTACGTCAGGCGCGGCCAGCAGCGGAAAGCCGCGGTTGAAGTTGGTGCGCGTGCCCAGGTGAAAACGGCCCTGGTGCTCGCCGAAATGATACTGGGCGCGGCCGATCGGATTGGCTTGCGGCACGATGGTGATATTGCCCTTGATGCGGCCTTCGGCTTCGGCCTTTTCAAGCATCGGCATCAGCGCGTCGATGGCGACGACCCCCGGCAGTTCGCCGGCATGGAGTGCGGCCTGCAGATAGGCCGAGGATGCCGCCATGTCCGTTCCCTCGAAGCGGAAGACCGGGAATTCGTAGGAAACGCCCTCGCTGTCGCCGGCAATGCGCTCGATCGATTTCTGCATGATACGACTCCTGGAAAGAGGCTGAACACATGCCCTTTCGTCGATACGCTGTCGATTGGTCCAGCTTTTCACGTTATGGGCGCAAGGGTCTCCCCGGCCGGGCGCGGACATACCGGTCCAACGCCTGCCCGGCCTACGCCAGCGGCTTCAACTCCTGGGCGATCGTCGGCAGAAGTTCCGAGACATTCGGGTGGATGTGCATGGCCCGCGCGAGCGTGCTGACCGGCGCCTTGGCGTACATCAGATCGAGCACGCAGTGTATCGCCTCGTCGCCGCCGGGGCCGAGCACCGAGCAGCCGAGGATTTCGTTGGTGTCGGCATCGGCCAGGATCTTCATGAAACCTTGGGTCTCGCCTTTCTCTACGGCACGGCCGACGCGGGTCATCGGCCGCTGGCCGACCAGCGCGCGGCGGCCGGACTTTCTGACCGCTGCCTCGGTCATGCCGCAGCGGCCGAGCGGCGGGTCGGTATAGAGCGCATAGGCCTCGATGCGGTCGCTCACCCTGCGCGGATCGTTGTCGAGCAGATTGGCGGCGACGATCTCGTAGTCATTGTAGGAAGTGTGGGTGAAGGCGCCCTTGCCGTTGCAGTCGCCCATCGCCCAGATGCCGGGCACGCTGGTGCGCAGCTGGTCGTCGACGACAATGAAGCCGCGTTTGTCGACCTCGACGCCGGCCTTGTCGAGGCCGAGATCGTCGGTGTTGGGGGTCCGGCCTACTGCCAGCAGCACATGCGAGCCGACAGCCGGCGCCTGGCCGGCGGTGAAAGTCACGGCGATGTCGCTGCCCTGCCTGGCGAAGCCGATGTCGCCGGCGCCGAGATGTACCGTGATGTCTTCGTTTTCGAGGATGGACAGGATGGCGGCCGAGACATCCTCGTCCTCGCGGCCGATCAGCCGCGGGCTCTTTTCAATCACCGTGACCTGTGAACCGAAACGGCAAAACATCTGCGCGAATTCGAGCGAGACGTAGCTGCCGCCGACGACCACGAGGTGGCGCGGCAGCACGTCGAGATCCATCATCGACGAGTTGGTCAGGAACGGAATGTCGTCGACGCCCGGCAGATCAGGCACCGAGGCGCGGCCGCCGGTGTTGATGAATATTTTTTCGGCGCTCAGCAGGTCGTCGCCGACGCGCACGGTATCGGCCGTCTCGAAGCGGGCATGGCCGCGAAAAAGCGTGCATCTGTCCATGCCGGCAATCCAGCTTTCGAGGTTGCCGCGCGCGTCGTCCGACACCTTGTCCTTTCGCGCCTTGATCGCCGTGTAATCGACGCCGACCGGACCGGAGAGCGTCACGCCGTAGTCGGCGGCGCGGCGGGCGAGATGCGCGGCATAGGCGCTGGCGACCATGGCCTTGGTCGGCATGCAGCCGGTGTTGACGCAGGTGCCGCCGACCAGCTTTCGCTCGATCAGCGCCACGCTCATGCCGGCCGCCGTCAGCCGGCCGGCGAGCGGCGGGCCGGCCTGGCCGGCGCCGATGATGATGGCGTCGAATGACTTTGCCGTCATGCCACGGCCGCCACGATCAACACGCCACTGAGGATCGCCACCGCGTCCTCGACGAGGGCGGCGGGCTGGTCCTTGCCGAAAGCCAGCGCCAGGCGTTTGCGCAGCTCGGCGCCGCCCAGCGTGCCGATAACCGCGCCGATGGCGCCGGCGATCAGGCCGCCGACGGTGGCGCCGCCGGTCGCGCCGATCACCGCGCCGGTGAAGGCGCCGACAGCGATGCGCGCGCCGAACTGCTGCGGCACCTTGCGGCTCGGCGTCGACGGCAACTGGTCGGTGACCAGTTCGGCAATGGCCAGGATGGTGAAGATGCCGACGGCGATCCAGTGGCCCATGAAGCTGGCCCAGGTTCCGGCGACCGGCAGCCAGCCAAGCCAGGCGCCCCAGGCGACGGCGGCGGGCGCGGTCATGGCGCGAAGGCCGGCAACGACGCCGATCAGAAGTGCAAGGATGTACAGCATGATTGACCCCTCGATCACACGGCCTGGGGACAGCCCAGCCGGGGCAGGCTAGCATAGGTTCGGCATTTGACCAGAGGCCTGCGATCTCTGACGTTATACGATTTTCATGGAAACGATATTGAAACAGCAGGGTAGCGAAGCAGCGAGAGAAGCACGGTCATTTAGCAGGAGGCGGATGCAATCGCGTATCGAGCGCAAAGGCTTCCTGGGTCCTCAGGGCATAGGCGCCCTTCGCGGCGCTCGCCTCGAAAACCAGATTCCAGCTATTCTGGGATACTGCGCTCGGAATCACCACGAACCGGTGCCGTTTGAGAAGATCGTCGCCGAATGCCTGCTGCCCAGAGCTCGGAATGCCCGGACGCAGCCAATTAGGGTTCGGAACGGCGGCAGGGTCGACGATATGCACATCCGTGACATCGCTGACTATCGCCGCCGTCATCACATGCGCGATCGTGTCGAGCGCCCTAAAACCTTTGTGGACTGCGACTTCGAGAATCGCCGTCGAAGGATCGATTGAGCAGTAGACTGCGCGCACGCCCCTGCTGTTCCATCGTCCGCCGACCCTGTATGCGCCCTCGCCACTGTCCCATGTGGGCGCAAACGCAGCCTGATCGAGACGCCAGCCAACGAGGTCGGAGCCGCCAAGTGCGGCCGGCAGCGGCGTCATGCATAAACGCCGTATTCAAGCCGCTCAAGATAGTCTTGCACAAGCTCGACACCGGCCGGGGTTGCCAGAAGATCGATGGGACGGCACTGGTCGAGCCCGATCGCCGGGCGCTCCAGCCATTGCTCGGCTTCCGCCTGTGAACCGAACACGTCGGTCGCTTTCGACAGGATCTCGGCGAATTTCCAGGTTCGTCCGCTCTGGTCCTGGCTGAGCGGCTTGGAGGGGGCGTCCTTACGACGCTGGTAGGTGCGCAAGCTCATGCCGACGGCCTTCTCGAGCGAATCAGTCTTCTGGATAAAGACGAGTTGCCCAAGCAAATGGTCCAGCGCCGAACCTGGCAGGCCGTGAACAAGCAACTCATGGGCGTCCAATGCGCTCCGGAGATGCCGCGACAGGATGCGGGCGCCACCGAGCAATCTGGCCACCTTCTGCAGTTCATTGTTTCTTGGCGCCGCAGGTGTTTTTTTCGATGCCGTCGCCACGGGCTCGCCTCCTAACGTCAACTGTCGCTTCAATATATGACAGGTGACGCGACGCTTTCAAGGGCGAGCAGGATCGAGAGCAGAGACAATGCTTCAGGTTTGCGCTGCCCCTCATTGCCCTGCCGGGCATTTCTCCCCGTATAGTGACGGGGAAAAAGATGCCGTCATCGGCGATTTCGCAAATCACCAGCGCTGCAGAAAGGGTACCGAGGTTGCGGCCAGCCCCTTCTCCCCGTCGCTATACGGGGAGAAGATGCCGGCAGGCAGATGAGGGGCAGCGCCGATACCGACAGTGGTTGTTCCAATATGAGTTGGAACTATCTTGCCACGCGCTCCTGAGCGTTCTTCGAGAATTCGCGGCGGTACTGCGCGGGCGTGGTTCTGAGCCGCGCCGCAAAATGCTGGCGCAGCGAGGTGGCGCTGCCGAAGCCGGCCTCGAAGGCAATCATGTCCATCGATTTTTCCGTTACTTCCAGCAGCCCCTGCGCCAGCGCGACGCGCTGATCGGTCAGCCAGTCGCCGAAGCTGGTGCCGATTGTTTTCTGGAAGCGGCGCGTGAAGGTCCGGCGGGTGAGGCCGGCGGTAGCGGCGACACTGTCCAGGCTGTGCGTCGCGTGCAACGTCTTGCGCACGGTGTCGATGGCGTGGGTGAAGCGGTCGGCATTTTCGGTCCTGGCGATCGGACGCTCTATGAACTGCGCCTGCCCGCCCTGCCGATGAGGAGAAAGCACGATCTGCCGGGCAAGCCGGAGTGCCGCCTCCGCGCCATAGCGGGCCCGTATGATGTGGAGACAGCAGTCGAGCCCGGCGGCGACGCCGGCCGAGGTCACGACATCGCCGTTGTCGACATAGAGCACCTCCGGCTCGACGAGAATGTCGGGATAGAGGGCCTGCAGCTGGTCGGAAAAAGCCCAGTGCGTCGCGGCTCGCCGCCCCGAAAGCAGTCCGGTCGCCGCAACAGCGAACGTTCCCAGGCACAATCCGACAATCAGCGCACCGCGCCGGTGCGCGCCACGCAGCGCCTCGATCAGTGCCGCCGGCGGTGGGACTTCGAGGTTCTTCCAGCTGGGCACGATGACGATGTCGGCGTCATCAAGCGCGGAAAGCCCGTGCGGGACGCTGATGGTCAGCCCCGCATCGGTGCGGATCGGCCCGTCCTCAATCGCGCAGACCCGGAACTCGAAGCGCGGCAGGCCGAGCGTCGTGCGATCCTCTGCAAATACAAGGCAGGGCACGGAGAGGTGGAACGGGCTGATGCCATCGAAGGCGATGGCGGCAACGATCCGATCGGCCATGATGAGCACCATGAGAATTTCCCGAATGTCCCAATTCTTTCTAACAATGTCAATCGGGACACTTTTGCGGCCTGATGCCGAGTCTATCCTCGACCATCAATGTCAACGGGAAAGGAAAGCCCCATGTCGGACTCAGCCAAAGGCAAAGCGCCGCGCCGTGCCCTCATCGTCGTCGACGTTCAGAACGACTATGACGGCGGCAATCTCGCCATCAAGCACCCGCCCTTCCGCGACACCGTCGCCAATGTGGCGCGCGCCATGGACGCGGCCGCCGAGGCAGGCGTCAAGGTGGTGGTCGTCAAGCAGTTGGCGCCTGAAACGTCACCGGTCTTCGCCAAGGGCAGCCATGGCGCCGAATTGCATCCCGAGATCGCGAGGCGAAACCGTGACCACACCATCGAAAAGACCTTGCCAAGCGCCTTCACCGGCACCGACCTCGAGGAATGGCTGCGCGCCAACGCTATCGATACGATTACGGTCATCGGCTACATGACGCATAATTGCGATCTGTCGACGGTCATCCATGCCGTCCATATGGGCTTTGCCGTCGAGTTCCTGTCGGATGCAACGGGGTCGCTGCCCTATGCCAACAGCGCCGGCTACGCCTCGGCCGAGGACATCCATCGCGTGGTGACTGTCGTCCTGCAGTCGCGCTTCGCCGCCGTTCTCAAGACCGCCGAATGGATCGACTGCCTGAAGACCGGCGTGCTGCCCGAGCGCGATCATCCCTACGCCTCCAACCAGCGCGCGCTGGCGCGGAGCGCCGCTTAGGCGAACTTAGATGTTCAGGCGTCTCCCGCGTTCCTTAAGTAAGGACAATTGTTGAAATCAGCGCCGCCCCTCATTGCCCTGCCGGGCATTTCTCCCCGTATAGTGACGGGGAGAAAGATGCCGTCATCGCCGATTCGCCAATCTTCAGCGTTGCAGAATGCGTGCCGAGATTGCGGCCAGCCCCTTCTCCCCGTTCACGGGGAGAAGATGCCGGCAGGCAGATGAGGGGCGGCGCCGACATTGAGAATTGGTCGACGCGCTGGTCGATCAGCCAGTCGCCGAAGCTAAGGCAAGGGTGAGGGGCAGCGAGCCCTCAGAACAGGCCTTCGATCTGGCCCATCTCGTTGAGGAATATCTTCTCCGAGGACGGCGCCTTGGGCAGGCCTGGCATGGTCATGACCTCGCCGCAGATGACGACGATGAAGCCGGCGCCGGCAGACAGCCTGACCTCGCGCACCGGCACGGTGTGGCCGGTCGGCGCGCCGCGCAGGTTCGGATCGGTCGAGAACGAATATTGCGTCTTGGCCATGCAAACTGGCAAATTGCCGTAGCCGGCGTGCTCCCAGGCGTGGAGCTGGTCGCGCACCGATTTGTCGGCGATCGCTTCGGATCCGCGATAGATGCGCTGGACGATGGTGTTGATCTTCTCGAACAGCGGCATGGCGTCGGGATAGAGCGGCGCAAACTGCGAGGAGCCGGATTCGGCCAGCGTCACCACCTTGTTGGCGAGTTCCTCGATGCCGGCCGAGCCGTGGGCCCAGTGCTTGCACAGGATCGCCTCTTCGCCCATCGAGGCGACGTAGTCCTTCATCGCCCTGATTTCAGCATCGGTATCGGAATAGAAATGGTTGATGGCGACCACCGCAGGCACGCCGAACTGCCTGACATTCTCGATGTGACGGCCGAGATTGGCGCAGCCCTTCTTGACCGCCTCGACGTTCTCCTTGCCGAGATCTTCCTTCTTGACGCCGCCATTCATCTTCATGGCGCGCACGGTGGCGACGATGACCGTGGCCGCCGGCTTCAGGCCGGCCTTGCGGCACTTGATGTCGAAGAACTTTTCGGCACCGAGATCGGCGCCGAAACCGGCTTCGGTGACGACATAGTCGGCAAGTTTTAGCGCCGTCGTGGTGGCGACGACCGAGTTGCAGCCGTGCGCGATGTTGGCGAAGGGGCCGCCATGGACGAAGGCCGGGTTGTTCTCCAGCGTCTGCACGAGGTTGGGCTGCATGGCGTCCTTGAGCAGCACGGCCATGGCGCCGTCGGCCTTGAGGTCGCGGGCATAGACGGCCGACTTGTCGCGGCGATAGGCGACGATGATGTCGCCGAGGCGCTTTTCCAAATCCTTCAGGTCGGTGGCGAGGCACAGGATCGCCATGACCTCCGAGGCGACGGTGATGTCAAAGCCGGCCTCGCGCGGAAAACCGTTGGCGACGCCGCCGAGCGAGCAAATGATCTCGCGCAGTGCGCGGTCGTTCATGTCCATGACGCGGCGCCAGACGACGCGGCGGATGTCGATGCCGAGTTCGTTGCCCCAGTAGATGTGGTTGTCGATCAGCGCCGAAAGCAGATTATGCGCCGTGGTGATGGCATGGAAATCGCCGGTGAAGTGGAGGTTCATGTCCTCCATCGGTACGACCTGCGCATAGCCGCCGCCGGCAGCGCCGCCCTTGACGCCGAAATTCGGGCCGAGCGAGGCCTCGCGGATGCAGACGATGGCCTTCTTGCCGATGCGGTTGAGACCGTCGCCGAGGCCCACCGTCGTCGTCGTCTTGCCTTCGCCGGCCGGCGTCGGGTTGATGGCGGTGACGAGGATCAGCTTGCCGTCCTTGTTTGCCTTCACCGACTTGATGAACTCGGCCGAGATCTTCGCCTTGTCGTGGCCGTAAGGCAAAAGATGCTCGCTTGGAATGCCGATCTTCTGGCCGATCGCCTGGATCTGCTTCTTGTCGGCGGCGCGCGCGATCTCGATGTCGGACTTCACTTCGGCCATGGCGGCTTTCCTCTGGATTGGACGGTGGAGGGGACGGGTTTGATCAGTGTGGTCGCAAGCCTGTTCGGAACAGCCTGGCGCTGCAGGCGAGGGCACGTTCTATCCCTGTCGCTGCCGTGGCGTCAACTTGCATGCAACTATGTTTCCTCTAGAGAAAGACGGCTGTCTGTTTCCCGGTCGACCTGTCCCGGATCTTGGCGCCCGGTTGTCGCGCCGTATAGAAGCCAGAGCACGCGCCGTCCTGCCGTCTCAAAACAGCCGCGGAATGCACGGAATGCGACAGGGTTCGAGCGCCGGTCGACGCTTCGAGCGGTCGCGTTAGAATGCGCCGATCTGGTGCATCAGCCCCAAGCCGTCAAGCTGGCCGAAATGTTCGACCACGATGCCGTTCTCGACGCGGTCAATGTTAATCACACCAACCGAGACGCAATTTCCGCTCGGTGCGACGCCGTGGAAGATGCCGGTATGCGTGCCCTGAAAGCGACCGCGCGTGACCACTTTGTCGGCATCGCCGACAAAGTCGTCGATGACGTGATGTCCGTCCGGGAAACCAACAAAGAATTCGGTCAGGGATTTTCGCCAGTCATCGAAGCCGATCGGATTGGCGCTGGCGAGGTGAACGGCGAGATCCGGAGAGACCAGACCGGCCAGTCTATCCCAGTCTTGCGCATCGATCGTGGCACAGAGATTTCGAGCAATTTCCCGGATATCCATCGCGTGTCCTCGCTGGCTGCCGCCCACGGTTGAACGACGGCGAGACGATCAGGTTCCGTCCCCGGAGATGCGCAGCCGAACAGCCGCGCCAGAACGTCGCCGATCTCGGGCAGCGGTGATTTCAAGCCAGGGCGTCTTTCACTATTCGGCCCCTTCACCTATCCAGAACGGACCTGACCTCGACGAGGTTCGATCGCACCCTAAGCACATAGAATCCCATCGTGGTGAGGTGGGTGGGCATGATCCAGCCATCTTCGCGGCCGTTGGATATTATCAGAGGCTGGATGGCGAGCGCTGCCTTGAGCTGGCCTTCCACGCTGTTCCACAGCGGCGTGAGGCCGCGATTGTCGAGGATCTGCTGAAAATCGTGATGCGCCGCCGTCAGGATGCCATAATAGCCGTAGAGCTGGCCGTAGGCGAACCAGAAGCGGTCGTCAGCGCGCGTGTCGAACCAGCCGCTGTTGAAGTTCTGCGAACGGTCACGGATCAGGTCAGACGTCGAGCCTATGTCACTCGCGATCCGATCGACGAACTGCAACAGATTGTCGGCGCGCGCGTTGAAGACAACCTCACATTTCATGAGCCGGTCGTTGAAGGCACGAAGGCTGCTCGCCGCCGTGCGATAAAAACTCGGCGTCGGGGTTTTCGGACCAAAGGGCCTGAGGCCGAAATACCAGGTTTCCTCGTCGAAGGTGATCGCGCCGCGCGCATCCTGCAGGTTCTGGTCGATCTGGCTGGTGCCGCGGACGCGGCCCAGCGTGTCGACAAGCTCGACCGTGGTGCGCCGGATGGCCTGATTGACCCCGCGCTGGAAGGAGGCCTTGTTGTCGAGAAACGGCGTGCGGTCCCAGTCCATGCCGAAGAGCCCGAGCTTGTAGAGTATCATCGACGAGATCCAGGCATTCTCGTTGACGTTGAAATCGATGAGATCGGCCGTAACCTGGACAATTGCCGAGTGGGTGCAGGTCTTGACCTCTCCCTCGACGCCAGCGGTTTCCCCGGTGGCGGAAGGAGCGGGCTGTGCCGGCGTGGTTCCGGCCGGCTGCGTGAACCTATATGCTTCCGCATAGGCGGGATTGAAATTGCTCCAGACCTGCGTGTTCCAGATGAAATAGCCGTAGAGGCCGATCAGCATGAGCAGAGCGAGGCCGAGCACCGCCTTCAGGATCCAGCCGCGCTGTGTATACCAGCGCCCGGCCCACATGAACGGCCACAGGATCACGCCGACGGCGAAGCCGATGCCGCGGCCGATCCACTGGAATATCCGTGTGAAAAAATTCACGATCGGATCAAGCATGGCGATGTCACCCCTCGTCAGTCAGCCAAGTATTCGATAAGGTTAGGCATTCAATCGGTAAGGCCGTAGAGGCGTGTGCGAAACGCCACCTTGTCTTTCAGATATGTGGTTTTCAGAACGTCCACAACATGCGATCGCCAGGCGTCGCTGAAGCCGTCATAGTCCCTGTAAAAACCCGGTTTGTTGAAGACGTAGCGCGAGACGAAGTCCTGCGGCACGAAATCCGAGATCAACTGGTTGGTCAGCCAGGCGTCAGGATGTCCGGGCTTGGCCCGGATCGTCAGGAAACGCTGCTGCGGGAACACGTCCTCGATCTTGAGATAGCCGAGGTGAGCGATCTCGCGCTTGGCGGCGTTGAGAAAGGGAAAATTTCCGTCCCTGGTGATCAGGTCGGCATGGCTGTGGATCCAGGTCTGCAGCCAGACCTTGTCGACGTCGGTCAGGTTGCGGTCGGGCTCGGCGTCGCGGATCAGCGCCCGCACCACCATTTCGGCGCGGTGCTCGAGATAGCCTGATGTTTCGATCCACGAGGCCCGCGGCAGTTCGATGCGGCCGGTCGCGGCAAGAAACTTGAACACCCTGTCGGCATCCTTGATCGAGAGGTAGCTCACCTGCCACGGCCGCGAGCGGCGGAAGCCGGGTGCTGCCGGGTCGCCGATCACCGTCGTCATGTCGGGGTCGATGAACACATAGAGCCCGCCGAAATGGCTGGTCCAATAGGCGCTGTGGCGAAAGATCACCTGATCCGGCACCAGCGCGTTCTCGCGGATGTCGCCGCAGATCTTGGCAAGCTCGACCATGCGGGTGAGCATGGCGCTGTCGCGCCAGGCGTCCGGCTCCTGCTTCAACCGGTCGACGAGCTTGCCGAGTTCGGCGGCTTTGCCGAGCACGTCCTCCGCCGACAGCACCTTGAACTCGACTTGGTTGATCGACAGCAGGTCCTCGATGTCGTCGACCTTGGGGACCGAATCCTCGATCTCGCCGTAGATGACATCCTTGATGGTCAGCGCGTCGATGGCGCGCTGGTTCGTCGACATGAACTCGAACATCAGCTGCGAGGTGTTGGAAAAGGCGGTGTGGACCACCGGCAGGTCGACCTGCGACGGCGTCAGGAGGATGAAGCGGCGATTGATCTCGTTGGGATCGAGGTAGTTGTAGTCGCCGCATTCCTCGGCCACTTGCGGCGAGAAGCCGGTGCGGTCGATCTCGAAGCTCTTCAGCTTCGTCGGCTTCAGGCCGAAGGCGACCAAAGCCTTGTTGTAGCGCTGGATCAGATGTGGCTCGTCGATGGTCAGCAGCCGGCCATAGATCAGCTCGTTCTCGCGCAAAAGGTCGGATTTCTTGGCGGGGCTCATTCTCCCTTCTCCCCGTTCACGGGGAGAAGGTGTCCGAAGGGCGGATGAGGGGCGCGGATGTCCCTTCTCCCCTTGTGGGAGAAGGTGGCCGAGCGAAGCTCGGTCGGATGAGGGGTGTTCCAGCTTGACGAATGCCCCTCTTCCGTCGCCTTCGGCGACACCGCCCGGGGGCGAGCCACCGGTCTCGCCCCGTCCTTCGGACCCCACAAGGGGAGAAGGGAGCGTCGGCGCGTCTCACGCATTCCACAGGCCCTTCTTCTTCAGCTCCTCGATCTCGCGGACCGCGCGGTCGCGCAGGCGGGTGTCGCGGATCATCTTGGTCACTGCGGCGTCGTCTGACTTGTCGGAATAGCGGAACTCCGAGTCGGCGTAGCGGTTGACCTCCTGCATGACCATGTCCATCGAGAACGGGCCGCGCAGTTCCTCGATCATCGCCTTCTTGTCGTCGTAGCTCTTGTGCATGAAGACTTCAGGCTTCTCGAACCATTCGTCCGGCAACTCGATGTCCATGGCGCGCATCTTGATCGCATCGGTGACGTTCTTGATGGCGCGGCCGGTGAAGCGCGGCTCGGCCTCCTTGATCATGTGCAGATAGGTGCCGATGTCGGCCATCGACTTCGGCGCGCCGTTCTCCTTCATGTAGCGCTCATAGACCTTCATCAGCCCGTCTTCCCTGGGCTTCTCGTGCTCTTCATAGGCCGCCATCACCGCGCGCTGGATTTCTTGGGCGGCATAGAGCTTGTGGTCGCCGAGCGGGATCTTGTGGTTCTTGCCGGCGAGCAGCACGAAGATGTCGATATAGTCGTCGCGCGTTTGGGGCCCATTGACCAGCCAGCGGGCGCCGGCGCGCTGGCGCAGCGCGTCGTCGACGTTTTCGGGATAGTTGGAGAACATGCCGAAGGAGCAGTTGCCGCGCACCACCGTGGCCGCACCCCCGAATGCGTCCATCAGGACGCCGGTGATTTCCTGCTGGCCGGCCGAGGCGCGATCGTCGGAGCGGCGGGCCGCCACCTGGTCGATATCGTCGATGGTGCCGAAGCCGATGACGCGCGAGTTCAGCACATTGTTGATGAACTGGCGGCAGTTCTGGCCCGACTTGCCCTGGTAGGAGGAGATCTGGTCGACGCCGAAATTCTCGTAGGCGAAGGGATAGCCGGCGACCTGGCAGTAGCCGTTGACGAGACCGGCGATCATCTGGATCAGCGTCGTCTTGCCGGTGCCGGGCGCGCCGTCGCCGATGAAGGTGAACAGGAAGCCGCCGAGCTCGACAAACGGGTTCAGCTCGCGCTCGAAATCGTATGCCATCAGCATCTTGGCGAGCTTGACCGACTGGTATTTGGCGATGTGGTTGCCGACTACCTCTTCCGGCTTCTTGAAGGTCATCACCAGCGGCTTCGACCGCTTGCCCGGCGCGACGTCGAAGCCGTCGAGGGTGAAGTCGTCGACGTCGATGCGGATATGCGCATTCTCAAACGGACCAATGCCGTCGAAGCGGCCCTTTCGCGCCAAAAGCCCGTCGATGACGACACGGGCGAATGCGCGCGCCCGGGTCATCAGATCGGCGTCGTCCGTCGCGCCTGCTATCGCCCTGTCGAGGCCGGCTACGATCGATTTCACCGCGTCCTGCGGCGTGTCGAACAAAAAGTCCGGCTCGGGCGTGTCGTTCGGCGCCTCGCCGTCGCTGTCGATCAGCTGGAACAGATAGGAGGCGAGGCTGAAGGCCGAAATATAGGCCGAGGCCGACAGCAGCTTCTTGAAGGCGGCGGCCTCGTCGCCTTCGAGCGGCGCGCGGGCGTTTTTCGCCTTCAGGCTCTCGAGATCTGAGCCTTCGGCGAAGACATCGGCGATGGCCAGCGCGATCGCCAGCCCGCGCCGGGTGCGATAAAGCAGCATGTGCTGTGCAATGCTCAGCAGCTGGTCGTCGGGATGGACGGCGGCGACGGTCTTGGAAAGCTCGACCTCGCGCGTGCGGCGCACCGAGCCGACCGAGACGGTCGAGACGAAGCGGCGGTTGGTGCCGGCCAGTGCGGTACCGGATTCCCGCGACGGGTCCTCCAGCACGACGATGCGGGTGATGAAGCTCTGCGCGGTGGCGCGGTGCTTTTCGATTGCCGCTTCCGAAATCGTGGTCAGGCCGGTGTCCATGAAGGATGCTCCGCGGTTTGACTGTCAGACGTCACTGATGACCTGTCCTTTGGACAGGATGTGGACCTTGTAGCCGGAAAAGATCTTCTGCGCCTCGCCGGCGGCGTAGAGCGCCTGATAGGCCTCATGCGGGATCAGCGCGTGCTTCTCGTAGCTCGACACGCCTTGTCGCGCCGCCTCCAGATCGTCGGTGTCGATGAAGAATTCCTGCGTCGCCTTCTCGCTCGAAAACAACCCCTTGCGACCTGGCTTTTCGGATTTCGAATAAACCTCCTGGATGGTCCAGGTCAGCAGCCAGGCGTTTTCCGGCTTGCGCACCTTGTCCAGAATGTCGGTCACCGTCGAATTGTTGTCGGTGATCCCGGCCGAATAGAAAGGCCCGAGCACGACGCGGCGCAGCTGCTTGGGGTGGAGTTGCTCGAAATCCTTGTCGAGGTTGACCGCGATCGTAGCCGGCGACAGCGTATAGGCGGAGTTCTTCTCGGTGAAGTCGTCGAAGCGGTGGGCAAGCTCGGGATTGAGCAGTCCTTCAACCGGAAGCGGAATGTCGACCTTTTCGTTGAGCTTGCCATTGCGGTCGACAAGCTGCCCGATCATCTCTTCGGAGGAATCCTCGACCGTCACCATGTAGACCAGCGGCAGGTTGGCGCTGCCGTCGAAGGCTGCCCAATGGACGAGGTAGTAAGGCCGCCTGGTCTTCGGATTGACCAAGACTTTTGCCGTCTGCGCCAAGGTGAACGGCCCGAAGGTCGTCTCGCTCCTGACGCCTTCCAGATAAAGCCGCTCGGCCATCGACTTCTGCAGCGCCTCGGGGAATTCCTTGTGGCGCAGGATGAAGTCGGCCAATTCCTCGCGCAACTCGTCGGCCAGCGGTATGTTGGCGAGACGCGTATCGGCCTGGCGGCGGTCGTTTTCAAGTTCGAGCACGTTCTGGAAGACCGGAAAGCCGCTTTCGGCGCGCGAGATGCGGAATGTCTCCATGAAGCCCAGCCGGTTGCGCCAGCAGGAAAACGAGTTGTCGAGCCGCGCAATATATTCGGCGACGATCTTGGCGACGATGCCGTGCCGGTAGAGCGGCGAGCGATCGTCGCGCATGAACACTTCGAGGCCGCTGAGTGCCGCGGTGATCGCCGAGAAATACCGCGTTGCCGCTTCGTTTTCGGGGGTCATGCAGCCAGCCCTTGGGAGATATGCAGCAATTACGACTGCACGTAGTTTGCCGCATTGTGCTTTTTCAGCACGTCGTCGAAGCGGCGGGCAAAGGCATCGTCGGCCAGCTTCTTGCGGCGCTGGATGTCGGCGGTCGCCACCATGTTCTTCTCGTGCATTTCGAGGAGATCGCCAATGTGCTTCTGCGAGGCCGCGCCGATGCCGGCCATGGTTTCCTCGGCGGTGTTGTCGACCTGGCTGCCCAGCGTATTGATCTTGTGAGCGACGTCCTGCTGGGCGGCGGTCTTCAGCGAATCTTCCAGGGCCTTGTAGAGCACGATGCGCTGCTCGGTATCGATGGTCAGCTTGTTGATCAGCGTCGACTGCGCCGCGATCTGGTTGTTGAGCGAATCGACGAAGGTCTGGAACATCGAAGTGTAGCGCTCCAGGGTCTGGCTTTCGGCCAGCAGTTCCTGCTCCTTGGCCTGCTTCTCGTTGTACTCGGTTGCCAGTTTCGAACGCTCGCCCTCAAGCTCGGTGCGCTCCTTCTGGCTGGTCGAGGCGGCGATCTTGTTCTCGATGTCGAGCAGCATCGGATTGAGCTCCTCGATGCGCTTCTGCACGGTCTCAAGATTCGACATGGTCGCCTTGCGACGCTCGATCACCTGCGACAGGCTGGCCTCGGAGGTCTTGTAACGCTGGTCGAGGATCTGCTTCTGCGCCTTGAGGATGCCGACGATGGTGTCGGATTTCGCCAAAAGCTCCTGCAGATTGCCGGCCAGCGACATATTGCGGACGCGGTCGGTGCGCATGCGCTGCTTGCTCTGGTCGGAAAATATGCCGACGAAGCTTTCCCAGCCGGTGTAGTTCTTCATGCTCTCGAATTCGGCGCCGAAGACGTTGGTGGCGTCCTCCAGCCCGATGATCAGGTCGGCGATGTTGCCTTCCATCACCTTCTGCTGCTTCAGCACATCCTCGATGCGGGCGTTCTCGAGGTCGAAATTGGCGTCGCCGATCTTCTTGTCGGTCCTGGCGAGCGTGTCGAGCACGGCGCCGGACTGCTCGATCTTGGTGCGCATGTCCTGCACGACCTGATTGGTCTTGGCAATTTCGGCATCGAAATTCTGCAATGTCGCCATAGGAGCCTCCCGCTTCGGCAATTGTTCGTGTCGCGAACGCCGCGAATATATGTATGGCAAGGGGGGAAGGAAAGGCGGAAGATGCCGCGATACCTCAAACAAACCCGACCCCATCGGCCTGCCTTCCACCGCTGGTGATTGGCGAAAAGCCGAAGCCGCACCCGATCTCCCCCGCAAGGGGGGAGATCGGCAGCGTCGCCGACGGCGCTGCTCAGGCCTTGGTGAAGCCGATGAAATCGTCGGGCGCGGCGCGGCCCATTTCTTCTTCCCAATGGCGGCGGCAGAGCGAGACATAAACATCCTTGCCGATCGCCACCTGTTCGCCCTGTCTCGCCACCTTGCCGTGCGCGCCGAGGCGACGACCATCGTCGCCTTGCGGCCGCAGCGGCAGATGGTGCGCACCTCGCGCAGATCGTCTGCTATCGCCAGGAGCGCGCGCGAGCCGGAAAACAGCTTGCCCTGGAAATCCGTGCGCAGGCCGTAGCACATCACCGGGATGTCCAGCCGGTCGGCGATGCGGGCAAGCTGCCACGCCTGCTCCTCTTCGAGGAACTGCGCCTCGTCGACGAAGACGCAATGCACGGTCGTGTGGTCGTGATGCTCGGCGCCCCTGGCGAACAGGTCGTCGCCGTCGCGGAACATCTCAGCCTCCGTCTCCAGGCCGATGCGCGACGAGATCAGCCCGGTGTCGCCCTTGCGGTAGTGGCCGGCGACGAACAGCATCGTCGTCATGCCGCGCTCGCGGTAATTGTAGGAGGCCTGCAGCAGCATCGTCGTCTTGCCGGCATTCATCGTCGCATAGTGGAAGTACAGCTTGGCCATGCCGCCCTTTTAAGCCGAGTTGTCCCAACGCGGGGAGGGGCGTCCCGACGTTCCACCGGAAAAGCGCCTGGCCACCGGAAAAGCGCCTGGCCACCGAAAAAGCGGCGAACCTGTCGCTGGTCGGCCAGCCCGCGCCGTTGATCGCGATTGTCTTATCGCTTGAAACCGCACCAGAATGGTGTTTGGCTGACGAAACAAGGCGGAGACAAAACCGCAATTTCGCTTCGCCGACAGATCACAATGGGAGAATACAGATGTCGCGTATGAAACTACTCGCCGCCGGCTTCGGTCTGGCGGCATTTCTTTCGGCGAGCGGTGCACTCGCCGCCGAGCCGGAAAGCTGCAAGCCGGTGCGTTTTGCCGATGTCGGCTGGACCGACATCACCGCCACCACCGCTACCGCCAGCGTCATCCTCGAAGCGCTCGGCTACGAGCCCGACGTGCAGGTGCTGTCGGTTCCGGTCACCTACACCTCGCTGAAGAACAAGGACGTCGACGTCTTCCTTGGCAATTGGATGCCGACCATGGAAGCCGACATAAAACCCTATCTCGAAGACAAGTCGGTTGAGACGGTCGTGACCAACCTGGAAGGCGCGAAATATACGCTCGCCGTTCCACAGCACACCTATGATGCCGGTCTGAAGGATTTCGCCGATATCGCCAAATTCAAGGACAAGCTCGACGGCAAGATTTACGGCATCGAAGCCGGCAATGACGGCAACCGCCTGATCCTCGACATGATCGCCGCCGACAAGTTCGGCCTGAAGGATTTCGAGCTTGTCGAAAGCTCCGAGGCCGGCATGCTGTCGGCGGTGCAGAAAGCGGCCGCATCGGGCGAAGACGTGGTCTTCCTCGGCTGGGAGCCGCATCCGATGAACGCCAACATCAAGATGGCCTATCTGTCGGGTGGCGACGAGGTGTTCGGCCCGAATTTCGGCGGCGCGACCGTCGCCACCAATGTCCGGGCCGGCTACACCACCGAATGCCCGAACGTCGGCGCGCTGCTCAAGAACATGGTGTTCTCGCTCAAGATGGAAAACGAGATCATGGGTGCGATCCTCAATGACGGCGCCGACCCGAAAGCCGCGGCCACCAAATGGCTCAAGGCCAATCCGGACGCGATGACGCCATGGCTCGCCGGCGTGACGACCTTCGACGGCGGCGACGCCGCGGCCGCGGTGAAAACCGCACTGGGTTCGTAGCAAACTTACTCCTCCCCCGTGTGGGGAGGTTCGGCGCGGCACGCGCCGCGGTTGGGATGGTTCGGAACGGAGCATAACCGTGACCATCCCACCCGGCTCGGCTGCGCGGTTCGGCCCACCCCGTCAGGGGAGAGGTGAAGAAGAATGAGGGGACATTTGCCATGGATCCGGTTTCGCAACTGATTTCGAGCTTCAAGATCCCGATCGGGCGGTGGGGCAAGACCTTCTTCGACTTTCTGACCACCAATTTCGAGTGGTTTTTCGACAGTATCGCCGACGGGCTCACCGTCGTTCTCGACGGGCTCGTCGATCTTTTGCTGCTCGTCCCCCCGGTCCTCCTGGTCGCCGCCATTGCCGGGCTTGCCTGGTACCTGCAGAAATCATGGAAGCTGGCGCTTGCTGTCGCGCTCGGCCTGCTCTTCATCGTCAACCAGGATCTCTGGCAGGAAACCGTCGAGACGCTGGTGTTGGTCGTGGGCGCCGCTGCGGCCTCGATGGCCATCGGCGTGCCGATCGGCATCTGGGCGGCGCATAACGAGCGTGGCTACCGCTATCTCCAGCCGGTCCTGGATCTGATGCAGACCATGCCGACCTTCGTCTACCTGATCCCGGTGCTCATTCTCTTCGGCCTCGGCATCGCACCCGGCCTCATTGTCACCGTCATCTTCGCGGCTCCCGCGCCGATCCGCCTGACGCATCTCGGCATCACCTCGGTGCCGAAACCGATGATCGAGGCCGGCGAAGCCTTCGGCGCGACAAAACGCCAGCTGCTGTGGAAAGTCGAGCTGCCGGCGGCGCTGCCGACCATCATGGCGGGCCTGACGCAGTGCATCATGCTTTGCCTCTCCATGGTGGTGATCGCTGCGCTCATCGGCGCCAACGGCCTGGGCAAGCCGGTGGTGCGCGCGCTGAACTCGGTCAACATCCCGCTCGGCCTCGAAGCCGGCCTCGCCATCGTCGTGCTCGCCATCATCCTCGACCGCATCAGCCGCATCGGCACCGGAGCCGCCAAATGAGCGCTGCGGTCGATTTCAAGAATGTCGACATCGTCTTTGGCGCGGCGCGCAAGGAAGCGCTGGCGCTCGTCGACAGCGGCGCGACGCGTCAGGAAATCCTGGAGAAGACCGGCGCCGTGCTCGGCTGCGCCGGTGCCAATTTGACCGTCAACGAGGGCGAGATTTCCGTCCTGATGGGCCTCTCCGGCTCCGGCAAATCGACGCTGCTGCGCGCCGTCAACCTGCTCAACGTGCCGGCGCGCGGCAACGTCATGGTCAAGGACGGCGACCGCATGGTCGATGTCGCGGCCTGCGACGCCGCCACGCTGCGCCATATCAGACAGACGCGGGTCGCCATGGTGTTTCAGCAGTTCGGCCTTCTGCCCTGGCGCACCGTCGCGGAAAATGTCGGCTTTGGGCTCGAGCTTTCCGGCGTGCCCGAAGCCGAGCGCAAGGCGCGCGTCGACCGCCAGTTGAAGCTCGTCGGGCTCGACCAGTGGGCGTCGAAATACGCCCACGAGCTTTCCGGCGGCATGCAGCAGCGCGTCGGGCTGGCGCGCGCGTTTGCCACCGAAGCGCCGATCCTGCTGATGGACGAGCCGTTCTCGGCGCTCGACCCGCTGATCCGGACCAAGCTGCAGGACGAATTGCTGCAGCTTCAGGCCGAGCTGAAGAAGACCATCGTCTTCGTCAGCCACGATCTCGAGGAGGCGCTGAAGATCGGCAGCCACATCACCATCATGGAAGGCGGGCGTATCGTGCAGACCGGCGCGCCGGAAGACATCGTGCTGCGCCCCGCCAACGACTATGTCCGCGACTTCATCGCCAATGTGAACCCGCTCTCGGTGCTGACTGCCTGGAACGTGATGCGCGACCGCCGTGATCTCGACCACGGCGAGGACGGCTGGGTGTGGCTCGACCGCCGCAAGACGACGCGTTTCAAGATCGACGAGCACGGGCTGGTGGCAGCGGCCGAGCGCGACGGCAAGCCGGCGTTCTGGGTGTCGTGCGCCGATGTCGAGGCGCAGCCGGAGGAGACGACGCAGGTATTCTGGGCCAATCCCGGCACCTCGCTGAAGACGGTGATGCTGGCCATGCACCGCTCGCAGACCGCACCGGTGGCGCTGTTCGACGACCAGTCGCGCTTCGTCGGCGCCATCGGCATCAGGGACGTGCTGAGCGCGGTATTGCGGCGATAGTTGTTTCTGAACGGAACGGTCCGTATCGTTTCTTCGCGGTCTGCGCTGGCTTGGCGGCGGTCCCATATAGGCACGGACTTGTGAACGGCGGCGCCCCGCCAGGAAGGCGGTTTGCGGGCGGTTCAAAATGGACGATTGCTTTCGTCCATGTCACAATAAAAGCGAAATTCTTGCGCGCAGTTGCCGGTTCCGATGCCTGAGATCGTCACCAAACCCCGCACCAAGACGAAGCCGAAGATCGAACGGCCGAAGCTCTACAAGGTCATCCTCCTCAATGACGATTTCACGCCGCGCGAGTTCGTGGTGACGGTGCTCAAGGGCGAATTCAAGCTGAGCGAGGACCAGGCGCGGCGGGTGATGATCACCGCGCACCAGCGCGGCGTCTGCGTCGTCGCCGTCTTCACCAGGGACGTCGCCGAGACCAAGGCGACACGGGCGACCGATGCCGGCAAGGCCAAGGGCTACCCGCTGATGTTCACGACGGAACCGGAGGAGTAGTGCCGGCTTCCCCTCCTCCCCTTGCTGCGGGAGAAGGTGGATTGGCGCGCAGCGCCAAGACGGTTGAGCGTACTGGACGGAGTGCGGTGATTGACAACTGCTCATCGCCGAGGCACGTTCGCAGCGCTGCGTAGGGCGCATCGGTGTAACGTCGAAAGGGCAATGCCCGCCTATACTGTAACCACCGTTGCGCCCATGCCGAATCTCGAAAACCTCAAAAAGCAGGCCAAGCAATATTTGCGGTGGCACCGCGAACGGTACTATCCGGTCGCAGCCGAGATCAGGGCTGCGTTGCCACGCTTCCAGCATCTCGATGACAATCAGGTACTGGAAGCAAATTTCAAGCTCAGCGACGCGCAGGAACTGATCGCGCGTCAATTGGGGTTCGAGGGATGGCAGGCGCTCAAGACAGGAGCCCCAGCCATGACAGTTCAGAAAAAACAGACCGTGCCTGCACCCGTTCTGCGTTCGACCTCAGCGCAGTTGTTCGTCACCGACATCAAAGCATCGTTCGAATTCTTCACCACCAAGCTCGGCTTCGGAGTCGACTTTGTTTACGGCGACCCGGCATTTTACGGACAGGTGACGCGTGACAATGCGCAACTCGCGCTGAGGTTGGTTTGCGAACCTGTGTTCGTTGGCGATATACGGCAACGTGAACACCTGCTCTCCGCCGGGATCACAGTCGATACTGCAGACGAGATTAAACAGCTCTTTCTGAATTTTCAGGCCGCAGGGGTGCCCTTTCACCAAGTCCTCAGGAAAGAACCCTGGGGTGCCAGAAACTTCATTGTTATGGATCCAGACGGAAATCTCATTTCGTTTGCTGGCCCGGGCGACTGAGCCGTCTGCGTCGTCGCCGTCTTCACCAGGGACGTCGCCGAGACCAAGGCGACTCGGGCGACCGATGCCGGCAAGACCAAGGGCTACCCGCTGATGTTCACGACGCAACCGGAGGAGTAGCGCCCGCTTCCCCTTCTTCCCCTGTGGGAGAAGGTGGATTGGCGCGCAGCGCCAAGACGGTTGAGGGTGCTGGACGGAGTGCCGTCGCTGCCAAGCTGGAACACCCCTCATCCAACCGAGCTTCGCTCGGCCGCCTTCTCTCACAAGGGTGAGAAGGTGAAGGCGCGTCGCTAACGCCCTTCTCGGTACCACATCGAGCCCAATGCCAGAAGCAGCAGCCCGAGGCCGAGGAACCCGCCGAACAGCGGCACGCGCGAGACGGCCTTCAGCACGCTGTCGTCGGTGGTGCGCAGGCCGATCCAGTCGTTGCCCGCCGCCACGCCCGTGGGGCGGACCGGGACGACCGACGGCAGCGTCACGCCGCCGGCGAGATTGCCAAGGGTCGACGATTGCGCCAGCCGGCGCACGCTGCCGCCGGTGGCCTCGGCCGGGGCTCTCAGCCGGTTCTCGGTTGAGACGACGTCGGTGAATTCCGGTGCGTTGACCGGGCCGACATGGGCAAGCGCTTTCAGGTCGCCATTGCCGACCTGATAGAGGCCGATCTCGCTCGTCTCGATGCTGCCCAGGAAAACGCCGGGTTCAGCTCTCGCGAGCTTGACGGTCATCGCCTTGCCGGACGGGGTGATGATTTGCGCCGGGCCGGGATCGTCGCTCATCGTCTGGCGGCGGATTTCCAGCATCATGCCGCGGCCGTCGGCAGTCAGCCGCTCCTCCTCGAGTTCGGGCTCCTTCATCAGCCAGTGGGCGATGCGGCGATAGAGCTGGACATGCGGGCCGCCGCCCTCGAAGCCGCGCGCCCACAACCAGCCCTGGTCGGATAAAAACATGCCGACGCGGCCTTCACCCTTGCGGTCGAGCAGCAGCAGCGGTCGGTTGTCGGCGCCCTTCATCACCGCCTCGCCCCCGGGGTTCTCGACGCCGATGGTGCGGAACCAGCGGCTCCAGTGCGGTGGCTCGGTGGCGGAGCCGTCAAGCCCTCGCGTCACCGGATGGCGCTGGCCGAGCTCGGTGAGGCGTGGATAAAAGGCCTTTTCGACGACTTCGCCGGTCGGCATCGCCGGCAGTGCCGACATCAAAGGCGTGCGGGCGATGGAACTTTCGCCGGCATATTCGGGTCCTGCCGCGATCAGCAGCGCGCCCCCTTTTTCAACATATTCGGCGATGTAGTCGTAATAGAGGACCGGCAGCACGTCGCGGTGCTGGTAGCGGTCGAAGATGATCAGGTCGAAATCCTTGATCTTCTCGACGAACAGTTCGCGCGTCGGGAAGGCGATCAACGACAATTCATTGATCGGCGTGCCGTCCTGCTTTTCCGGCGGCCGCAGAATGGTGAAATGGACCAGATCGACCGAGGCGTCGGATTTCAGAAGGTTGCGCCAGGTGCGTTCGCCGGCATGCGGTTCGCCGGAGACCAGCAGCACGCGCAAATTCTCGCGGATGCCGTCGATCAGCGCGATGGCGCGGTTGTTGGTGTCGGTGAGTTCGTCGGGCTCGGGATCGATGGCGAGTTCGACGATGTTGCGGCCGGCGCCGGGAATGGTCACCTGCAGCGGCATGGCCTGGCCGATGGTGGCCCTCTCGACCGAAACCTGCTCGCCATTGACCGAGACGCGCACATCGACCGAGCCGGCCTCGTTGTTGGTGCCGATGACGCGATAGGTCATTTCGAGCGGCTTGCCGACCAAACCGAAGCGCGGCGCATTCTCGAAGCGGATGCGGCGATCCTTTTCCTGGTCGTTGCCGGTGATCAGCGCGTGCAGCGGCGCGTTGAAGTCGGGCGTGCCGCCTGGGGCGTCATGCACCTCGCCGTCGGTGATCATGATGGCGCCGCCGATGCGCGAAGGCGGCACGTCGCGGAAAGCGCTCTCAAGCGCCCCGAAAAGCCGCGTTTCGGTGCGCTCCTCGGCGGCTTCCGACTTGCCGGCCTCGACGACGCGGATGTCGAACTGCTTGAAGCGGCCGAGGCGCTGCTGAAGCCCGGCCAGCGCCTCGTCGGTCTGCCTGGTGCGCTCGCCAATGTCCTGGCTCTGGCTGCGGTCGACGACGACGGCGACGACGCTTTTCAGCGCCTCGCGCTCTTCGTCGAGCAACACCGGGTTGAGCAGGGCCGCAGTCAGCGCCAGCAGGGCGGCAAAACGGAAGACCGCGCCGCGCTGGCGGAACCACAGGCCGACCAATGCCAGCAGCAACAGCGGCGCCAGCACCAGGCCGAGCAGCGGCCAGGAGATGAGCGGTTCGAAGGCGAGCGACAAGTTCATGGCTTACTGCCCCAGCCGTTCGAGCAGCACCGGCACATGCACCTGATCGGATTTGTAGTTGCCGGTCAGCATGTACATCATGATGTTGACGCCGGCGCGCAGCGCATAAATGCGCTGCATCGGATCCGACGGCACGGTCGGCAAAAGCGGGTCGCCATTCTCGTCGACCGCCCAGGCGCCGGCGAAATCATTGGCGGTGATCATGATCGGCGAGACGCCGTCGCCGGTGCGTACCGGGCGGTTCTCGGTGTTGCTGGCTTCGAGCGACGCCGCGACCCAGAGCGGGCCACCGGCGAAGCGTCCGGGAAACTCAGGCAGGATGTAAAAGGATTTGGTCAGCACATGGTCCGACGGCACCGGCTCCAGCGCCGGCACGTTGAGGTTGCCGAGGATGTCGCGCAGCCGCTCCGTCGCCGGGCTAGCCTGCTCCGCGCCGATGCCGGTGGCGAACTGGTCGCGCGTGTCGAACAGCACCGTGCCGCCCTGCTGCATATAGGCGTCGACGCGGGCGATCGCGGCCTGGCTCGGCATCGGCGCGGCAGGATCGATCGGCCAATAGATCAGCGGATAGAAGGCAAGCTGGTCCTTCGAGATATCGACGCTGGCCGGCGCCCCCGGCTCGAGCGCGGTCTTCTCGATCAGGAAGCGGGTCAGGCCCTCCAGCCCGGCCTGGCTGATCGAATCGACGCTCCGGTCGCCGGTCTGCACATAGCCGATCCGGGTTTTCGAAATGTCCTCGATCGCCCGCTCATCACCGGGTTTGGCATCGTCGGCGCGGGCGATGTCGGTGTGGCCGACCAGGGCGCCGAGCGTAATCAGCAGGGCGGCGGTGGTTGCGGCGGCCGTGCCGGCGCGGCGCGGCCGGCGCGATAACAGGCCGCCCATCCAGAACACCGCCAGCGTATCAAGGACCATCAGCAGGAGAGCTGCCGCCACCAGCGGGCCCTTCAAATTGTGCGATTCGTCGAAAGCGTACTGGACGGTGGTGACCGGCACGGTGATCTGAGGACGGACCAGCGGCGCCAAGCGGCTTTCGGCATTGAGCAGATTGTGAGCGATGACGCCGGTGTCGGAGCCATACAGGCCGGGCGGATTCTCGAACGTCACCGGCAGCGGGCCGGCACCCGGCACCAGCGGCCGTGCATCCGGCGTCGGCGGCACCAGCGTGCCATCGGCTGATATCATGCGGTAGGGCGCTAGCGAGGCGGCAGCGGCTTCGGCATTGGCGACCGCCGCACCCTGGTTGCGCGACAGTTGCACGATGCGGCGCAGCATCTCGACGAAGCTGCCGGAGATCGGCAGGTTCGACCAAGTCGCCTCCGGCGTGACATGGAACAGGACGAGCGTGCCTTTGCCCTTCTTCATACCGGTCACCAGCGGCGTGCCGTCGGCAAGCGTGGCCCAGCTGCGCTCGACGATATCGGGCGTCGGCTCGGCCAGCACCTGCCTGGTGACGGTGACCTCGGCCGGCGGAGCGAGATCGGCGAAGGGGCCGGTCTTCGGAAAATCGGTGACCGGCTGCGGCGTCGTCCACGACAGCGCGCCGCCGAGCGAGCGCTCGCCGGTGCGCAGCCTGACCGGCAGCAGGTCGTCGTCATTGCCGGCGGCGACCAGCCGCGAGCCGGCGAATCGCACCAGCGTGCCGCCATTGTCGACCCAGTCGACCAGCCTTTGCCGCACCGGCTGCGGAATGGTGCCGACATCGGCCATGACGATCATCACCGGCTTCTGGTCGAGGAGCTGCGGGATGGCGTCGGCAAGGTCGGCGCTCGACGGCTCGGCGAGGTCGGCGAAGGGCTGCAGCGCGCGGCGGATGTAGTACAGCGGCGACAGAAGCGGCTGCGCCTGGTCGGCTTCGGCCTGCGACAGCAGTCCGACGCGCCGGCGCTTGGAACTCTCGTCGAGCACGCGGACGGCGCCGGCCTGCCGCTGACCGTCGAGCGTGATCGAGGCGAAGTCGTTGCGCAGCTCGAACGGCACCGCCATCGTGCCGGTGGCGGTGGATTCGCCCGGCGAGAAGGTCAGCGTGGCGTCGGCGATGCGGCGGCCCTTGTCGTCGAAGGCGCCGGCGGTCACCTGAGCCGGCGCCGGATCGCCCGGCGCGCGGATGGCGGCCAGCTCGAAGCCGTCCACCTGGTTGTCGGCGCCAGTCAGGCCGATCAGGCCAGGCCGGTCGGAGGCGGCCCAGACGACACGGGCGGCGTTCTTCGACAGAAGCGTTTTGAAGGCGGCCTCGTCGCCTTCCGCCGCCAGACCGTCGGCGAGCACGGCGACGCTGGCGCCCGGCAAGCTCTCCAGGGTTGTCGCGACGCGGGCATAGACGGCCGGGCGGTCGGTCGGGATCGGCCGCGGCTTTGCCGCGCGCAGCCGGTCGAGCGCGGTGGCGGCGTCGAACGGGCCGATCTCGGCATTCGGTTTTTCGGCGGTGAAGGCGATGATGACAGGCACGTCGTTGGAGCTGGCATCGGTGATCAGCCGTTCGGCAGTGGCGACGCGCTGGCCCCAGTCGGCGGCACTTGCCCAGTCATTGTCGATGACCAGCGCAAGAGCGGTGCCCTCGGCCGGCAGTCTTTCACGCGGGTTGAAGACAGGTTCGGCCAGCGCCGCAACGATAAGGGCCGCCATCAGCAGCCTGAGCAGCGTCAGCCACCACGGGCTCTGTTGCGGCGTCTCCTCGCGCTTCAGCACGCGGGCCAGGATCTTCAGCGGCGGGAAGACCTCGGTCTGCGGCTTGGGCGGGGTGAACCGCAAAAGCCACCAGATCACCGGCAGGGCCAGAAGGCCCCACAGCACCATCGGCGCCCCGAAGGAGAGCGGCAGCCAGCTCATGCGCGGATCCTCCCGGCTGAGCTGCCATCGGCGGTCATCGCCATGTGGACACGCACCAGCGCATCGGAGGCGAGGCGGTCGGTGTGGTTGACGGTAAAGCTCCAGCCGAGGCGCTTGCACCAGTCGGTCAGTTCCTGGCGGCGGGCGATGTAAAGCAGTCGGTAGTCGTCGCCCAGTGTTTCGGCGCGGCCCGCGGTCAGCTTGTCGCCGGTCTCGGGATCGGTGAATTCGGTGCGGCCGGCATAGGGGAATCTCTCCTCCGCCGGGTCGGCGACCTCGATCAGATGGGCACGCACGCCGTGGCGGGCGAGCACGTCAAGCCAGGCGATGGTGTCCTCGACCGGATCGAGGAAGTCGCTGACGATGACGATGTCGCAGAAGCGGCGGATAGCGGACAGGTCGGGTTTTGCCGGCAATTCGCCGGCATGGCTGAGTTGTGCTGTGATCCGCTCGGCGCCGTTGCGGGCGGTGAACGGATCGGTCAGCCCGGGCCAGGCGATGCGCTCGCCGCTACGCGACAGAAGCTCGGCCATGGCCAGCGCCAGCACCAGCGCGCGGGACTCCTTCGAGACAGTGGCGCCGGTCGATTTGTAGAGCATGGAAGGCGAGGGATCTGCCCACAGCCACACCGTATGGGCGGCCTCCCATTCGCGGTCTCGCACATAGATGTGGTCGTCGCGGGCCGAGCGGCGCCAGTCGATACGCGAGGAGTCGCCCTCGACATAGGGCCGGAACTGCCAGAAATTCTCGCCGATGCCGCGCTTGCGGCGGCCGTGCCAGCCGGCGATCACCGTGTTGACGATGCGACGCGCCTCGACCAGCAGGTCCGGCACCAGCGATGCCCGCAACCGGCCGCGGGCGAGCGCATCACGCGTCGCCGCCGGTGCCTGGGCCTCGCCTATACGCGCCATCAGATGCCTTTTGCCAGTTTCGCCACCACGTCGCGCACGGTCGTGCCCTCGGCACGGGCGGCAAAGGTCAGCGCCATGCGGTGCTGCAGCACCGGCTCGGCCAGCGCTCTGATATCGTCGATCGACGGCGCCAGCCGTCCGTCATAAAGGGCGCGGGCGCGGGCGCACAGTGTCAGCGACTGGCTGGCGCGCGGGCCCGGGCCCCAGGCGACGTGCTTGTCGGTCTCGGCATTGCCCTGGCCGGGGCGCGCCGAGCGCACCAGTTGGAGGATCGCCTCGACGACGCTTTCCGGCACCGGCATGCGGCGAATGAGGGTCTGGATCTCCTTCAGCCGCGCCGGCTGCAGCACGTTCTGCGCCTTGGCGTCCTCAATGCCGGTGGTCTCCAGGAGGATGCGGCGCTCCGCCTCGATTTCCGGATAGAGGATGTCGACCTGCATCAGGAAACGGTCAAGCTGCGCCTCGGGCAGCGGATAGGTGCCCTCCTGCTCCAGCGGGTTCTGCGTCGCCAGCACGTGGAAGGGCGCCGGCAGGTCGTGGCGGACACCGGCAATGGTGACGTGGTATTCCTGCATCGACTGCAGCAGCGCCGACTGGGTGCGCGGCGAGGCGCGGTTGATCTCGTCGGCCATCAGCAGTTGCGCGAAGATCGGCCCGGAGATGAAGCGGAACGAGCGCTTGCCGAATTCGTCCTGCTCCATCACCTCGGAGCCGAGAATATCGGACGGCATCAGGTCGGGCGTGAACTGGATGCGGCGGGAATCGAGGCCGAGCACGATGCCCAGCGTCTCGACCAGCTTGGTCTTGGCGAGGCCGGGCACGCCGACCAGCAGCGCATGGCCGCCTGCGAGCAGCGCCACCAGCGTGCGTTCGACGACGCTTTCCTGGCCGAAGATGACGCGGCCGACGCCTTCGCGAACCCTGGAAATGTCGGCCAGCGCCGTCTCGGCCAAGGCGATCATGTCCTCTTCGCTGATCGGGCTTTCCTTGATCATCACGCTCATGCAGCATCGATCCTTCTCGTTGGAAATACCGGCTTGCAGCTTCGACGCCACAGAGTGCCGCGATTCGGCCTCGCGTGGCGCCTGTCTTTGAACTTAAATCACTGACTTAGGCTGACAAGCGGAACAACAGTGACTATTTCGTGACCATGACAGAACGCGCCGAAGATCGTGAAGGAAGTTTGACGACCGCGACCGCGGCGCTCGGACTGGAGGCGCTGATCTCGCGTGCCGCCCGCGCGGGCAAAGGACCGGCGCCGGTGGATCGTTGGAATCCGGCCTTTTGCGGCGATCTCGACATGGAGATCAGACAGAACGGCACCTGGTTCTACCAGGGCACGCCGATCGGCCGCATGCCGCTGGTGCAGCTGTTTTCCTCCGTGCTGCGCAAGGACGAAGACGGCAGGACCTACCTGGTTACGCCGGTGGAAAGGGTCGGCATCCGCGTCGTCGATGCGCCGTTCATCGCCGTCGAGATGGACATTTGCGGCACCGGCGATGGCCAGGTCATCACATTTCGTACCAATGTCGGCGATGTGGTCGAGGCCGGGCCGGAGCATCCGCTGCGCTTTGTCGACGAGGAGGCAACCGGCGGCCTGAAACCCTATGTGCTGGTGCGCGGACGGCTGGAGGCGCTGGTGGCGCGGCCGGTCATGTATGAATTGGTCGAGCATGGCGAGGAGATCGAGGTCGGCGGCCGAAGGATGTTTGCCGTCCGCTCGAAGGGTGCGGTCTATCCGATCATGCCGGCGGAAAACTGCAGCGGCTGAGCGCATGAGAGGGCGACGCCAAATGGACCGGGGCCAAATGGACCGGGGCCAAATGAACCGGGACATGATGGACCAGGTGACGCGATGAGCCAGGTGACAATATGGACCAAGTGACGCCGGCGCCGTTTTCGGCCGCGGATTTTCGCGCCCGCGTCGCGGCGCAGCCGCTGGCGCATGCCGCCGACGATTATGGCGACCATCGCTTCAACCCGGGACATCCGCGTTTGAAGCGCGCGAAGGCGCTGCGCGATGCCGCCGTGCTGATCCCGGTGGTCGATCACGGGCGCGACGCAACGGTTCTGCTGACCAAGCGGGCGGAAAAGCTGCGCAACCATTCGGGGCAGGTGGCCTTTCCCGGAGGCACGATCGATCCTACCGACCCGAGCCCGGAGGCGGCGGCATTGCGCGAGACATTCGAGGAGATCGGGCTTGGCCAGGATCGGGTCGAGATCATCGGCCGCATGCCCGATTACGTCTCCGGCAGCGGCTACCGGATCGCCCCGGTGCTGGGAATAGTGCGGCCGGACTTTTCACTGACGCTGAATTCCGAGGAGGTCGACGCCGCCTTCGAAGTGCCGCTGCGCTTTCTGATGGACCCGGCCAACCACGGCCGCGACAGCCGCATGTGGAACGATCTCGAATGGGTCTTCTACGAAATGCCCTATGACGGACAACACATCTGGGGCGTCACCGCGGGCATCATCCGCACGCTCTATGAAAGGCTCTATACGTGAGCGGCCGGATGTCGCTCGCGGGCAAAGCCGACTGGCTCGGGGAACGGCATTTGCAGCGGCTGCTGGCGGCTTTGTCGGATGGCGGCGAGGAGGCGCGCGTCGCCGGCGGTGCGGTGCGCAATGCGCTCATCGGCCAGCCGGTCGCCGACGTCGATATCGCCACCACGACCGTGCCTGACGAGACCATCCGCCGCGCCGAGGCGGCAGGCTTCAAGGCGGTGCCGACCGGCATCGAGCACGGCACCATCACCATTGTCGCCGGCGGCAAGCCGTTCGAGGTGACCACGCTGCGCGCCGACATCGAGACCGACGGTCGGCGGGCAAAAGTGTCGTTCGGACGCGACTGGAAAGCCGATGCGGAACGGCGCGATTTCACCATCAACGCGCTCTATGCCGAGGCCGACGGCACGATCGTCGACCTGGTCGGCGGCATTGCCGATATCGAGGCGCGCCGGCTGCGCTTCATCGGCGATCCGGAGGCGCGCATCCGCGAGGATTATCTGCGCATCCTGCGCTTTTTCCGCTTCTTCGCCTGGTATGGCGACGGCCGGCCGGATGCCGAAGGGCTGAAGGCTTGCGCCCGGCTCAAGGAGGGGCTTGGCCAACTCTCGGTCGAGCGCGTCTGGTCCGAACTGAAGAAGCTGCTGTCGGCCCCCGATCCATCGCGCGCCCTGCTGTGGATGCGTCAGGCGGGCGTGCTCACCAGCGTTCTGCCGGAGAGCGAGAAATGGGGCATCGATGCGATCCATGCGCTGACCAGGGCGGAGAAGGATCTCGGCTGGGCGCCGGACCCGCTGCTCAGGCTGGAAGCGATCGTGCCGCCGGACGCAGCGCGGATGAAGACGCTTGCCGAGCGGTTGAGGTTCTCCGTCAGCGACGCCGGTCGTCTCAGGCAGTGGGCGCTGACAGCGCCCGTCGAGCCGAAGACGACCGAAGCGGGATTCGCAAAACGGCTCTATCGCGGCGATCGACAAGGCCTCGTCGATCGCTTGCGGCTGTCGCTCGCGTCCGCTCGAGCCCGCGCCGTCGAGGACAACGACGCGCTGCTCGAAGCTGGCGGCTTCTCGCGGCTGCTGGCCTTTGCCGAAAAATGGAAAAAGCCCGGCTTTCCGCTCAAGGGCGCCGATCTGACGAGGCTTGGCGCGTCGCCCGGGCCAAAACTCGGCGCAACCCTGAAGAACCTCGAAAACGAGTGGATCGAGTCCGGCTTTGCGCTGGATCGCGGCGCACTTCTCGAGCGCGCCGCAGAAGCACTCGAAAGTTAGAGACCGTTTGGAAACTCTACTCTGGCGGCCATCTGATGGCGTTTTCTGCGCTTCCGGTGCTCACGGACCCAAATGCCCGCTGCGCTCCGGTTCTCGAAGCCACCACCATATGACTCGCCAGAGCGAATTTCGAAACAGTCTCTTAGGCAAATCAGGCCGCGTCGCGCGCCTTTTCGATGCGCGAACGGATCGCTTCGATCATCGTCTCACGAATGATCGTCTCGCCATGCGTCTCACGCATATGCTCGACGGCACGACGCATGATCTCGGCTTCCTCGTCGGCGCGCGTATGCCAGTCACAACCCGGAACCAGCGAGCCGCAGTGGAATTCCTTCATCGGATTTCTCCCTTTCCTCCTCGGAGTGCCGCATCTGCTCTGACACGGAAGCTCCAGCACCTTTGATCGACGCATGATCCCTGTCGGAAACCGGTTCGGTTTTCGGGTCATGCGCTGGCCGAACCAGCATAACACGATCGGATGGTTTTGGTTGCTGCAGAGACCGAAAAAGGCGGAGCATCGCTGCTCCGCCATCTTGACGCTACCCCGGAGACAAGACTGTGTCTTGCTCTGGAGGCAAGACCTCGTCTTGCTCCAGCGGCCAGGCCATCACTTCACGATCCTGACTGCCTCGGCGATTTTGTGCTTGCCGCTCATGTCCCACGAAACGCGGACCTTTTCGCCGGCCTTCAGGCCAGGATTCTTGAAGGCCTTGGGCAGCGTAAAGGTAGATCCGTTATCCAGAACGAGGCTCATCGCCGTTCCATCGTAAGTTTTGATCGTGCCCGTGGTGTGCTTAACCGCTGCGAAGGCAGCGCCACCAGAGGCAAGAACGGCAGCAGCCGCAACCGACATAATAAGCTTGCGCATGGCATGCTCTCCTGGAAATGAAGGCACCATTTTTGGAGGTGCCCCACTCAATCATGGGCCGTCTGGTCGCGTCGGGTCGCGGTTCCAGGGAGGCAAGAACCGCCGGCGTTTCCCGGCCCGTAACGAAAAATAGTCTTGCTTTTTCAAATGGATATTAGACGAAAAAGATAATCTGCGCGCCACATTCGCCACCAGAATCCTGCGATTTGGACCCGATTGCGACTCACGTCCAACTCACCGAGATTTTACGGCCATTTCACCTCTGGAGGCAGGCTGGACAGGATCGCGGCAACGTTGCCGCCGGTCTTCAGCCCGAAGATGGTGCCGCGATCGTGAAGCAAGTTGAATTCGACATAGCGGCCGCGGCGAATGAGCTGTTCTTCGCGGTCGCCGTCGGTCCAGTTGTCGTTGAAATTGGCCCGCACCAGATGCCCGTAGACGACGAGAAAAGTGCGCCCGACATCCTGGACGAAGTTGAAATCGGCGTTCCAGCCGCCTCTGTCCTCGTCCGAATGCAGCCAGTCGAAGAAGATGCCGCCGGTGCCGCGCGGTTCGTTGCGGTGCGGCAGATAGAAATACTCGTCGCACCAGGCCTTGAATTTCGCGTGGTCGGCGACGCCAGCGTGCTTCTCGCAGGCAAATTGCATCGCGCGGTGGAAGGCGATCGTGTCCGGGTCCCCCTGGCTGCGGCGACGGTCGAGCACCGGCGTCAGGTCGGCGCCGCCGCCGAACCACTGGCGCGAGGTGACGACCATGCGCGTGTTCATGTGCACCGCCGGCACGTTGGGGTTCCACGGATGGGCGATCAGCGAAATGCCGCTCGCCCAGAAGCGCGGGTCCTCCTCGGCGCCCGGCATCTGCTTCCTGAACTCCGGCGAGAACTCGCCGTAGACCGTCGAGGTGTGGACGCCGACCTTCTCGAAGACGCGGCCGCGCATCATCGACATGGTGCCGCCGCCGCCCTTGCCGGCGTCGCGCTGCCACGGCGTCTTTTCGAAGCGGCCGGGCGACCATGAAGCCTGCGGCCCCTGCAGGTCCTGTTCGATCTGCTCGAAGGCGGCGCAGATGCGCTCGCGCAGCGTCTCGAACCACAGCCGCGCCTTCATCTTCTTCTGTTCGATGTCGGCCGGCAGCCCCGCCGGTATTTCGGGTCGTTGCAAATGCTGTCTCCGGTTGTCGGGGGCGTACCCCGACAAATGACTCGTCTTTTCCGGCCGCGATCCCTAATCTCTTAGGTGCAAGGGTCAAGTGTGAATGGAGTTCTTTCGTGCGCACTCCGGCAAGACCGCCGCTGGATGGCCTGAAGAAGAGGCTCGACCGTTCGCGCGCCGAGCGCGAGCGCATGCCGCGCGACGGGTTTTTGCGCGAGACCTTCGTCCTGCCGCGCTCCGATGCGCGGCTCAAGGCGAAGGAGTGGTTCGAGCGCTTTCCCAAGCAGGCCTACTGGACCGAGATCGAAAGCTGGTTCGAGCGGCCGGGCGACGTCATCGAATTCACCATCAGGCGATTGCCGGCGGCGGATTAGCGAGCGACCAACAACCGCCTTGCGCCCGGGCCTTGGGCGCTCAGCCGGTCTTCCTTGTTGCGCAGCGGGCACTTGTCGATCGACATGCAGCCGCAGCCAATGCAGTCGGTCAGCCCGTCGCGCAGCTTCTTCAACTGGGCAATCTTGCGATCGAGCTGGTCGCGCCAGACGGTTGAAAGCACATTCCAGTCCCCGCGCGTCGGCGTGCGGCCTTCAGGCAGCGATGCCAATGCCTCGCTGATCTCGGCCAGCGAGATACCGACCTCCTGTGCCACCTTGATGATCGCCACCCGCCGCAGCACGTCGCGGCCGTAGCGCCGCTGGTTGCCTGATGTGCGGTGGCTGCGGATCAATCCGCGCGCCTCGTAGAAATGCAGCGCCGACACTGCCACCCCGCTGCGCGTGGCCACCTGGCCGACCGTCAATTCCGTCACCGCAGCCATTTGAATTTTCCGCTTGACCTCAAGTTAAGTTGAGCTTGTAACGAAGAAACCCTTGATATGCAAACCGCAGGAGAAGGCGATGTGCGCCTGGGTGAGAATGACAAGCGCCGGTGCGGTCGTCGGCGAGAAAGCCGCCATAATCGCTGCACCCGCTGAGGATCTGCAAATCCTATCCGAGCTGCCGGATCGCCTCGCCGGCCACCATGGCGACGGAAAGCGCGACGTTGATGCTGCGCGCGCCCGGCTGCATCGGGATGATCAGTCGCGAATCCGCCGCTTCGTGGACAGGGTCAGGCACGCCTGCGGATTCGCGGCCGAACAGAAGAATGTCGGCATCGGCGAAGGCGAAATCGGTGTAGGCGGTCGCGGCTCTGGTCGACAGCAGCACCAGCCGCCGCGCTTCGCCTCTGCGCCAGTGCTCGAAGGCTTGCCAGTCGACATGCCGGGTCAGGGCCGCCATTTCGAGATAATCCATGCCGGCCCGTTTCAGCGCCCGGTCGGAGAGCGGGAAGCCGGCCGGTTCGATGATGTCGACGCCGAGACCGAGGCAAGCCGCGAAGCGCAGGATTGTCCCGGTGTTGCCGGCGATATCCGGCTGGTAGAGCGCGATGCGGAGACGGTTGTTCATTTCCGCATCCTTCTAATAAGTGGCAGATCGGCCACAACAGGTTCGCGGTTTTGGAAAATTCTGGACCGGCGGGTGGTCATTTTCTGCGAAGTCGGTTATACGCCGGGCATTGTCAACCCGAACCGATGGAGGGGTAATTCATGATGATCATGCACATCCAGCGCCCCTCATGTGGGCTTAACAGCCTGCCGGCGGTTTCGGTTCGACGATTCTCCTGACCTTTTAGACTTCGATCGCACCGATTCTTAGCCGAAACCCTTTTTCGGTCTTCGAAGGAATCCTGCGATGTTTTTCAAGCTGTCGAAGGGGCTGAACGCCCCGCCTGAGCACGCCGCTGTTCAACCCCCGTCTTTCGCTGGCCATTCACCTGCGAACAGGCCGGATTTTTTTCCCTATTTTCACATGGAGGACGGACCGATGTTCGATCCCTGCAAAATTCCCGGTTCAAGAAACCTGCACGAGCGCAGGATGGCGACCTGGGCGCTGTTGGTCGGCGAAACCTACTCGTCGGCGGTTCACGCCGAAACCCGCCGGCGCCCGCATCGCGGCATGCTGCCGGACGTCGACTTCTCGCGCGCGGTTCCCGACCGCAGCCGGCCGTCGCTGGTGCGCCGGATCATCAGGCTGATCCGCCCTGGCGCGAAAACCGGCGCGAAACTCCGGGTCGTCGACACAGCGCTGTCAGGATCGTCAAACGAGCCTGTCGGCGAAAAGCCCGCGACATCCTATATTGCGCGAAGCAGGATCGGCGGCCCGGCTGATTCCGGGACGCCGGTCCTTGCTGCCACGCGAACCAAAACGCCATGCGCTCCCAGGACGCTACGCACTCCCGCGCGGCGTGAGCGAAAACGAGCATGTGAGTACCAAGACAATGTTCCGCTGGTTTGAAACAAGGCTCGATCCGTTCCCTGCCGAGGAGCCGGTCGAGCCGCCGAAGACGTTGATCGCCTTCTGCGTCCACTATACGCGCGGCGCCTGGCCCTACATCGCAATCGATGCGATGCTGGTGACGGCTATCGCCCTTGCCGAGGTGTGGATGTTCGGCTTCATGGGCCGGATCGTCGACTGGCTGTCGGTGCAGAATCGCGAGACATTCCTGCAGACCGAGGGCTGGAAGCTCGCAGGCATGGCTTTCATCGTGATTTTCGCGCTGCCGGCGACGGTCTGGTTCCATGCGCTCCTCAACCAGCAGACGCTGATGGGCAACTATCCGATGCGTATCCGCTGGCAGGTGCATCGCTATCTGCTCAAGCAGTCGATGGCCTTCTACCAGGACGAGTTCGCCGGACGCATCGCGACCAAGCTGATGCAGACGGCGCTCGCCGTGCGCGAATGCGTCATCAAGCTCATCGACGTGCTCAATTATGTCGTGGTCTATTTCCTCGGCATGCTGTTGATTGTCGGCTCGGCCGACTGGCGGCTGGCGGCACCGCTTGCCGTCTGGCTTGCCGGCTATGTCTTGCTGCTGCGCTATTTCATCCCGCGATTGGGCAAGGTCGGCGAGGAGCAGGCCAACGCGCGCTCGACCATGACCGGCCGCGTCGTCGACAGCTACTCCAACATCCAGACGGTCAAGCTGTTCTCGCATGCGCGGCGCGAGGCGTCCTTCGCCCGGGAAGGCATGGCCGGCTTTCTCGATACGGTCTACCGGTCGATGCGGCTGGTGACGCAGCTCTACGGCCTGCTCTACGTCCTCAACTCACTGCTGTTGTTTTCGGTCACTGCGATCTCGCTGTGGCTGTGGCTCGGCCAGGTGGTGACGATCGGCGCCGTCGCCCTGGTCATCGGCCTCGTGCTTCGGCTCTGGGGCATGTCGCAGTGGATCATGTGGGAGATGTCCACCCTGTTCGAGAATATCGGCACGGTGCAGGACGGCATCAGCTCGATCTCGCTGCCGCGCGTCGTCGAAGACAGGCCGGGCGCCAAGGACATTATCGTGACCAAGGGCGAGATCCGTTTCGAGGACATCCGCTTCCACTACGGCAAGCAGAAAGGCATGATCGAACGCCTGTCGCTGACGGTGAAGCCGGGCGAAAAGGTCGGCATCGTCGGCCGCTCGGGCGCCGGCAAGTCGACGCTGGTCAACCTTCTGTTGCGCTTCTACGACCTTGAAAGCGGCAGGATCCTGATCGACGGCCAGGAAATCGCGGCGGTAACGCAGGATTCGCTGCGCGCCCAGATCGCCATGGTCACGCAGGATACCTCGCTGCTGCATCGCTCGGTGCGCGAGAACATCCTTTATGGCCGACCGGACGCCAGCAACGAGATGCTGGTCGAGGCAGCACGCCGCGCCGAGGCGCTTGATTTCATATCAAAGCTTTCGGACGCCAGTGGCCGCACCGGTTTCGATGCGCATGTCGGCGATCGCGGCGTCAAATTGTCCGGCGGCCAGCGGCAACGCATCGCGATTGCCCGTGTCATGCTGAAGGACGCACCGATCCTCATCCTCGACGAGGCGACGTCTGCGCTCGATTCAGAGGCCGAGGCGGCGATCCAGGAGAACCTTTACAAGCTCATGCAAGGCAAGACCGTCATCGCCATCGCGCACCGGCTCTCGACCATCGCGGCGATGGACCGGCTCGTCGTCATGGACAAGGGCCGCGTCATCGAGGAGGGTTCGCATGAGCAGCTCGTCGCCAGCGGCGGGCTCTATGCGCAGCTTTGGCAGCGTCAGTCGGGCGGCTTCCTGCTCGACGAGGGCGCGGCCGCCAACGATGCCATTGTGAAGGGTCAAGCAGCGGAATGATGGGCAGCAGAATGATGGGCCGCAGAATGATGGCACCAGAATGATGGCCGCCGAATGATGATTGCCGTCTATCGCTGGTTCGAGAACTGGGTTTATCCGTTCAGGGAGCCCGCGGACCTTCGGCCACCGGTCAGCGTCAGCGGTTTCCTCTGGCACTATGTCGGCCAGGCGAAGATCGCCTTCTTCGCCATGCTTGTCATCGGCGGCATTGCGCCGCTGGTCGAGGCTGGGTTGTTCTACTTCGTCGGCAGGCTGGTCGACATTCTCGACCAGCTTCCCGGCGAGCGCAGCTGGGACGCGCTGTGGACTGCCGCCGGCCCCGAACTTGTCTTCATGGCCGCCGTGGTGCTGGTCATCCGCACCATCGTCGTCGGCCTGGCGGCGCTGGTCGACGAGCAGACTATCACCCCCGGCTTCTACAATCTGGTGCGCTGGCAGGCGCACCGCCATGTCTCGCGCCAGTCCTACAACTTCTTCCAGAACGATTTCGCCGGCCGCATCGCAACAAAAGTCTGGCAGGCCGGGCAGGCGACCGGCGATTTGATGCAAAGCTTCATCGAGGTCGTCTGGTTCATGGTCGTCTATACGGTGACGACGCTGGTGCTGGTCGCCGGCCTCGACTTGCGGCTGGCGGCGCTGGTGGTGATCTGGATCACCGCCTTCGGCTGGCTGGCCAGGCGCTATCTGCCGGCGATCCGCAAGCATGCCGAGCAAACCGCAGAGGCCGGTTCGATGATCACCGGCCGCTTCGTCGATTCCTACTCGAACGTGCAGACGCTGAAGCTGTTCTCCGCCGATGGCGACGACCGATACATCAGGAGCGGCTTCAATATCTATCTCGATGCGCTGCGCCCGTTCACCCGCAGGCTGACCGGCGTGCGCATGGCGCTGACGACGCTGTCGGGGATCATGATCACCGCGATCGCCTGTTTTGCCGTCTATCTCTGGATCGAAGGCTCGATCACCGTCGGCGCCGTCGCCTTCACGCTGTCCCTGGTGTTGCGGCTCAACATGCTGCTCGGCCGGCTGATGATGCAGCTCAACAGCATCCTGCGGAATCTCGGCGTGCTGGAAAACTCGAAGGCGCTGATCTCGCAGCCGCTCGGCCTGACCGATGCGCCCGACGCCAAGGAGCTTGTCGTGACCGGCGGCCGGATCGAAGTGAACAATGTCGAGTTCCACTACGGCAAGGGATTCGGCGTGCTCAACGGCATCGATCTTGTCGTGCGGCCGGGCGAGAAGGTCGGACTGGTCGGTCCGTCCGGCGCCGGCAAGACGACGCTGGCCAATCTGATCCTGCGCCTCTACGAGCTTGAGGCCGGCAAGATCACCATCGACGGCCAGGACGTCTCGAAGGTGACGCAGAATTCGCTGCGTGCCAACATCGGCGTCGTCAGCCAGGATACCGCGCTTTTCCACCGTTCCTTGCGCGACAACATCAAGCTCGGCATGCCGGAAGCAACCGACGCCGAGGTGATCGCGGCCGCGAAGAAGGCCGAGGCGCACGACTTCATCCTTGACTTGCGCGACAATCGCGAGCGCCAGGGCTATGAGGCCTTTGTCGGCGAGCGCGGCGTGAAATTGTCCGGCGGCCAGCGCCAGCGCGTGGCGATCGCCCGCGTCTTCCTCAAGGACGCGCCGATCCTGATACTCGACGAGGCGACGTCGGCGCTCGATTCCGACATCGAGGCGGCCATCCAGGAAAATCTGGCGCGGCTGATGGAGAACAAGACGGTCATCGCCATCGCGCACCGGCTGTCGACCATCGCTGCACTCGATCGCCTGGTGGTGCTCGACGGGGGTCGCATCGTCGAGCAAGGCACGCATGACGAGTTGGTGGCGCTAGACGGGCTCTATGCGCGGTTGTGGAAGCGGCAGTCCGGCGGCTTCCTATTCAACGAGGAGCGCGTGCTGGAGGAGACGCGGCCGGCGGAGTAGGGCCAGATTTCAGCAAAAACCGGAGTGAATCATGTCGGTGCGAATGCCATCGAATTTCGGACGGTCGGGGGCGCAGGAGAGCGTGCTCGACCTGCTCGGCCATGAAATCCTCGGCGAAAAGGCGGCGGCGCTCGGCCGCGCCGGCCGACGCGTGGATGAGACGCTAGCGAGATTGCGAGAGCATGGCGACGATGGCGAACATCGCGCCAAGCTGCTCAAGGACGCGGCCGAGGCCGTCCACGCCTATTTCATCCAGCGCGAACTGTGCGGCTTGCGCAAGCACGACGCAGTGATCCGGGAATACAATATTCCAAAAGCCGTGCTGGCCAGGCTCGGCGCGAAATAAATGCCGGTGGTAAAAATCTGAGGCTTGGACGAAATACCGAGTTCGTCCCTAAGCGGAAACTCGTTCGCCCTCAGTCGAACTCACGCCAATGATCCCTAGCTGCCGTGCCGTGGAACCACCCTGGAAGTCCGGATCAGGTCAAGCCCGGTCGTTTGCGAATGGCAGTTTTGAAGCCGGGTGCGAAACGCGATCTTCGGTCGATAGGCGGGACTTATGCCGGGTCCCGTTGTCGCAAGTGCGCCACGGGGGCGGAAACTGTGTGTTGAGGTCAAAAGGAATAATTCGGGTAAGCTTGGTGCCTCCCTCCTCATCGCCCGCCATTTCCTTTAGGATGCTTCAGGATTGCGGGAGCTGGCTATGGCCGTGGATCGCGTTCAGCGCAGAATGGCTGCCATCCTTGCAGCCGATGTGGTCGGCTACAGCCGGCTGATTGGCAGGGATGAGGAAGGTACTCTTGCGACCCTGAGAGCCTATCGCCAGATCATTGACCGGCTGATTGTGCACCATGAGGGACGGGTGTTTGGCAGCGCCGGAGACAGTGTTATCGCGGAGTTCGCAAGCCCTGTCGAGGCGCTGCGGTGTGCCACCGAAATCCAGTTGGAAATCGATAGACAGAACGCCGACCTCTCCGAGCCAGGCCGCCTGCGATTTCGCATCGGCATCAACCTCGGCGATGTCGTCGTAGAGGGTGACAACCTCATGGGCGACGGCGTCAACGTCGCCGCGCGTTTGGAACCGTTATCACGGCCGGGCGGAATATGTGTCTCCGAGGCGATCTATGCGCAGGCTCGCGATCGGCTTTCGCTCGATTTCATCGATCTTGGCGAGCACAAGGTGAAGAATATCGCCCGGCCTGTGCACGTCTATCGTGTACCCCTCGCTTCGGAGGAACAGGTCAGGTCGCCTTTTCGCGGTCTCGACGTCTTCGAATTTGAAAACGCCGACCTCTTTTTCGGCAGAGCGCGGGCGATCACTGCTTGCACCGAAAGGCTGGAGCAGCTGGCAGCCAACGGCAAAGCATTTTTGCTCATCTACGGGATGAGCGGCTCCGGCAAGTCTTCTCTTCTGCGCGCGGGGCTGATGCCTTCAATCACCCGACCCGGCGCAGTCGTAGGCATCAGTTTGTGGCGCCGTTGCCTGATCCGCCCGTCCGAAGGGCCTGATGCTGTCGCCTCATTGACCGCGGGACTGCTTCGCGAAGGTGCTTTGCCCGAGTTGGCTCTCGAACTGACAGCGGCAGAGCTGACTCAACTCTGTCGAAGCGCTCCCGATCGCGCGCTGACTCTGATCCGCCAGGCACTCGGCAAAGCAGCCACCGCCGCTGGCTCGGTCCCTTCGCAAATACGATTGCTGATCGCCATCGACCAGACCGAGGAGCTGTTCACGACGGAGAAGGAACCGGCGTCGCGCGAAGGGCTTGTGCGGCTCTTGGCGGCGTTCGCCGGCAGCGGACTGGTCTGGGTGATTGCGACGATCCGGTCGGATTTCTTTCACCGCTGCGGCGAAGTCCGAGGTTTCTCGGCGCTGAAGGACGGCCTCGGCAGCTATGAGCTCTTGCCGCCGACGAGCCCTGAGATCGCCCAGATCATTCGCGAGCCGGCTCGTGCTGCCGGGCTCCGCTTCGAGGAGCGCGCCGATCTGGGGCGGCTCGATGATGTGCTGCAGGACGCGGCAGCCGCCGATCCCGGATCGTTGCCGCTTCTCGAATTCGTTCTCGATGCGCTGTACGAGGTGGGCCGGGAGCGCCGGATCCTCACCTTTGCTGCGTATCGTGCGCTTGGCGGCCTCGAAGGGGCGATCGCGCGCCGCGCCGATGAAGTCGTTGACGCGCTTCCGCCCGACATCCAGGAGGCATTGCCGGCGGTGCTGCGCGCTCTCACCACGGTGCGTCCGGGCGATGAAACTGTTACGGCAAGTCCAGTCTTGCTCAGCGAAGCGGCTGGAAACCCGGCACGATTGGCTCTCGTCGACGCGCTGATCGCCGCCCGGCTCCTCGTCAGTGATGAAGATGCCGCGGGCCATGTCTTCGTCCGCGTGGCCCATGAAGCGCTGCTCAGCCGCTGGCCACGCGCCAGCGACATTGTCAACGCGAATAGGAGCTTCCTCGAGATGCGGGCTCGGCTCAAGGCCGACGCCCATCGATGGCACTCGGACAACAAGAACCGCGATCTTTTGCTGCCGTCCGGCAAGCGTCTCGCCGAGGGCGAGGAATTGCTGCTGTCGAGACGCCAGGAAGTCGATGATCAAGTGGTTGAATACATCGAGGCGTCCTCACGTGCCCAGAAGGAGAGAGAGGAGAAGGACCGGCAAGCAGAGCGGGCACTGATCGAGGCTGCTGAAGTAGCAAGACGCGAACGCTTGGAGCGCGAGGCCGACCGGCTCGCGGGAGAAGCTGAGCGTCGGGATCTGGCAGCGACTGCTGCGATACAGCTGGCACGACATACGCGCTATGCGGCCATTGTCGCGACGGTGTTGGCTCTCTTGGCTGGAGCAGGCGCATTCATTGGGTTCAGAGGACAGCAGGAAGCAATGCGGCAGGCGGTGCTGGCGCAAATGAGCGCGGACAAGGCCAGGTCGGCCGAGAGCAAGGCCCTTGAGGCGCGCGACCAGGCGCTGCGCAACCAGTCTCTTTCGCTTGCGTTTCTTTCGCAGCAAACCGCAACGAGCGGTAATACTGAGGCCGCGGTTTTGCTGGCGCTCGAAGCGCTGCCGACGGGCACATCTGAACACAGACGCCCGTACATCGTTGAAGCGGAGGCCGCGCTTTACAAGGCTTTGCTAGCGCATCGTCAAACGAGGACCTTCCACCAAGACGCCAGTGTGACGCATGCAGCTTTCAATCGGACCGGCGCCCGCATTGTCACCTCATCGCATGACGCTACGGCACGCATTTGGGACGCCCTGAATGGTACCGAGGCTGCGGTTCTGAAGGGCCACCAAGGCGCCGTTGAGAGAGCCGAGTTCAGCCCGGACGGAAGCCGCGTCATTACAGTTGCTAGAGATGGCACCGCGCGCATCTGGAACGCCACCTCAGGGGAGCAGCTCTTTTTACTTCAGCCGGTCGGCAATTTTCCTACGGCGATTTTCAGCCCAAATGGCACCCGGGTGCTGACAGCGGGGGAGAACAGCGATGCATCACTCTGGGACGCTCAAACCGGAAGCAAAATCCTGAGTGTAGAGAGACGTGGAAGCTCCCTGGCTAGCTTTAGTCCCGATGGCCAGAGCTTCGCAATCGCAGAACGCGATCAACGCTCCGTCCTTATCTGGAATGCGGAAGATGGCAAACTGAACCGGACTCTGCGGGTTAACGCTTGGCCGTACAGCGTTGCATTCAGCCCGGACGGAAGCCGGATCCTGATAAGCTCGTGGGGGCCAATTTCATACCCTTTCCTTTCGCATCTTTGGGACGTATCGGAAGGCGTGGAAATTGCGACATTGGCCGGTCACAAGAGCGACACACAATTACAAGGCGTAATCTTCAGTCACGACGGCCGTCGAATTGCGACGGTATCACTCGATGGTAGCGCACGACTCTGGGACGGAATCTCGGGTAGTTTGCTTGGCGTGCTCGGCCAGGAGTCCTCGGGGCTCAAACTAAGTTACATGGGCCCGGATGAGCGCGATCAGGAGATGAACAGCGTCTTCAGCCAAGACGATCGGTTCTTGGCTGCGGCTTCCCTCAACGGCACGGTTCGTATTTGGGATGTTGAGCGCACGTCGCTGCTCACCACCATCGTCGGCCATGACGCCTTGGTCGAGCACGTGGAATTCAGCCCCGTTAACAACAGCATTCTTCTCACTGCATCGCACGATCGCACCGCTCGGCTCTGGGATATCGACGGGGTTCTGACAACTGCGCTGTCCCATGAACATCCGCCTACCTTTGCGGTCTTTAGTCCCGATAATGTGCATCTTTTGACTGGAGGTGGGGATAGCGCAGCGCACCTGTGGGAGGTTGTAAACGGACGTCAGATAGCCGAGCTTGACACACACGAAACTGTCCAAAGTGCGACGTTCAGCCCTGATGGAAGTCGCGTTGCAACGGCATCGCTTGGGGGCCGAGTTCTTGTTTGGGACGTTGCAAGCAGACGCGAGGTCGCGCAGCTCAAGTCTCGTGACGGGCTACTTCAAGTTCAGTTTAGTCCCAAGGGAGACCTGTTAGCGGCGGGTTCGGCTCACGGTACCGCACAGTTGTGGGACGCGGCAAGCGGCGCCGGACTGGCCACCATCAAGACAAGCGGGAAGTTGCCACAGGCGATTTTCGGCCGGGACGGGGATCTCGTCCTTACCGCGACGGACGACAACGCTGCCCACCTTTTGAAGACGGACGGAACTGAATTCAAGGTTCTCATCGGGCATCAGAACCGAATCACCGCGGCCGCTTTCAGTCCGGACGGCCAACTGGTTGTCACGGGTTCACTCGACCGCACCGCGCGGATCTGGTCGATCAAGGACGGAAACAGTGTCGCGACGCTGAAGGGCCACAGCGAGGAACTGACAGCAGTTGCGTTCAGCCAGGACGGTCAGTCTCTCCTAACTGCCTCACGCGATGGGACCGTTCGAATCTGGAGCGTTCCGGTAGGAACAGAAAAGGTCGTTCTCAGGGGTCACAGCGGCGCAGTGGACAGCGCGCAAATCAGTCCTAACGGTTTGTATGTCGTGACGACGTCGTCTCAGGATCGCACGGTCAGGCTCTGGGCGGCGCAGTCGGGGCGCGAGATCGCAGTGCTTGCCAGCCGGGAGGACGAGGCCAACCGACCGGCGCTGATGCGCGCGGCTTTCAATTCCGATGGAACGAGGATCGCAATCGTGTCCGGTGATGATAGCGTCCGAATAATTCGCGCGTTCCAAACACCTCTGGACCTCATTGACTACGCACGTGGGATTGTTCCACGCGAACTGACCGCCTGCGAACGGCGACGTTTCTTCCTTCCTGTCGAAGGTGAAGTTGGCGACTGTCCAAGCTGATATCGCTCCAATGGGCTGTCGACCTCACCCGCGATGGTCGGCGTCAGCCATTCCGAGCTAAGAGCGAATGGCAGTTCTGGCGTTCAAAAATTCAGCCTTGCTGAACCGCAATTTTGAAACCGGGTGCAAAAAAGCGATCTTCGGATGATAAACGGAGCCTATGCCGGCCCACCTTCTCGTACGTGCGCCCTAGAGGAGGTCTAACGGGACGGCCAATCAGCGACGTTTTATGCAGCCAGCGGCAAGGGTGCTAGAGCAAGGGCATTGGTGAGCGGCCGGGCGAGAAGGTCGGGCTGGTCGGGCCGTCCGGCGCCCCCTTCGCGGAAGCGGTGCTGATGCCAAAGCGGTCACAGTCAGGTTGCGCGGGCACTGCTGCGAACAAGCGGTGGGATGGGGGACTCGCGCCTCGGTGACGCCGCGGCAGGAGCGCCGGGGCGTCGCGCAATCCATAGTCCCAAGAAGCGTAATCTGTGGTATCAGAGGTTGGTAAGGACACGCCGGAAGCGCCGATCCCTAACTTGCCTCAGACCTGCGGCTTGCGTGTCGCGAATCTTGACCGAGGCTCAACATGGAGCGGAAGCTCGCTGCCATCCTTGCCATCGATGTCGTCGGGTACTCGGCGCTCATGGAGGTGGATGAAGCGGGCACCTTCGATCGGCTGAAACGTGGCCGCAAAGAGCTGTTCGAGCCGGAAATCGCGGCGCGACACGGGCGAATCTTCAAGCTGATGGGAGACGGCCTGCTGGCGGAGTTCGGCAGCGTCGTGGATGCGGTCGAATGCGCGGTCACGCTTCAGCGCGGCATGGCGGAACGCAACGCGAGCGTCGCCGAAGACCAGCGCTTCGAAGTCCGGATCGGCATCAACCTTGGCGAAGTGATCGTCGAGGGGGACGATCGCCATGGCGAGGGCGTGAACGTGGCGTCGCGCCTCCAGCAACTCGCCGAGTCCGGTGGTATCTGCGTTTCGGAGAAGGTGTCCAAGGAGGTTAGGCAGAAGCTCGCGTTTGCGTTCGAGCCCATGGGCGAGCAGCGGGTGAAGAATATAGCCGAGCCGATATACTGCTATCGCGTGAACCTGCAGCTTCCGAGAGCCGCTCCGGCCGGCCGACTGGCATCGCTGGAATTGCCCGACAAGCCCTCGATCGCGGTTTTGCCTTTCACCAACATGAGCAACGATCCGGAGCAGGAAACCTTTGTCGACGGCTTGACCGAAGACCTGATCACCGACCTGTCTCGCTCCGCCGGCCTCTTCGTGATCGCGCGCAACTCGACCTTTGCTTACAAGGGACGGTCGGTCGATGTGCGTTTGGCAGCGCGCGATCTTGGGGTGCGCTATGTGGTTGAAGGCAGCGCCCGGCGCGCCGCGGGGCGCGTGCGCATCAATGCGCAGCTGATCGACGCGATCGGCGGCGATCATATCTGGGCCGAGCGCTACGACAGCAGCCTCGATGATATCTTTGCAGTGCAGGATGAGGTCACGGCCAAGATCGTCGAAGCCCTTGTCGGCCGATTGGCCGGACAGCCGGCGCGCAAACGGCCGACGAGTCTCGAAGCCTATGACCTATGCGTGCAAGCCCGCGGCGTCAGTATTCAGACCGGGTTAGGTGCGCGGGAAGCACGCATGCTCCTGGAAAAGGCGATCGGACTCGATCCCGACTATGCCGAAGCACATAGCTTGCTGGCCCTCAATCTTTGGCTCGGCTGGCTGTTCTGGAACGAGCCGAAGGAAACCAACCAGCCTCGCGCGCTGGCGGAAGCGCAGCGGGCGGTGGCGCTCGACCCTAACGATGCCGGGAACCGCTGGGGGCTGGGCATCATACTTGGTCACGAACGGCGTTACGCGGAATCGGATGCCGAGTTCGAGTCGACGTTCAAGCTCGATCCCAATCATGCCGACGCCTGGGCGATGCGCTCGGATCTCATCACCTTGAGGGGCGACGCGGTCAAGGGTATCGAATTCGTGAAGCGGGCGTTGCGGCTCAATCCGCGCCCACCGGGGTGGTACTTTTGGATCGCGGGCCAAGCCTATTATGCGCTCGGCGACTATCAATCCGCGGTCGAGGCTTTACGCAAGCCGGAAACCTACCGCACCACATCGCGTCGCCTGCTGGCGGCAGCTCTCGCGCAGCTCGGGCGGCTGGATGAAGCTCGTCAGGAGGCGGAATTCTTCATGATGAGCGATCCCCATTTCAGCATCAGACACTGGGCAACATCGCAGCCATTCGACGACGAGGAAATGCTTCAGCGCTTCGTCGAAGGCTACCGCAAGGCTGGCCTTCCCGACTAAAGAGCGCATCGCTTTGGATCGCCGGCTTGCTCTCGTCAGGACATAGGCTCGTCTTTTGGCTGTGAGGGCGCAATGCCCCGTGAGTTCCAACCGCCGTGGGCAGCCGCGGCGTCGGTAGCCGTGCTCGCGGCCGCCGGAGGCGCCTGGCAAGGTGCTGGACCGACAGGTCGGCGACTTGATCAAGGCAGGTCTGCCGGAGAAGTAGCTCAGGATAGGTTCGCTATTCAGTTATGGTGCTTCCGGTCACCGCAACACAACAGCTAAAGGTCGGCAATAGGGTCGACTCGAGCAGATGCGCGAAGGGCAGTTTTAAAGGAGCGTCCTGAAGGTCGCGTTATGGCGCTACTAAGCCGTTCGGCAGATCCCCGCCGAATGGCGATCTCCCACCAAAGCGGTTGTAAACCTTGGGTACCAAGCGTCAGATTTTCACCACTAGTTTGACCATGATCTTTTCCGAAAACCGGTTCTACTTTTCGCTGACGCGGACTTTCGGTTCGGAGGCCTCCTACAGCCATTCAGTGATGAAGCTGCCGTTTTCGTGGATGACCTTCGTGAGATCCGACCTCTTGGCGGCAGGCACTTTCGGGGGTGGCCCGAAATTGGTCGTGCCGTAAGCCGGCAGAGATGCTATTTTATCATCAGCTAATATTTTTATCGAGGGGACGACCATGCAAAGGAGGACCGACCATGAAGCCGCATTCCCTCAGCGCCCGCCGTATTGGCGTGCTTCTGTTCTCACTGTGTGCTTTCGGGCTGATGACGTCCGCCTCAATGCCTGCAGACAGCAAATTCGCCGTCAAGCCGATGGTAGAGAAAAAGGTGAAGGAACTGCCCTCCGGACCGTTGTACTGGCGGCTGGAAAATTTCCCAACACTGGCGCAGGCCCAGAGCGCTGGGGGCCCGACCTCGCTTGCGGCGGAGGTCGCGGGCAAGGTCTGGCTGTTCACCCTCGGACCGAAGGATGGCTCTACGCCCGGCGGAACCGAGGTCGTCGAGATCGGTCCCCTTCCGCCGATCAGCGCCAGCGAGTATTTGCTGCGCGTCAACCGCGCCGGTGGAGCGCCCGGCGCCAAGACGCCGATCCATACGCATCCGGGACCCGAGGCCTTCTACGTGCTGGCCGGCAAGCTCGGCCAGAGGACGCCCCACGGCGTGAGCTATGTTGAAGCCGGCACGGCCATGACCGGACACGGGGCCAACACGCCGATGGAAGTGTTCAGCGCCGGCACAACCGATCTCGATGAATTGGCCATCTTCGTCGTGGACGCCAATCAGCCGTTCTCGTCGCCGGCCAGCCTCGACTGAGTCGAGATTTCCCGGAGTGGCGCGAATGTTCGGGACGAGCTGAGGCGGCACCCAAGCGAAGATCCGCAAGAATCCAGAAAATTGGATCTTCGCTTACACGCATCATGGAATGTCAGTTTTGGTCCTCAATCTGCTACAGATGACAATTCCTGGTACCTTCACCAAAGCGGTTGTCTGACCTCCGGTACCAAGCGTCAGATTTTCACCACTAGTTCGGCCATGATCTTTTCCGAAAACCGGTTTCCGGTTTTCGCTGACGCGGACCTTCGGTTCGTGATCATGGCCTACTCCAGCCATTCGGTGATGAAGCTGCCGTTTTCGTGGATGTCAGTGGTCTCCAGCGGACCTGGGCCGAGATTGGTGAATTTGTGCGGCGTGTGCGGCGGCACGATCAGGATCTGGCCGGCCGAGGCCTCGATCTGCCGGTCACCGACGGTGAATAGCCCGGTGCCTGTGCGGATGATGAAAATCTCGCAATAGGGATGCATGTGCAACCGCGGGCCGCCGCCGATCTCCGGCAGATAGTTGAAGATCAGGCAGCTTTTGGAGCCGTAGGCGCCGCACTGCAGTTCGCCCCGCCAATGGTCGGGCGTCCCGGCCCATGTGTCGCGATTGATGACATGCGCCATGAGCCGAGAATAGACCGAGGCCGCGTCTTCTGTCGAGGCAACGCAGGCGCTGCTTCGCGGGTTGATTTCGCTCGTTTTCGCCGTGTTCGACATGTGCCCGTCGCCACGCCGTCCGCCGTCGAATTGCGTCCCCGCGACAATCTGCCCTTGTGCCTTCACCCGTCTGGACAAAAACGGGCTTCACGCATAAACCGAAGGCCAATTGCCGGAGGAATTCGCTAGCCTGTTCGCCATGCGCTGTCGGGTTGGCGTGAAAGAGCGGGGAACAAGCCTCGGCCATCGGCACGGAAGAGGCGAAAGGATCAGGCACCCGTGAGCGCAACCGACATCCAGGATCCCAACCGTCGTGATTTTCTCTACGTCGCCACGGGCATGGCCGCGGTGGTCGGCGCGGGCGCCGTCGCCTGGCCGTTCATCGACCAGATGCGCCCGGATGCCTCGACGCTGGCGCTGGCCTCGGTAGAGGTCGACGTCTCCTCGCTGACGCCGGGAACGTCGCTTGTGGTGAAATGGCGCGGCAAGCCGGTGGTGGTGCGCAATCGCACCGAACAAGAGATGAAGGACGGCGAGGCGGTCAATCTGGCCGAGCTCAAGGATCCGCTCGCCCGCAACGCCAATCTGCCGGCCGATGCGCCGGCGACGGACGCCAACCGCACCACGCCTGGCAAGGAGGCCTGGATGGTGATGGTCCAGGTCTGCACCCATCTCGGCTGCATTCCGCTCGGCCAGGAAGGCGAGTTCGGCGGCTGGTTCTGCCCGTGCCACGGTTCGACATACGACACCGCCGGCCGCGTCCGCGGCGGGCCGGCGCCGGAGAACATGTCGGTGCCGGTATTCCAGTTCATTTCCGACACCAAGATCCGTATCGGCTGAGGCGAGGGGACATTTCGATGAGCGAGGGACACTCGACCTATACGCCCAAGACCGGTATCGGACGCTGGGTCGACGCCCGCATGCCGCTGCCGCGGCTGGTCTATGACAGCTTCGTCGCCTATCCGGTGCCGCGCAACCTCAATTATGCGTGGACCTTCGGCGGCATCCTGGCGCTCATGCTGGCGGCGCAGATGCTGACCGGCATCGTGCTGGCCATGCACTACGCGGCCGACAGCAGTCTCGCCTTCGATTCGGTCGAGAAGATCATGCGCGACGTGAATTCGGGCTGGCTGTTGCGCTATCTGCATTCGAACGGCGCGTCGTTCTTCTTCGTCGCCGTCTACATCCACATCTTCCGCGGCCTCTATTACGGCTCCTACAAGGCGCCGCGCGAGCTTCTGTGGATCCTCGGCTGCATCATCTATCTCCTGATGATGGCGACAGGCTTCATGGGCTATGTGCTGCCCTGGGGACAGATGTCGTTCTGGGGCGCGACCGTCATCACCGGCTTCTTCACCGCCATTCCGCTGGTCGGCGAATGGATCCAGCAGCTTCTGCTCGGCGGCTTCGCTGTCGACAACCCGACGCTGAACCGTTTCTTTTCACTTCACTATCTGCTGCCGTTCATGATCGCCGGCGTCGTCGTGCTGCATATATGGGCGCTGCATGTGGTCGGCCAGTCGAACCCGACCGGCATCGAGGTCAAATCGAAGACCGATACCGTGGCCTTCACCCCTTACGCGACCATCAAGGACGCGTTCGGGATGCTGGTGTTCCTGTTCATCTTCGCCTATTTCGTCTTCTACCTGCCGAACTTTCTCGGCCATCCGGACAACTACGTCGTCGCCGACCCGCTGAAGACGCCGGCCCACATCGTGCCGGAATGGTACTTCCTGCCGTTCTACGCGATCCTGCGCGCCATCACCTTCAATATCGGGCCGATCAACTCCAAGCTCGGTGGTGTGCTCGCGATGTTCGGCTCCATCGCCATGCTGTTCCTGGTGCCGTGGCTCGACACCTCGAAGGTGCGCTCGGCTGTCTACCGGCCCTGGTACAAGCTGTTCTTCTGGCTGTTCGTGATCGATGCCGTCCTGCTTGGCTGGCTGGGCTCGCAGCCGGCCGAGGGCAGCTACGTCTTCATGGCGCAGATGGCGACATTGTTCTACTTCGCCTTCTTCCTGGTCGTGCTGCCGGTGCTGGGCCTGGTCGAGAAGCCGCGGCGATTGCCGAACTCGATCACCGAGGCAGTTCTCGAGAAGAACAAGGGTGGCGGTGGCGGGCATCCGGCTCGCGCGACAGCCGCGCCGGAAACCAAGGGCTGAGCATGACCCCGAAAAGTGGAGACCGGTTTTCGGACAAGATCATGCTCGAGACGACGACAGCGCGCCAGAGAATCTCAAGGGGATTTGGTATGAAGACGATTCTCACCTCGCTGGCGCTGCTCGGCCTTGTGCTGGCAGGCACCGCGGCCGCGACCACCGGGGCGGTCGCCCAGGAGGAGGCGCACAGCGAAGCCGCGCCGACGCATTTCCCGATACACCAGCCGAAGGAGATGGACTGGAGCTTCGCCGGGCCTTTCGGCACCTACGACAAGGCGCAGTTGCAGCGCGGGCTGAAGGTCTTCAAGGAAGTTTGCGCCACCTGCCATTCGATGAAGTTGGTGGCGTTTCGCACGCTGGAAGATCTTGGCTATTCGGAAGCGCAGGTCAAAGCGCTGGCCGCCGAGTACACGATCAACGACGGTCCCAACGATGCCGGCGACATGTTCGAGCGTCCCGGCATACCGTCCGACCATTTCCCGGCGCCGTTTCCCAACGATCAGGCAGCAGCGGCCGCCAATGGCGGGGCTGCGCCGCCCGATATGTCGCTGCTGGCCAAGGCGCGCGGCGTCACGCGCGGTTTTCCGCAATTCGTCTTCGACATCTTCACGCAATACGCCCAGGGTGGTCCCGACTACATCCACTCGCTGCTGACCGGCTATGACGAGCAGCCGCCGGCGGGCATGGAGATACCGGAAGGCACCCACTACAATCCGTACTTCATAGCCGGCGTCTCGCTGAAGATGCCCAACCCGCTTTCCGACGATCAGGTGACCTATGACGACGGCTCGCCGCAGACGGTCGACCAGTATTCCCGCGACGTGTCGGCCTTCCTGATGTGGGCAGCCGAGCCGCATCTGGAAGCCCGCAAGAAGACCGGCTTTCGCGTGCTGGTTTTCCTGTTGCTGTTCGGCGCGCTGGTCTATCTGACCAAGCGCAAGGTGTGGGCCGGCGTGGCGCACTGAGCTACGGAAAACCACGAAATCGAAAAGGGCGTCTAAGGACGCCCTTTTTGCATGTTCTGAGGACTGCCTCCGAAGACGCCTCCGAAGGTAGCCGGCTCCCGTCCTCTGCCGGACAATTTTCTTCCAGGCGCCACATCGCGGTAGCCGTCGGCGGCCGCGCCGGGTTACGATCGGCCGAAAAGTTGTGTGCGTCAAGTTCTGCAAAAATGGCGTGGCATTCAGCGGTGACGTTGGCGTGTCCGCCGCGCAGCCCCCG
>NZ_JBVVQO010000041.1:0-55462 GCF_055811215.1 Mesorhizobium sp. WSM4819
AGTGAATCACGCTTCGCCAGGCGGCGAAATCGCAAACTGGAATTGCAAGGAAACTATCCACAAACTGGCCGTTACCTGCAATTCGGAAGCCTGAAAAGTAGACTATTCCTATGCGATATCAGCGGCTTCCGTATTCTTCACGGCCGACGGGGTAGAGGCGGGCCTTGCGGAATCCGTCGCGCAGATGTTCGAGATCGCCAGAGCTTAGAAACTTGGTTCCGAACTCCTGCGGGTCGAAGGTTGGGTCGATGCGGCGTATCATCGTCACGACACGCGCGGCGTCCTCCGCTCGATCGACTTGTGCATAGGCGGCCGCCAGCAGGATACGGCTGAAGTTCGCGCCTGCGGTTGTTCGAAGACTAAGTTCCGCCTGTTCGATCGCCGCGTCGTAACGCCGTTTCAGATAGTAGGCCAGGCTCAGCGCAAAGCGATCGATCGCATTGAGATCGGGGTCGATACGCTGCGCCTGCTCCAAGGCCTCGATCGCCGCATCCGTCTGTCCCAGCCACAACAGGATGGTGCCGCGCCCGGCGAGGCCGTGAGCATCGTTCGGATTGATCGCAATGGCGCGCTCGATCTCAACCTCTGCCTGGTTGTATCTCTGACGAAAGAGGTGGATGTGGCCGAGAGTGATGCGCGCGCGCACGTCGGAATCATCAAGGCTCAGCGCCTTGATTGCCAGTTCCTCGGCACGGCTCAGGAAGGCGGTTGGCGATTCCGCCCAGCCCATCGAGCTGGCAATGTGATAGGTTTCGGCAAGTGCCGCATATGCAGCAGCGTAGTTCGGGTCAAGCTCGATGGCGCGTCTGAGCAGGGCGCGCGCCTCGACATTGTTTGCATGCGTCGGGCTCTGCAATGCCGGCCTGGCGCGCAGCACGTAATCATAGGCTGCGAGATTTTCGGTTGGCTTCGCGAACACCCGATTTTGTTCGATTTGGGTCACGCGAATCGCCAGGACTCTGACGATGCGAGTGACAATGTTGTCCTGCAGCGCGAACACGTCCGCCAGCGCCTCCTCGAAGCGTGCAGACCAAATCACCCGTCCCTGCCTTGTGTCGACGAGTTGCGCGATGACCCGCACGCGGTCGCCGGTCTGGCGGACGCTGCCTTCGACCAGATAGCTGACGGCGAGACCGCGGCCGATCTCCTCCGGGCTTGCGGGCTTTCCCTTGTAGGGGAAGACAGCGTTCCACGACATCACGGTCAGCGCGGAGAACCGACCCAGTGCGTTGATGATATCCTGCGTCAATCCATCCGCGAAATACTGACGAGCCGAATCGTCGCTCTGGTTCAGGAACGGGAGAATGGCGATCGCGGGTTTCGTGCTGACTTCAGCACTTTTTGTGAATTGATCGCCAGAGCGCAGAATGCTGAGAAATTTCCACTCAGAGCCAAGACCGGCCCACAGCGCGCCTACAATAAGCAAAATCATCAGAGCCAGAGCGGCGAACAATCCCCGGCGCCAGCCGGCGGGCGCCGGAGCGGCCGTGGCGTCGAGCCGCACGCGAAAGGCGCGCACCGGCCGAGCGATGTTCTTGAGCTTCTGTTCGCCGATATCCTCAAAGGCAATGTCGAGCTTGCCTTGCACGTCTTCCTGCACGCGGCCCGAGACGCAGATGCCGCCAGGCTCCGCGAGCCCCTCCAAGCGAGCCGCCACGTTGACGCCATCCCCGAAAATGTCGTCATCCTCGATGATGATGTCGCCGACATTGATGCCGACGCGGAACTCGATACGTTGTCCTGCCGGCACCGCGACATTGCGTTCCGCCATGCCGCGCTGGATCTCGACGGCGCAGCGCACGGCCTCGACCACACTCGCGAACTCGATCAGCATCCCATCGCCGGTGGTCTTGACAATCCGCCCGCGGTGTTCGTTGATCTTTCGGTCGACCAGAGCACGCCGATGCGCCTTCAGCTGGGCGAGCGTACCTTCCTCGTCGTTGCCCATCAGCCGGCTGTAGCCGGAGATGTCGGCCGCTAGAATGGCCGTAAGTCGCCGCTCTACATGCTCGGTTGACAATCCGACTCTCCCCCGTGCGCTTCGGCCACCTTTTTCCGATAGCTCTGGGCTAAGCACTACGGAACCTAGGGCTCCGTAGTGCTTAGCCCAAGGAGCCCCCAATCGAAGGCGAGCGTCGCGCCCACCGCTAGGTGGAACCGCGAACGCTATGACCTGCTCGGCCACACCCTCACCGATCTTTTGGCCCGCAACCACATCGGAGCGAAAATGGACCCCGGCCCACATGCGCGCGTCGGCCGCCTGCTTGGCCGTCACGCTCCATCAGCGCGGAGTAGCCCACCACATCGGCAGCAAGAATGGCAGCAAGCTTGCGATCCACGACGGCGTTTTAAGACCACCTATGCCCGAGGAATGCACCATAGCAGAAGTCGGAGGCATTGTATCGCCGCAAGGCCCTTTGCTGTGCATGCACCGGAAGGTCTGGAATGGGCTCGATTGAGACGTTCATCGCCTGCACCGCAGATGACCCCTTGGGGTCGGTTTCGGACGATAAGCGAAGGTCCGCTCCCGAAAAGCGTCGGGAATGTCTGGAAATGGCGCAATCGAGGCGACCCGTGCTTTTAACCGCTCTGCACGCGGAAGAAGCCGTTGGAGGACTAGGTTGGGTGGAAACTTGCCGTATGCGCGCCTGTCGGAACGACGTGATTGCGGCAAGGAGCGGACGTCGCCCCGCCTATGCGGCTTGCTCACTCTAGCGTCGGGGCGGTCCGCAGACCGTTGAATCGAAATCGCTACGAACCCCACGGGCAGACCTTAGCCTCCCGCGCTGAGCATTTCGATGATTGTTTTGTTAAATCCAAAGAATCACCACAGGACGGTGGCCGTCGAGCGAGTTTTCAGCAGCCCATTTCCGCAGCCTATTAATGTGCAACTTGCGAAGCTGCCGACATCAATTCCTCGGGATTCAGCGCTCTGAAGGTGTTGAGGCCATCCTCCAGAACTTCAGTGAAGTTCCAGCGTACGATGCCCGCCCGGTCGATTAGGAACTGACCGACAAGCTGCGCCTGGCTGGAAGCCATCGCCTGCTGATCGACTTCCGTAATCTCATATCCTTCCTTCTTGTTAAGAAATTCATTCATTGCCATGACGTTCATAGGCTCGGGCAACTCGCCCGGGATATGGAACGGTATCGCCATGACCGTGTCCATCCCGACCTCGCGCAAGCCGAAAGCACGGTGCGAGGCTCGCTCCGGGTCGGATGCGGCGAGAAGATCGGGTGCCGGGTGGTAACGGAAATAGAGCCGCGCCCGCTCGACCGGCGTGTTGACCACCGCCAGGCATTCGACGCCTTTCTCACGCAGGGCCGGCTTGAGTTGCGCCATCGCCGCGACATGGCGCCGGCAGAACGGACAGTGCAGGCCTCGGAACAAACCGATCAACAACGGGCTACGGCCTCGAAAATCATCGAGCGCGATCTTGCCTTCGCGTGAGATCGCATTGAGCACAACATTCGGTGCCCGGTCGCCCGGCTGCAGCGGGCGGTCAACACTACTCGTGGACATGGACAACCTCCTCGCCCCGGGGTCAGTCAGGGAAAGCAGCACACCCAGCGTTTCGGAGGCGATCAAGTGCTGGGGCGAAAGCTTCCTGTGCCAAGGCAATAGCTTTCGACCTCTGCCATATTGCCGAGGTCGAGATTACGCGCGTTGCAAGCCCATCCTAACACGAAAAAGCATCCGCGGGTGCCGCCAAATGTGGTGAATTACCTTACGCGAGCGCACTCCCGAATGCTCTTGCGCTGAAGGTCAGGTTCCCGACCTCGATTTGGAGGTTCAAGTCTGCAACGCCCAAGGTCGTCAACGGGTCGGCCCGAGTGCAGGTTTGGAGAAGCGCCGCGAATGACAGGTTATGGCGCACGTGGGCAGTTGGTGCGTTCCGACTTCAGATTGCCTGATGAGGCTCGGCAAGGTCCGGCCTGGGTGGTGAGTCGACGCTCCACGCGAACTCACGGAATGGCCGGGATGCGTACAAAATGGATATTGACGATGAAACGTCAGAGCGAGTCGGACCGCGCCCCGGGCCCGTTGTCACAGACAGCCTTTTTGTTTGCCAAGTGGTGAACTGAATGCTATAGTTCACCACATGGAAAACTGTAGCTTCTCTTTGGACACTGCATTTCACGCGCTCGCGGACTCGACCAGAAGGGCGGTGATCAGTCGTTTGATGAAGGGGCCGGCCCCGGTCAAGGAACTCGCTGAACCCTTCGACATGGGTCTCCCTGCATTCCTGAAGCATCTACGCGTGCTTGAGGAAAGCGGGTTGATAGCGACCGAAAAGAGCGGCCGTGTTCGAACTTGCCGGATACGGCCCAAGCACTTGTCGGAAGCAGAGGCATGGCTTTCTGAGCAACGTGCACTCTGGCAGGCAGGCGCCGATCGGCTTGCCACCTATGTGGAAAACCAAATGACAGAGGACGATGACGAATGACTGCCGTTAACAATGAGCTATCCATCTCGCGCCTCATCAATGCCGCGCCGAGCAAGGTCTGGAAGGCGTGGAGCAAGCCCGAACATCTGGCGAGGTGGTGGATACCCCATCCAATCGAGTGCAAGGTCGTCAAGTTGGATCTGCGCCCTGGAGGCGGCTTCGAGACGCGGATGCGCGAGGGCGACGGAGACTTCAAGCCCCATGTCGAAGCCTGTTTCCTCGACATTGTTCCTGAGCAGCGTCTGGTGTGGACGACGACTCTCGGCGAGGGCTGGCGGCCGACAGAACCCTGGCTGGCACTGACAGCGATCATCACATTTGCAGCCGAAGGTAACGGCACCCACTATTCAGCCCGCGTGATGCACAAGAACGCCGCTGACAGCCGCAAGCACGAAGAAATGGGCTTTCAGGAGGGTTGGGGCACAACGATCGACCAGTTGGCGGCCTTCGTGGAGCATCTGGAATAAATCTGTCCTGAAGACCGCAAAGTGCGACCCATCCCGGAAAGACCGAGACGGGGCTCAATCAAGTCATTCATTGCACTGTCGCGAATGACGGCAAGGGGTCGGCTCGAGCCATTGCGCGAAGGGGAGGTTTGGAGAAGCGCCGCGAATGACAGGTTATGGCGCAAGGCAGTCATTGACGAACAACCGCGTCGCCTGCTTGTCATCCCCTCTTGCCATCCCCACCACCTTCCCCTAATCTCCTCTGAGAAAACCTTTTCCCAAATCAGCTTGCATCTGCTGACCTCACCAGTCGGCGTCTCGCAGGGTGATTAGAGAAAACCTTTTCCCAACCAAGGAACTCGCCGCGCACCATGGTTTCCGACGCCTCGCCAGCGCCCGCCAAAAACCCGGTCACCCTCCGTGAGGTGGCCGCCACCGCCGGCGTCAGCGTGGCCACCGCGTCGAAGGCTCTCAACGGGCAGGGGCGGATGACGGCCGAGACCCGCGAGCGCATTCGCGAGACGGCGCAGCGGCTCGGCTTTCGCCCGAACAGCCTGGCGCAGAGCCTGTTGCGCCGGCGCTCCTTTACCGTCGGCCTGTTGACCAACGATACCTATGGCCGTTTTTCGTTGCCGGTCATGTCGGGCATTTCGGATGCGCTGGTCGACAAGGGCGTCTCGGTGTTTTTGTGCAATGTCGAGGATGACCAGCGTCTCGGCCAGCTGCATGTCGATGCCATGCTCGACAAGCGCGTCGACGGCATCATCGCCACCGGCAAGCGGATCGATCGCCATCTGCCGGTCGACCTGTCCAATCTCGGCGTTCCCGTGATCTACGCCTTCACCCAGCCCGATCCCGGCGCCATCGCGTTTGTCTCTGATGATGCCGGCGGTGCGCGCCTGGCGGTCGAGCATTTTTGGCGGCTTGGCCGGCGGCGCATCGCCCATGTCAGCGGGCCGGCGAGTTTTGCGGTGGTGCACGCGCGGGCACAGGCCTATCGTGACGTGCTGACCGAGAAAGGCTTGCCGGTCATGGAACCATTGCTCGGATCGTGGTCGGAAGCGTGGGGTCACGAGGCGGTGAAGACGCTTTTCGACGGCAGGCTGTCGAAGCGCGGGGGCGAAAAGCCCGACGCCGTGTTTTGCGGCAACGACCAGATCGCGCGCGGCGTCATCGACGCGCTGCGCGAGCGCGGGCTTGGCGTGCCGGACGATGTCGGCGTCATCGGTTTCGACAATTGGCAGATCGTCGCCGAGGCAACCCGCCCGCCGCTGACCTCCGTCGACATGAACCTGGCGGCACTGGGGCGCGAGGCCGGCCTCACCTTGCTTTCGCTCGTCGGCGGCGAACCCGCCGAGCCGGGCATCCGAAAACTGCCGTGCCGGCTGGTGGTGCGTCAGTCATGCGGCCGTCCACCGGACGGCTGAGATTAAGACGCCGCGCGGGGAGCGCGGCCTAAGCAGAACCATCAGGAGGAGAACCATGAGAACTATCATTGCCGGGCTCGCTATTGCCGCGAGCCTTTTTTCCACGCTCGCAGCGGTCGGGTCGGCCGCGGCCGCCGAGACCGCCAACATCTGGGTCCGCGCCGACGGCTCGAACTTCATGCCGCGCATCGTCGATGCCTTCAACAAGGGACATGAGAACCAGATCAAGCTGGACATCATCCCCAATGCCGAGATCATCCCGAAATACGGCGCTGCCGCCGCCGGCGGCACGGCGCCCGATGCGCTGTCGCTCGATCTGATCTACACGCCGTCCTTCGCCGCCGCCGGCCAGCTGGAAGACATCACCGACTGGGCGAAATCGCTGCCCTATTTCAACAGCCTGTCGCCGGCGCACGTCAAAACCGGCACCTACAAGGACCGCATCTACGGGCTGCCGTTCTCCGCCGATAGCTCGGTGCTGATCTGGAACAAAAAACTGTTCAAGCAGGCCGGCCTCGACCCTGAAAAGGGGCCGACCAACTGGGCCGAGATCGAGGCCTATGCCGAAAAGGTCAACGCGCTTGGCGGCGATATCAAAGGCTTCTATTTCTCCGGCAATTGCGGCGGCTGCAACATCTTCACCTTCACGCCGCTGATCTGGGCCTCGGGCGGCGACATCCTCACCGAGGACGGCTCGAAGGCGACGCTCGACAGCCCGCAGCTGCGCGGCGCCATCGATCTTTATCGGTCGATGGTCAAGAAGGACCTGGTGCCGGCAGGCGCGCAGACCGATACCGGCTCCAACTTCTTTGCGGCGTTTGCCGCCGGCAATATCGGCATCTCGCCGTCCGGCGCCTTCGCCATCGGCGCGCTGAACACGCAATACCCGGACATCGACTACGGCGTCACCTTCCTGCCAGGCAAGGATGGCGGCTGGTCGTCCTTTGCCGGCGGCGACAATTTCGTCGTCACCAAGGGCACGACCAAGGTTGCGGTCGTGAAGGAATTCCTCGATTTCGCCTATTCGCTCGAGGGCCAGACTATCCTGGCGAAATACGGCAGCCTGCCGGTGCGCGGCGACATCGCCAACGAGGCGCTGAAAGATCTGGACCCGCGCTACAAGATCGCCGCCGAAGCGATGGCCAAGGGTCGCACGCCCTATTCGGTGGTGTTCAACGACCTGATCAACTCCGCCAACGGTCCGTGGAACCAGATGGTCAACGAGGTCTTCTTCGGCGAGGACGTCAATGGCGCCATCGCCAACGCGCAGGAAACCATGCAGTCGATCATCGATTCGGCGCCGCAGCAGTAAGCGCCGGCTTACGTCCCCCTTGAGGGGAGGTCGGACCGCAGGTCCGGGTGGGGTCGTTGCGGAAATGCTCGACGTTCTCTTTGCGTCGGCGCGCTGCACAGGCGACCCCACCCCCGGCCTTCGGCCGGACCCTCCCCTCAAGGGGGAGGGGGACGTAGCGCTAACGAGAGAGCAGGCATGACCTCCATCGCAGCCATCTCCACCCCAGCCCGCCCCAGAAAACTGGTCGGCGCCGGCCGCCGGCAGTGGGTCGGCCTGCTCTATGTCGCGCCGGCCGTCGCGCTGGTCGTCGTCTTCTTCATCATTCCGCTTGGCATGACGGCGTGGATGTCGCTGCACAACTGGCCGCTGATGGGCGCGCACTCGTTCATTGGCCTCGACAATTACTGGGCGATCCTGCGCGATACCAGGTTCTGGAACGCGCTCAAATTCACCGGCTATTATACGGTGATCGTCACCATCGCGATCTTCGTCGTCGCCTTTCCGCTGGCACTGTTCATCGAAAGGCCGCGGCCGCTGACCGGCTTCTACCGGACGTCGTTCTTCATGCCGGCCGTCATCGGTTTCGCCTCGGCCAGCCTGCTGTGGTCGTGGCTGCTCAATGTCGATTCCGGCCTGTTCAGCCCGGCCGCCTTCGAACTCGGCCTGACCGAAAGGAAGGTCAATCTGCTGGCGACGTTCCAACCGGCGTTCTGGTCGATCATCGCCATGGTCGTCTGGAAGGTGGCCGGTTTTACCATGATCATCCTGATGACCGGCCTGCAATCGATCCCGCCGGATCTGCAGGAGGCGGCGATGATCGACGGGGCAGGGCCGCTGGCGCGGTTTCGCGCCATCACCCTGCCGCTGATGCGCCGCACTCTGGCGCTGGCGCTGATCCTGTCGGTTGCCGGCTCGGTGCTCGCCTTCGACCAGTTCTACATCATCCTGCGCGGCGGACCGCGCAACCAGACGCTGACCGCCGTCTACTGGATTTTCAACCAGTCGTTCGTGTCGTTCAAGCTCGGCTACGGCGCCGCCCTGTCGATGGTCCTGCTGGTCATCCTGGTCGCGCTCAGTCTGATCCAGCTGCGGTTGCTGCGCCAACCGGAGGGCGTTGACTGATGGCGCAGGCACGAAGCCGCAAACGCCGCATCGGCACGCAGATCGCCGAGCACGCGACGGGCATCATCGCCTCGCTGCTGTTTCTGGCGCCGATCGTCTGGACCGTGCTTTCGGCCTTCAAGCCGGCACAGGAATCGCGCCAGCCGCCGCTGCCGCCCTGGCCGACGACGGGTTTTTCGGTCGAGAATTATGCCACGCTCAACACCTTTGGCGATGGCCTCTGGCTGCCGGCGCAAAACAGCATCTATGTCTCGGTCATGACCGTGGTGCTGTCGGTGATCGTCAGCGTGCTGGCCGGCTACGGTTTCTCGCGCTTCCGCTTTCCGCTGAAGAACCTGCTCTTCGTCCTTATCCTGTCGACGATCATGATCCCGTTCCAGTCGATCCTGACGCCGATCTTCCTGGTGCTGACCAAGATCGGCCTGCACAACACGCTGACCGGGCTGGTCTGCGTCTATGTCACGCTGCAGCTGCCGTTCTCGATCTTCATGATGCGCAACGCTTTCGACGCGGTGCCGCGCGAGATCGAGGAGGCGGCCCGCATGGACGGCGCCAACAATGTCACCATGCTGCTGCGGGTAATGCTGCCGCTGGTCTGGCCGGGCATCGTCACCATAGCGCTGTTCGCGTTCCTCGGCGCCTGGAACGAGTTTCTGGCAGCGCTGGTGCTGATGACCGACCAGTCCAAATTCACGCTGCCGATCATGATGACGGCGCTGCAGTCGGGCCGCTTCGGCGCCATCGACTGGGGCGCGGTGCAGGCCGGGGTCACCGTGATGATGGTGCCATGCCTGGTGCTGTTCCTGTTGCTGCAGCGCTTCTACATCCGCGGCCTCATGGCAGGGGCCGTGAAGTGACCATTCGAACCGAACCGGAGTAAATTGATGACCGCATCGCAATCCGCCAAGCCGGCTGCCGAGCTGGACAAGCCGAAACGTGCCTTCCGCCCGCTGCCGGTGCCGCAGGTCGATGTGCGCGGCTTCTGGGGCGACCGTGCCGATGCCGTCGCCACCACGACCGCCGGCATCCTCTATGACCGCTGCGTCGAGGCGCGCATGCTCGAGCAGATCGATCCGGATCGGCCATCGCCGGGCGTCGTCATTCCGTTCCACTCACCTTCGCCGGACGAAGCAGCCACCGCCGGCAACGAATTCACAGGATCGACGGTGACGACCCAGATGTTCTGGGACTCTGACTGGGGCAAGACCATCGAGACCGCCGCCTACTCGCTGTACCGCCGCCGCAACGACGCGCTGGAGAAGAAGATCGACGCCGTCATCGACATGTACGCCAAGCTGCAGCAACCCGACGGTTATCTGTCGAGCTGGTACCAGCGTATCCAGCCCGGCCTGCGCTGGACCAATCTGCGCGATTGCCACGAGCTCTACTGCGCCGGCCATCTGATCGAGGGCGCGGTCGCCTACTTCCAGGCGACGGGAAAACGCAAGCTGCTCGACATCATGTGCCGCTATGCCGACCATATCGCCGAGACCTTCGGCGCCGAGCCCGGCAAGAGGAAAGGCTATTGCGGCCATGAGGAGATCGAACTGGCGCTGGTCAAGCTCGCGCGGGTCACCGGCGAGCAGAAGTACATGGACCTGGCCAAATACTTCATCGACCAGCGCGGCCTTGAGCCGCATTATTTCGACGAGGAGGCGCGTGCCCGCGGCGCCGACCCAAAAGCCTATCATTTCAAGACCTACGAATACAGCCAGTCGCACAAGCCGGTGCGCGAGCAGGACAAGGTCGTCGGCCATGCGGTGAGGGCGATGTATCTCTATTCCGGGATGGCCGATATCGCCACCGAATATGGCGACGACACGCTGCGGGCGGCGCTCGACCGGCTGTGGGACGACCTCACCACCAAGAACCTCTACATCACCGGCGGCCTCGGGCCGTCGTCGCACAATGAGGGCTTTACATCAGACTACGACCTGCCCAACGAAACCGCTTATGCCGAGACCTGCGCTTCGGTCGGACTAGTGTTCTGGGCGAGCCGCATGCTCGGCATGGGCCCCAATGCGCGTTACGCCGACATGATGGAGCGGGCGCTCTACAACGGCTCGATTTCGGGCCTGTCGCTCGACGGCTCGCTGTTCTTCTATGAAAATCCGCTGGAAAGCCGGGGCAAGCACAACCGCTGGAAATGGCACCGCTGCCCGTGCTGCCCACCCAATATCGGCCGCATGGTCGCCTCGATCGGCAGTTATTTCTACGGCCTGTCCGGCGATGCCCTTGCCGTCCATCTCTATGGAAACAGCACGGCTCGTTTCGATATCGCAGGAACGCAAACGGATCTGCGCCAGACCAGCAACTATCCATGGGACGGCGCGGTCTCGATCACGATCGAGCCCGAGGCGCCGACGACATTTACCTTGCACCTGCGCCTGCCGGCCTGGTGCCGCAAGGCGGCGCTCAAGGTGAACGGGGAGGCGGTCGATCTGCCGGCGGTCACCAGCGACGGCTATGCCGCGATCCGGCGCGAATGGCGCAAGGGCGACCAGGTCGAACTCGATCTCGAAATGGCCATCGACCGGCTCTATGCCAACCCGCAGGTGCGGCAGGATATCGGCCGCGTCGCGCTTGCCCGCGGCCCGCTGATCTATTGCGTCGAGGAGACCGACAATGCCGGCCAGCTGCACCGCATCGCCTTGCCGCCGACAGCCGAGATCGAGGCGCATCAGCAGCCGAACCTTTTGGGCGGCGTCGTGACGCTTTCGGCTGTTGCCAGGAAAGAGAAGTTTGAAGACTGGGACAACGGCCTCTACCGCCCCGAACCGCCGCCGGTTGAAGAAGCAAAAATCACCGCCGTGCCGTATTTTGCCTGGGACAACCGCGATCCCGGCGAGATGCTGGTCTGGCTGAGAGACTCGTGATCCGGGGACGATGATGATGCCGCCTACGACAGGGATGTCTTGAATTTGCCCCGGCGGCGCTAATTTAGAGGGGAGAGTGGCGCTAGCCACTCGAATGGGTGGAGGCAGAGTTGGCGCTCGAAGATGTCGCGCGTCCGAGCGCTGGTGCTCGCGCCATGGTCATGACCATCGCGGCGGTGCCGTTGCTGTTCGTGATCGGTGGACTGGCCATCCGTTATGCGGCTTTTGCTTCGGTATCGGAGGAAACAGGTTTCGCGGCCTATGCCCGCGCGCTGTGCCGGTGGGATTGCGCCTGGTACATTGGCATCAGCGAACAGGGCTATGAGCGTTTTCCCATTCCAAACCACAGCAATGTCGGTCGCTGGAGCTTCTTCCCGCTCTATCCGATGCTGGTGGCGGCGATCCGGTTTGTTTTCCCATACCCTACGATACTGATCGCGACGGTCACCTCGATTGCGTGCAGCTACGCCGCCTGTCTGGTGGCGTGGCCGCTGCTCGAGAACAACATGCGGGCCTATGTGCTGTATTGCGCGTTTCTGCTCAGCGGCCCGTTCTCGTTTCACTTCACGACCTTCCTGAGCGAACCGCTTTTCGTGCTGCTGACCTCGTGCGTTTTTCTGGCGCTCACACGCTCCAGCTATCTCGCCGCGGGCGTTTCATCCGCGCTGCTGTCGGCGACCAGGCTGGTCGGAGTCTTCGTCGTCTTTGCGACCGTCATTCAAATGTTCAGCGAGCACCGCCGGCAGGGCGGATCGGCGCTGTCTTTCCCACGCTGGCTGCTTGGCCGACCGGATCTGCTGGTCGCTGTCCTCATCTCGCCTGCCGGTTTGTTCGCTTACATCCTGTTTCTGTACCTCACCGTCGGAGACGGCTTTGCATTCCTGCACATCCAGCGCGCGTTCGGACGGGTGGCGGGCAATCCGCTGGTCTTTCTATGGGACGGGCTCTCAGCTGTTCCGACCACCGGATGGCTGCCCACGGCGCCGCAATGGAGCGCGCTCTCCGCGATCGCCGGGCTGGCGCTGTCGGCCGGTCTGGCGGCTCGCAGGCAATATGGCGCGGCACTGTTCTGCGCGCTCTGCATCATCCTGCCGCTGATCACCAACCTGGCCTCGATGGTCAGATATGTGATTGGGCTTGCGCCTCTGACAATGTTGTTCGTCGTCCTGTTGTCGGCGTCGAGGCTCCTTTGGCTCGCGGCTTTGGTTCTCTTCCTTGGCGCCTGTTATTTGATGACTGTGGCGTGGATCGGAGGCTATCTTGCCCTGGTCTGACATTCCGGCCCCGTATCGGCGCGCCGCCTCGCTTGGCGGCTACGCGCTTGCGGCAGTTCTGGCCGGGTCCGAGGTCGTCATCCTGGCGCTTGCTCTCAATCCGAACGTCAACGCCGATTACCGCGCCTTTTACATCGATCAGACAACGACCTGCCTCAATCGCGATGCGACCGGCAGCTACACACTTGGCCAGACGGTGTCGTTCCGGAGCGACGGCGCCAAACGGGCAGCCAGCATAAAGGTCTGCGGCTGGTCGGGGTCGGCAGGCGACGGCACCCATTCGCTAGGCGAGACCTCGCGGCTTCGCGTGAAGATACCGCCGCTCCGCGACAGCCTGATGGCCACGCTGCAAATGGCCGCCGTCATTCGTCCACCGCAGATCACGCAAAGGGTGGTGATCTCGGTGAACGGTGTTCGGGTGCATGCGGAGACGCTGTCTGGCAAAGAACCACGAACGGTCTCGTTCGTCGTTCCACCGGCGGCTCTCGGCAAGGCCGATACACTCGAAATCGCCTTCGACTATCTCGACGGCATTCCGCCGACTCCGGCCGCCAGCAACATCTACAAGCGCTCCATCAAGCTGGTGTCGTTGCGGCTGGATGCCATTTGATCACGCTCAACGGCCTGCAGTCCATGCGTCTCATGACGCGCGAGCATTGCCGTGCGCTGGCGACCGGTACAGGGCCGCACGGTACCAGCTGCGCCCGAGCGCGCCTTAGCGAAAGGTCTCCGGCCCGGGGCGCGCCATGGCCTGCTCGCGCGGCGTTTTGTCTGCGGCCGCCATGATCAAGCTGGCAAAGCGGGTGAGATCCACATTGCCGCCACTGACGATGACTCCGATGCGCTGGCCGCGCAGGCTATGCGATTCCCTGCGAACCGCCGCCGCTGCAAGGCAGCCGGTGGGTTCGACCACGATTTTCATGCGCTCGGCGAAAAAATGCATCATTTCGATGAGCTCGTCGTCGCTGACCGTGGTGATAGCGGCAACCTTGTCGCGGATGACTGGAAAATTATGCGCGCCCAGATGAGTGACGACTGCGCCATCGGCGATGGATTTCGGCACTTCGATGGTGACGACCTCACCCCGGGCGAGCGATTGCTGACCATCATTGCCGGCCTCCGGTTCAACCCCGACGACCCGGCAGGCGGGCGCGCATTCCGCCGCCGCCAGTGCGGCGCCGGCGAGCAGGCCGCCACCGCCAAGGCAGACATAAAGGGCATCGAGAGAGCCGGCCTCCTGGATAAGTTCAAGTGTCGCCGTCCCTTGCCCGGCAATCACATCGGGGTGGTCATAGGGTGGAATGAGGGCGGCTCCCCGCTCGGCGGCGATCCTGCCGCCAATCTCTTCGCGGTTCTCGCTGTAGCGGTCGTAGAATATCACTTCGGCGCCATAGCCGTGGGTGGCACGCACCTTCAGCTCGGGCGCATCCCTGGGCATGATGATGACTGCCTTCACGCCCTTGATCGCGGCCGCATAGGCCAGCGCCTGCGCATGATTGCCCGAAGAATAGGCCACCACCCCGCGCGCCCGCGCCGAAATATCCAAGGCCAGAAGCGCGTTCATGGCGCCGCGGAACTTGAACGCGCCGCCACGCTGGAAGTTTTCGCACTTGAAGAACACCTCGGCGCCGGTCAGCTCGTTGAAGGTGCGCGAGGTCAGCACCGGCGTCCCGTGGGCCAATCCGGCGAGGCGCGCCGCGGCGGTCAGAACATCGTCGAATGTCGGGATATTGAGGGGCATTGCGGGTCGCCTTCTTCACTTTGCCGATGGTGGGCTGGGCCGATGGTGGGCTAGCTGATGGCCGATGCTGGGTTGGCTTGTCTGCGAGAATACGTGTTTGCGCGAACCGGCGATCGCATTCGATGGGAAGCTCGGCGCAACATTCGCCCGAATGGCGGGCGACAAACCGCAGGAAATGCGGCTCGTTGGCCAACACCGCTGTCTTCCCCTGAGAACCGCTGGCTAGAATGAGGGAAAGCCGGGGAGATGTCATGTCCGTCACCGCAGACGAGTCGCAGCTGGTGCTGCTTGCGGGCGATCAGGTCGCGCCGCTGTTGGAGCCGGATGCCGTCCTCGATGCCGTGCGGCGGTCCTTCGAGCTTCACAGTGCGCGCGAAGGCAGGGTCTTTCCGCTTGTGCGCGAGAAGCTGCATACCGGCGGCATTTTCGGCATCAAGTCGGGCGACGTGCCGAAAGCCGATCTTCTGGGCTTCAAGGCGGCAGGCTTCTGGCCAGCCAACCGCGAGGCCGGCAAGGAGCCGCATCAGGCGACCATCGTGCTTTTCGACCCGCACACCGGGCGTCCCTTGTGCATCATCGACGGGAACGCCATCACCACCTTGCGTACAGGGGCGGCTGGCGCCATTGGCCTGACCCTGCTGGCCCGCCCCGAAAGCCGGTCGATCTGCATTTTCGGCACCGGCACCCAGGGCCGGATCCAGCTGCGCCTGGCACTGCATGCCATGCCCGGTCTGGACACCATCCATTACCTGACGGCGGACGGCCGGCCCGACGCGGCGTTCGAGGCGGCGTTCGAGGATTTCGCGCCGGCCCATTCGAACCAAGCCGCCAAAGCTGTCGGCTCGAGCGATATCATCATCACCGCGACCCCTGGCAGCGGGCCGCTGTTTCCGCCAGAAGCGGTGCGGCCCGGCACGCACATCAACGCCGTGGGTGCCGATACGCAAGGCAAGCGGGAACTACCCGACGGCCTGCTTCGCCGGGTACGGCTCTTTGCCGACGATTGCGAGCAATCGGCCGCTGTCGGCGAAGGCCAGTGGGACACCGGCTGCCGGGCAATCGAAATCGGCGATCTTCTGACCGGAAAAATTCCGTTCACGCGCGATGCCGCCGACATCACGGTCTTCGATATGACCGGGCTCGCGCTGCAGGATCTGACGGTCGCGGATATGCTCTGGCGACAGGCCAGGAGCCGGGGCACGGGAACGCGCGTGCCATGGCGCTGGTAGGCCGGGCCGAAATGACCGACGGCGACGGAACAAAGCTCGAGACGCGATCTTCGTTGCGCACGGAACAGTCAATCAGCTCGCCCCGAAGGGTCCACTCAAGAAGATCTTCGTCATCGCTGAGAACTGACCACAGCTTCCTCTGTCCGAAAGGAACGAACTGCCACGCCGGACTATGGCGGACATGCGCCGTGGACGCGGTGAAGCTGTGTGCCTGAAGCGCGCCTGTATGTATTGGATGCCGGAAGAGGTGCGGCGGCGGCGACCGCATCGGCGAGAGCGGTCATCAAACGGTCCAGATCGCGCCTGAGCCCGTAGGTAACGATCGCTCAGCGCGCTTTGCTGTCGCCAGCGGTCGATCGCATCAGAAGGCGCCGACTTCCATTTTGGATCTGTCCGCGAAGCGTGACAGGCGGAATGGCGTCGGATCGACGCTTGCCGCGTCACCGGCGACCAGATCCGCCGCCAGATGGCCAATGCCGGGGCCGGCGCCGAAGCCGTGTCCGGAACAGCCTGCGGCGACGAACGCTCCGCCGATGCTGTCCACCGCCGAAATCACAGGCACTGCGTCCGGTGTGAAGTCGATATACCCGCCCCAGGAGGACACGATGCCGGCATCGGCGATGGCGGGGAAGAGGGCCTTTATCTGCGTCATGATGCTTGCCGCCATCCGCTTGTCCGGAGCGGGATCGAGGACGCGGATGCGCTCAAACGGGGTCGGCCTGTCGAGACGCCAGCGACCGAGTGTTTCCGGGCCTGCGAAGAACGAGCGGCCTATGCCGATCTCGACGGCCTTCAGCCGTTTGATGAACATCGGCAGAAACGGGCGGGCAAAGCGGATCCCCTGCGGCGTGATCTCGAGCGTCGCCCTGCCGCTGGCGGCTATCGTGTAGCTGCCGTCGATCCGGCGCGTCAGGGCACCGTCAGAGGTAAAGATTGCCCCGCCAAGATCCGGTGCCGGACCGGTCCGCAAGGTGGTCTGACGGACGCTGGCCTGCGGCAGCGAAACCGCATGCATGCGCAGGAAAGCAGAAGCCCAGGCGCCGGCGGCGCACAGCACCGCGCTGGTGCGGATCAGGCCTTTCTCGGTGACGACGCCGCTCACTTGCTCATTGGTGATATCCAGGCCGCGTGCCGCGCAGTTCTGATGAATGGTCGCGCCATGCTTGCGGGCGCCCTCGGCGATCCGCGGGGCGGCCAGCCAGGGCTCGGCCTTGCCATCGTCTGCCGCGTGGACGCCACCCAGCCATTTGCGGCCGCCAGCCGCGGGAACGGCGGCAGTGGCCTCCTCGGCCGTAAGCATCCGCGTCTTGACGTCGAACCGCCGTGCAACCGCGCGCCACTTGTCCCATTCGGCGAGCTGCTTTGGATCGTCCGTCGCATAGATGAGCCCGCAACGGCGGAAGCCAAGGTCGTGCCCGATCTCTTCGGTCAGCTCTTGCCACAGCTGCAGCGCCAGATTGGCAAGCGGCAATTCACGTGCATCGCGGTTCTGCCGGCGGCACCAGCCCCAGTTCCGGCTCGACTGTTCGCAGCCGACATAGCCCTTTTCGATCAGCGCCACCGACAGGCCGCGCCGCGCCAGGGAATAGGCCGCGCTGGCGCCGACAATCCCGCCGCCGATCACCACGACGTCCGCTGACCTGGGCAGCGTTTCATCGCTGCTGATTTGGTGGATTAAAGGGGACATGGCGGCCTCGGCAATCAATGATAGCTCGCAGTATCGGCGACCGGCGCCGTAGAATGCACTGACTGCAGCGGCATTTTGGCATTTTGCACCGAATCTCGCCGGCATTCGGCGGGTGGCGCGGAAGAGGCGGTTCTATCGTCCTGTCAGTCTTCCCACTCCAACAGTCCTGGTGCTCATGAACACCCAGTCCGTCACATTCGAACCTTTTGAAGCGCACCATCTTGAGGAAGCGACGGACCTGTCGCGAGCGGCCGGCTGGCCGCACCGGAAGGAAGACTGGGCCATGATCTGGTCCCTGAGCGAAGGTCAGGTCGCGTTGGATGGCGGCAGGGTGGTGGGAACCGCCTTCATGACGCCCTTCGGAAAAACCTGCGCAACGCTCAACACCATCATCGTCGCTGAGGCAATGCGTGGTCGCGGGCTGGGACGGCGGCTGACCACCACCGCGCTCGAGCAGGCCGGCGACCGCGAGTGCCGCCTTACCGCCACGGCCGACGGACTGCCTCTCTATGAAAAGCTGGGTTTTGTCGCGACGCACGATGTTCGGCAGCACCAGGGCACCGTCGGGCAGGTCAGTGCGCCTCCGGCCGTGGAATGGATCGGGTCCGAGCACCTTCCGACACTCACCGTGCTCGATCGCGCCGCCTTCGGTGCGGATCGCGCCGCGCTCATGAACGCCTTGGCAGGCGAGGGACGGTTTGCGGCCATCACCAACGAGGACGGCATCGCGGCCCTCGCGGCTGTGAGGGCATTTGGCAGGGGCGAGGTCGTCGGACCGGTCGTGGCGGAGGATCGCGATCAGGCGAGAGCCCTGATCGCGTTCATTCTCTCCGGAATGCAGGGCCGCTTCGTGCGCATCGACATCCCTGAAGACGCCGGCCTTTCACCCTGGCTCGAAGGACTGGGGCTCGCCCATGTGGGCGGGCCGGTTGCCATGCTTCGGGGCGCAAGCAATATCCCGGGTTCCACGAACCCACGCATTTTTGCCCTGGCCAGCCAGGCCCTCGGCTGAGGCCAACTCAGAAGGTCATGGATCAGGTGGAGCGGTCGCCGTGCTCGCCGGGTCCTCGCTGCGCAAAAACCCATCGGTCGAGCATGAGAAGATTGACCGCCGGAACAAGCAGGCATGTAACCACAATGGCAATGATCGGCGGCAGGCCGAGTTTCGCCGTCAAAATCGCCGGCGCCGCGTAAGCCACGGCAAAGCCTGTCGCCGTCAGCAGGAGAAAACGCGCGGCTTCCGATCGATGCGGTCCATTCGACATGAAGGTTACCGATTTATGGGCGAAATATGAAAACACGGCAGCCGCGGCGTAAGCCGCGAGCGACGCCTGGACCGGCGAAAGGCCGATCCATTTCGATTCGACCAAACCGATAGCCAGGGCAGCATACAGGATTGTCGCGGCGATGCCGACCAACCCGAAGCGCGCCAGCAGCTTCAGCCCGGCACCGGCAGTCGAACGGTCCTCAGACATGCGCGCTGCACGCATACTGGGCCCCGAGCGGCAGAGGCGCGAGCAGGCGCTCGAGTCGTCTGGCGAAGGACCTGGCCGACGGCAGCAGCAGGAAGTGCTCGGATCGGATATCCTGAAAACCCGTCTCCTGAAAAAGCGATCTTGCTTTGGCGGCGTTGAGCAGGACCGCGTCCTGGTCGAACGGACACCGCAACACCGCGAGACGCGTCAGCGGATTATAAGGGTTGTGCTCGATGATGCAGGCGACGCCGCCCGGCCGCACGACACGCCGCATTTCCCGGAAGAAATCGAGCCAGGAGGCGGGCGGAACGTGATGGACGACGCAACTGGCGAAAGCCAGATCGAACGCGCCGTCGCCATAAGGCAGGCGCGGCGTCGTGCAGGCCCTGTAGGTCACACACGGATTGTCCTGGCCGGCGCGCAGGATCGATTGTTCCGAGACGTCGCAGCCATCCAGGCTCTCGAACGCGCCTTCGAGATAAGGGTGGAGCGACCCGACGCCGCAGCCGATATCCAGCGCCCGCACCCCGCCCTGTCGAAGCCCACGCTCGATGGCGAGACGCCGCAGCAGGTCGGCCTTGGCGATCAGAAAAAAGTCGTGCCTGAGTCCGGAAAACCGGATGGATCCTGCGACCGCCTCGCCATAGTTCGATTTATAGCTGTCGAAGAGTTCGGCCATCAGCCGAGGCTCCGTTCCTGGGTTTTCGAAACGGTCGACGGCCCTCACTGGCGGCACGCATCGCCTTGTCGAAGCCGGCCACCCGCTCGATCACGTAAAGCGGACGGCGTTTCACCTCGGCGTGGATGCCGCCGACATAGAGCCCGACCACGCCGGTCATGAAAAGATTGATGCCGCAAAGCAGCGACACGATCACCACGGTGGATGTCCAGCCGGCAATGATGCCGGTTTCAAATATCCAGGCGAAGATGGCGTAAATGCCGAACAACACCGCAAGCGCGGAGATCGCCAATCCACCCCACAGCGCCATGCGCAGCGGCTTCTCGGAGAAGCTGACGATGCCGTGAACGGCAAGGTGCATCATCTTCCAGAATGGGTATTTGGTCTGGCCAAGGGTCCGCGCCGGGCGTTCGAAAGGCACCGCCGTCTGCTTGAACCCCATCCAGGCGAACATACCCCTGACGAAACGGTCGTGTTCGGGCATTTGCTTGAAGGTTTCCAGAGCCTTGCGCCCGACCAGGCGAAAATCGCCGACGTCGCGGGGGATGTCGACCGACGTCATCTTCTCCAGCAGGCGGTAGAAGAGACTCGCCGTCAGGCGCTTGAACCAGGATTCGCCCTCACGCTTGACACGGCGGGCATAGACGATCTCGAAGCCTTCCTTCCACTTCGCCACCAGATCGAGGACCACCTCCGGCGGGTCTTGCAGGTCGGCATCCATGACGATGACGGCATCACCCGCAGCCGCATCCATGCCGGCGGTGATGGCGACCTGATGGCCGAAATTGCGGGAAAGCTCGATCAGCCGGAAGCGCGGCTCGACGGCGACGACGTTGCGAAGGTATTCGACGCTCCCATCGAGGCTGCCGTCATCGACGAAGATCGCCTCAGTCTCGCCGTCCAGCCGGCCGATCAGCGAACTGATCCGCTCGATCAGTCGCGGCAGCACCTGTTCTTCATTGTATATGGGAAGGACCAGCGAGTACCGCGGCGGCGACACGTTCACCGCAGTCCTGATGCTTTGGATCACAGGGTCTCGCATGCCATTGAAAATGGAACGAAAGCTACAAAGTTCCAAGGACATACAAGAAATCGCTAAATTTAGCGGTTTCGGCCAGGTGCCGATCATGCGTGGAAAGGAACACAGGCGTTACCGCAATCGAACGTCCACTTGTGGTCGGAGCACGGCGTCAATGGGCTATCGCCCCTCCCAAACCGCCGCGAAGCAACCTTTGAGGACCCGCTTCGATCATGCCGCCCAAAACCGGGTGTCTGCTGGCCGATCTACCCCGCTTGCCACTTCTGCCATTGCACAAGCCACATCAGAACAATAGATGGTGCGGAGCGGCCGCCCCTTATGTCAGGCGGAAAAACAGGACTATGCGCATGACCGATACGCTGGACTCAGCGAAATTGACCGACCGGGTCGCGGCCCTGGTCGAGGCTGCCAAACGGGCCGGCGCCGACGCCGCCGACGCGGTTGCGGTGCGCGGCCGTTCGACCGGCGTGTCGGTGCGGCTTGGCAAGGTCGAGGGCACCGAGGCGTCCGAGAGCGAGGATGTCTCGCTGCGCGTCTTCGTCGGCAAGCGGGTGGCGAGCGTCTCGGCAACCGCTGCCTCCGATCCGAAAGCGCTAGCCGAGCGCGCCGTGGCAATGGCGAAAGTCTCGCCGGAAGATCCCTATCAGGGCCTCGCCGATCCGGCCTTGCTGGTCAAGAAGCCGCGCGACCTCGATCTGTTCGATCCGACGGAAGTCTCGGCCGACCAGTTGAAGGAAGCGGCGCTGGCCGCGGAAGCGGCGGCCCTTGCCGTCAAGGGCGTTACCAATTCGGCCGGCAGCGGCGCCAGCGCCGGGCTTGGCGGGCTGGTGCTCGCCACCTCGCATGGCTTCGTCGGCCACTATGTCGCCTCGCGCTTTTCGCGCTCGACCAGCGTCATCGCCGGCGAGGGCACCGGCATGGAGCGCGACTATGAATACTCCTCGCGCCAGCATTTCTCCGATCTCGACGCGCCCGAGGACATCGGCCGCAAGGCCGGCGAACGCGCGGCGCGGCGCATCGGCGCGCGCAAGGCGGCGACCGGGCCGGTCGATGTGGTGTTCGACCCGCGCGTCGCCCGCGGCATTGCCGGGCATCTCGCCGGCGCCATCAATGGCGCCTCCGTCGCGCGCAAGACCAGCTTTCTGCGCGATATGATGGGCAAGCAGGTGGCGGCGGCCGCGATCACCGTCACCGACGAGCCGCTCCGGCTCCGTGGCCAGGCGTCGCGTCCGTTCGACGGCGAAGGCATCGAGGGTGAAAAGCTGCTTATGGTTGAGAAGGGCGTTTTGAACCACTGGTTCCTGTCGACCTCAGTCGCGCGGGAATTGGGGCTGACCACCAACGGGCGCGGCTCGCGCAACGGCTCCTCGGTCTCGCCGTCATCGACCAATCTTGCCATCGAGCCGGGCGAGCGGACGCCCGAGGACCTCATCAAGTCGCTCAAATCAGGTTTTTACGTCACCGAAGTGTTCGGCCAGGGCGTCGACATGGTGACTGGCGAGTACAGTCGCGGCGCTTCCGGCTTCTGGATCGAGAATGGCGAGCTCGCCTATCCGGTTGCGGAAGTGACCATCGCCTCGAACCTGAAGACGATGTTCCTCAACATGGTTCCGGCGAGCGATCTCGATCGCAATTTCGGCACCGCCGCACCAACGCTGCTGATCGAAGGCATGACCCTTGCCGGAGCTTGACCAGGTCGCCTCCGCCGCCGGGGCTCGTGAGGATCTGCCGCTGCTGCGCGACGCTGCCCGCGAGGCGGGCGCCATCGCCATGCGCTATTTCGGCAACAATCCGCAAGTGTGGATGAAGGGCGGCACCTCACCGGTGAGCGAGGCCGATCACGCCGCCGACGCCTTTCTGCGTCAAACCTTGCTTGCAGCGCGGCCGGACTATGGCTGGCTGTCGGAGGAGACGGCCGACGATCCGGCAAGGCTTGCCGCCCGCCGCACCTTCGTCGTCGATCCGATCGACGGCACGCGCGGCTTCCTCGAAGGCCTGCGCTCCTGGTGCGTCAGCGTCGCGGTGGTCGAGGACGGCCGCACGCTTGCCGGCGTGCTCGAATGTCCCGCCACGGAGGAGACCTATTGGGCGCTGCCCGGTGAGGGGGCATTCCTGAATGGCCGGCGCATTGCCGTGCGCCGCCCGGCAGCGATGGTCGAAATTGGCGGGCCGAAGCCATTGATCGCCCTGATGCCGGCGCAATGGCAGGGCCGGCTGAGCCGCGTGCCCTATATTCCCTCGCTCGCCTACCGGCTGGCGATGGTCGCCAATGGCCGGCTCGACGCGACCTTCGTCAAACCCAGCGCACATGACTGGGACATCGCCGCGGCGGATCTCATCCTGAGCGAGGCCGGCGGCGCGTTGCTCGACCAGAAGGGCCGCGCACCGCGCTATGCCGGCGAAGTGATCCAGCACGGCGCGCTGGTTGCCGGCAGCGGCGAACTGCTCGCCGTCCTCTCCGCCGTCGTCGCAGGGCTGGACGGCTGAACGTATCATCAATGGTTCCAAAGTCGGCGGCTTTGGTCTAGACCTGTCACAAACTCACGATATGTGAAGGACCGACATGACCGCGGAAGACGGAAAGAAGCAGCTTTTGCACCTGGTGTTCGGCGGCGAACTGAAGACGCTTGGCGGGACAGAATTCCGTGATCTCGAGACGCTCGATATCGTCGGCATCTATCCGGATTATCAATCCGCGCAAACGGCGTGGAAAGCCAAGGCCCAAGCCAGCGTGGACAATGCCCACATGCGTTATTTCGTCGTTCACCTGCACCGGTTGCTCGACCCCGAAAACAAGCCTGCCGGTTGACATGGATGGATCATGAAGGCGTGAAAGGGCCGGCCACGAGGTCCGCGGCAAGGCGGCGTCGCGGTGGCACCCCGAAGACATTCTGGCGCAAGATACGCGAACCGCTGGCGCAATCGCGATTCGTCAAGAACGCCATCGCCAGCCTGTTTGCGCAGTTCGTTCGCCTCGTCCGCCTGACCAATCGTGCTGTCGACGGATCGGCGCAGATGTCGGGCGGCGCCTACTCGCAGTTCGAACCCGCCATCATCGCGCTGTGGCACGGCCAGCATCTTCTGACTCCGGCCTACTATCCCGGGGGACGGCCAGTGGTCGCCATGGTGTCGCGTAGTGCCGATGCCGAGCTCAACGCACTGATGATCGAGAAATTCGGGATCGAGGCGGTGCGCGGCTCGGGTGGACGCGAAGGCTCGAAGCGTCGCGACAAGGGCGGCGCCAAAGCGCTGATCGCCCTGAAAAAGTCACTCGCCACCGGCAAGAACGTCGCCATGATCGCTGACATTCCGCATGGCACGCCGCGCGACGCTGGGCTTGGCATCGTTCTCCTGGCGCGGCTTTCGGGCCGGCCGATCCTGCCCGCCGCCATCGCCACCAGCCGCCGCAAGGTGCTGGAGCGCAGCTGGGACAAGACCACGATCAATCTGCCGTTCGGCCGCTCCTCTATCGTGCTTGGAGCGCCGGTATTCGTTCCGGCCAATGCCGACGAGGCTGAAATGGAACGCAAGCGCCAGGAGGTCACGGCCGCGCTCAACGCCGCGACCGCCGAGGCCTACCGCCTCGTGGATGGCCCAAAATGAGCGAGCGCTGGGCGCGCACTTTCCTGACCGCGTATCGTTTCGCAGGCGCAGCCGCCTATCCCCTGGTCGGGCCCTATGTCGCCTGGCGCACCTCCAGAGGCAAGGAGGATCGAATTCGCCGGCGCGAGCGCTATGGCATCGCCGGGCGCGAGCGCCCCGAAGGGCCGCTGATCTGGATCCATGCGGCGAGCGTCGGCGAGACGATCGCCGTCGTACCGCTGGTCGAGAGCATCCTCGATTTCGGTGTCAACATCGTGCTGACGACGGGGACTGTCACCTCCGCTCAGGTTGCCGAGGAACGGCTCGGCGACCGCATCATCCACCAATACGTGCCGCTCGACCTCAAGCCGGCGGTCAGCCGCTTCCTCGACCATTGGCGGCCGGATCTGGCGATCATCGCCGAATCGGAGATCTGGCCGATGACCATCCTCGAGCTCGGCGCACGCCGTGTGCCGCAGGTGCTGGTCAATGGCAGGCTGTCGGACCGTTCGTACAAATCCTGGAAGAAGCGCGCCAACATCGCCGAGGCGTTGTTCGAGAATCTCGCCCATGTTGTCGCCCAGTCGGATGTCGACGGCGAGCGCTTCCTCTCGCTCGGCGCCCGGCCGGTCACCGTATCCGGCAATCTCAAGGTCGACACCACGCCGCCGCCGGCCGATGAAAGGGCGCTGTACACGTTAAAGCGCCAGATCGGTGCCCGCCCGACCTGGGCGGCGATATCGACCCATGACGGCGAGGAGGCGGTCGCCGCCGAGGTTCACGCGATGCTGCACAAGCGTCACCACGGTCTTTTGACCATCGTCGTGCCGCGCCATCCCGATCGCGCCGAAGCGCTTGCCGCGCAGATTTCCGGCATGGGCCTGAAACTCGCTCGGCGCAGCAAGGGCGACCGGATCATCGCCGATACGGACATTCTGCTCGGCGACACTATGGGCGAGATGGGGCTTTATCTCCGGCTGACAGAGATCGCCTTCGTTGGCCGGTCGCTCACCTCGGAGGGCGGCCAGAACCCGCTGGAGCCGGCCATGCTCGACACGGCGGTGCTGGCCGGCCGCAATGTCCAGAATTTTCGCGAGACCTATCAACGCCTGCTCGACAGCGGCGGCGCCAAGCTGGTGCGCGACCGCGACATGCTGGCCGGCGCCGTCAATTTCCTTTTGACCAACGAGGTGGCTCGCCACGAGATGATGGCCGCCGGTGCGGCGACTGTCGAAGAGATGCGCGGCGCGTTGGCGCTCACCTTGAAGTCGCTCGAACCCTACATTCAGCCTTTGGTCGTCAAATCGCGCCTCAAGGGCGCCAACGGCCGTTAAGATGGCCAGCGAAGCGCCCCCCTTCTGGTGGGAAGAACCGGACTGGCGGGCGCTGGCGCTGGCGCCGCTGTCGGCTGTCTATGCGCTGGTTGCCGGCCGCCGCATGCGCTCAGCGGCGCGCGAGAAGATCGAGGCGCCGGTGCTTTGCGTCGGCAACTTCACCGTCGGCGGCACCGGCAAGACGCCGGTGGCGATCGCACTGGCCCGGCAAGCCAGGCGCATGCAGCTCAATCCAGGTTTCCTGTCGCGCGGCCATGGCGGCTCCTTCGCGCGGCCGCATGTCGTCGATCCGCACCATGACGCCGCCAAGCATGTCGGCGATGAGCCGCTGCTTTTGGCTAAGCACGCGCCGGTCGCAGTGACGCCGAACCGTGCCGCCGGCGCACGCCTCCTGCTGGAAAAGCATGGCTGTGATTTCCTGATCATGGATGACGGTTTCCAGAGCGCGCGCATCCACATCGACTATGCGCTGGTCGTCGTCGACGCACGCTACGGCGTCGGCAACGGCCGCGTCATTCCTGGCGGCCCGCTCAGGGCTGGCATCGTCGACCAACTGGTTTTCACCAGCGCGCTGCTGAAGATGGGCGAGGGCCTTGCTGCCGATGCCGTCGTTCGCCAGGCGGCGCGCGCCGGTCGGCCGATCTTCGAGGCGCATACGCTGCCAACCAGCAAGGCGGGGCTGGCCGGCAAGCGATATCTGGCCTTTGCCGGCATCGGCCACCCCGACAAATTCTTCGACACGGTCCGTCAGGCCGGCGGCGAGGTTGCGCTGGCCCGGTCGTTTCCTGACCATCATTTCTATGGCAAGGACGAACTGGCCGAACTGGCAATGACAGCGCGAGGTGCCGGACTTGGCCTCATCACCACCGCCAAGGACGCCGCCCGGCTGCGCCACGATGCCGCGTCGGCCGATTTCCTCGGACAGCTCGATGTGCTGGAGATCAACACCGTGTTCGATCCCGACCACGTGCCCGAACGCATCATTGACGAGACGCTGGATGCCTGGCGGCAGCGCAAGCTGCAGGGCTGATCTTGGAGCATTGCGTCGTTGGTAGAGCTGTTTGACGCTGGCGGGACAGCGCCCTCCTCTGTCCTGCCGGACATCTCCCCCACAAGGAGGGAGATCGGCCGTCACCCCGGCTTTCGCCAATCACCAACGTCGCAGGATGAGCAGGGCGCTAAAGCTGCCGATCTCCCCCCAAGTGGGGGAGATGCCCGGCAGGGCAGAGGGGGCGCGAAGGATCGCTACTGAACGGCTTTGATGGCGCCGCCCTAACGTCGGCTGCGCAGTTCGGGATGTGCCTCGATCTCGCGGCGCAGCGAGGCCGCGGCACTCACATAGGGCTCCTGCCTGGCGACGCTCCAGTATTTGAGCTCATCGAGCGGGATGCTTTCGCCGGTGACCGCACAGCGCACGAAGGCGCCGGGGCTGGTCACCTGGAAGTCGCCGTCCAGGTAGCGGATACGGGCTTCCTTGCCGCCGGGGCCTTCAAAGCGATTCATCATGACATGGAGCCAAGGTTCATGACGATGTCATCGCCACAAAATGCCGGCAAGGTCAAGCTCCGAGCGAGGCAAGATTGGCTTCAGTCGGCTTCGTTTCGAACGGCAACCAGCCGGGCAGGCCGGCAAAGTGAATGCCCCGCATCCTACTGCTCGGCTGCGATGAAATCCTCGATCTTTTCCGCCGCCAGTCCGGCCTGGGCCGCGATGCGCCGGGCAAGCTCGGCTGCGGCGGCGCGCGGGCGCCCGATTGGCCGGTCGAGCCAGTAGGATATCGGGCTGAGGACGACGCGCTCGTCGGCGGCGATGATACGGCCAGACTTCAGTTGATCCTCGGTCATCGGCGGCCGCGCCAGCGCGATGCCGAGACCATGGGCTGCGGCGCCGAGCACCAGATTGTAGTCCTCGAAACGGCGGTCCTGCGGACGCGGGCGGTAATCGATGTCCTGTGCGGCAAACCAGGCACGCCAGGCCGAGGCGTCGGAATCGTTGATCAGCGGGAATTTGAGCAGCCGGGCAGGGTCGCCTCGGCCGATCTCGCGGGCGAGGTCCGGCGAGGCGACCGGAAACACATGTTCCTCGAACAGCTGCACCGAGACGCGGCCGGGGATGCGGCCGCGGCCGCAGCGGATCGACAGATCGATGCCCTCGTCGGCAAGGTCTGCCTGGCGGATATCGACGTCGAGCACGATGCGCAGCCTGGACGGATTGTTTTCCAGCGCCGCCATGCGCGGCATCAGCCACAGCCCGCTGACCGAGGGAATCGAGGTTAGCCGCACCACGGCGGTGCCGCGCGGCTCGATCCAGCGGTCCGAATTGCTCGATATCAGCGCGAAGGCCTCAGTGGTGCGCAGATGCAGGCGGTTGCCTTCGATCGTCAGCGAGACACCTCGCGCGCCGCGATCGAACACTTTCAGCCCGAGCCAGTCCTCGAGCTTGGCGATCTGCCGGCTGACGGCGCCATGGGTGAGGTTGAGTTTTTCGGCAGCGGCCGAAAAGCTGCCCGTCCGTGCCGCGGCGTCGAAGGCGCGCAGGGTTTCGAGCGGCAGCATCGCGTCTGAGCTGTGATCCATAATCACAGCTGACCCTCGATTTGGTCGTTTGTCAACCGATCGGGAAAGGCGCTTTGTATGTTTGAGGACATGAAACGCGGGATTAATGAAATGAACGCTTGTACCGGCACGTTGAATACGACACAGCGGATCGACACCACGGCGGCCATTGCGGTGGCGTTGACGGTGGTCGGCTGGGCCTCCGCCTTTCCGGCGATCCGTGCCGGCCTCGTCGCTTTCGGGCCGCTGGAACTTGGCGCGCTGCGCTTCGCCATCGCGGCGGTGCCGGCGGCAATCTTCCTCGCCGTCAAGCGGCCGGCGCTGCCCCGGCTCGATGAATTGTGGCGCTTTGCCTTCGGCGGCGCCGTCTTCGTTGCGCTGTATACGGCGATGCTCAATTTCGGCGAGCTGACCGTCTCGGCGGGTGCTGCCGGCTTCATCATCAATGTCAGCCCGATCTTCACCGCGATCATGGCGATGGCGCTGCTTGGCGAACGCTTCTCGGGCCTGGCCTGGGCCGGCACATTCCTGTCCTTCGCCGGCATCGGCATCATCGCCATGGGCGAGGGGCAAGGGTTGCATTTCAACAATGGCGCGCTGCTGGTCCTCGGCTCAGCGCTGTGCTCGGCGGTCAACACCATCGTGCAAAAGCCGCTGTTTGCCCGCCATCATCCACTGACCATTTCGGCCTCGAACATGCTGCTCGGCGCGCTCTGCCTACTGCCCTTCCTGCCGAACGGCCTGGCGCAGGCGGCAGTTGCCGATACCGCCGGTCTCGGCGCCGTCGTCTTTCTCGGCATCGTGCCAAGCCTCATCGCCTACGCCGCCTGGGCGACAGCACTTTCCCGGCTGCCGGCGGCGCGCGCCTCGAATTTCCTTTATCTGGTTTCGCCGGTGGCGACGCTGATCGGCTTCTTCTGGCTGGGCGAGGTGCCGACGCTGCTCGGCATCATCGGTGGCGCGCTGGCGCTCGGCGGCGTCATCGTGGTCAATTTGAAGAGGTGAATCAAATAGTTGTAAGATTTTCCTGAATCGAAATGACCGTTTGGTCAGCGCCTGGGCGTTGGTTCGCGAGCAAGCGAGCTTACGAAGCCTGATATCTGACGGCTGCCACGCAGTCTCATCACCGGCACGAGCGGTCCACTGGCCAACCGCTCCGCCTCGATGTGCGGTCGACTCTTGCGATCGAAATTCCAGACGTAGCGCAGAAACGACAAAAATTCTTTGTCCAGCCTCTCGCTGCATCCTACCGGGAGATCAGGCCGAGGCCGGTTCAATGCGCTACGCAATACGATCCGGCTCAAACAGGTTGTGCGACGGGTGTCCAGCCAGACAATGAGGTCAGCTCGGGGAAGCCTTAAATCGAAAGTCTGCCGATAATAGTTTCCCTCGCACACCCAGTCGTCACCAGAGATGGCCTCGTTGACGCGTGCGCGGAAAACCTCGTTTTGCGGTTTGCTCCAGCCTGGCCCCCAGAAAAGCTTGTCCAAATGCACGACCGGCAATTTCAGCCTTTCGCCCATTTCCCGTGCAAGAGTTGATTTGCCGCTTCCGGCATTTCCGAGAATTACGATCCGTTGCACAGCGCGACCTCAGACAGCTTTGGTTCCTCGCCCGGTGAAACGGGGGAGAGGTTGCCACGAAGCGGCCGGTGAGGGGCATAGATCCCGCCAAACCAGTAGCTCTTCACCGCCGCCCAAACAATCTCTCAATGTCGGCGAGCCTGAGCTCGATATAGGTCGGGCGGCCGTGGTTGCAGGTGCCGGACCCGGGCGTCGCCTCCATCTGGCGCAGCAGCGCGTTCATCTCTTCCGGCTTGAGCAGGCGGCCGGAACGCACCGAGCCGTGGCAGGCCATGGTCGCAGCTATTTTGTCCAGCCGCTCTTTCAGCGTGTCGACGGTGTCGTTGTCGGCTATCTCGTCGGCAAGGTCGCGCACCAGCTGCTGGACATTGGTTTCGCCGAGCATCGACGGCGTCTCGCGCACCGCGACCGCACCCGGGCCGAAGCGTTCGACGGCGAGGCCGAAGCGGGCCAGTGTTTCGGAATGCAAGGCGAGCCGCTCTGCATCCTCTTCCGGCAGATCGACGATCTCGGGCAAAAGCAGCATCTGCGACGGCACGGCGCGCGCATGCAATGCGTTCTTCAGTGCCTCGTAGACCAGCCGCTCATGCGCCGCATGCTGGTCGACAATAACAAGCGAATCCCTGGTCTGCGCGACGATATAGTTCTCGTGCACCTGCGCGCGTGCGGCACCCAGCGCCATGCCGAGCAGCGTCTCCGCCGCTTCGTCTTGTCCGGCGCGCGCGTCGGCGCTGTGAAGCGAACCGGCATCGAACGCCGCCTGATCGTTTTCGCCGAAGCCGCCATTTGCAGATCCTGCATCGTCAAGGCCCCAGCCTTCCGAGCCCATATCCAGCGGCCGTTGCGGCGAGCGGGCCGGATCGAAACCGGCGAAGCCGGAGGCCCGGTAGGCCGCTTCGTAGCTGCGATGGCCGTTGGCCGGTCCTGGATGCGCATAGGATGCTGCGCCTGGCCGGAATGCCGCCATCATGCCGGCCGCCCCTGATGTGGCGGCACGGATGCCGGCATTGGCCAGCGCCTCGCGAATGGCGCCGACGATCAGCCCGCGCACCAGCCCCGGATCGCGAAAGCGGACGTCGGCCTTGGCCGGGTGGACATTGACGTCGACGATGGCTGGATCGAGCGTCAGGAACAGCACCGTCACCGCATGGCGGTCGCGCGGCAGCACGTCGGCGAAGGCGCCACGGATAGCGCCGGCAATCAGCTTGTCGCGCACCGGCCGGCCGTTGACATAGGCGTATTGCTGCAGCGCGTTGGCGCGGCTGAACGACGGGATCGAAACGTGGCCGGCAAGATGCACACCGTCGCGCATGGCGTCGATGGCGATCGCGTTGGGCGGAAAGTCGGCGCCCATCACTTGCGCGACGCGGCGCAGCCGGCCTTCCGGGCTGTCGTCGGTCGCCGGCAGTTCCAGCGTCGAGCGGTCGGAACCGGCCAGCGTGAAGCGCACGGCCGGGAAAGCGATCGCGATACGCTTGATCACGTCGCTGGTCGCCGAGCTTTCGGCGCGCTCGCCCTTCATGAATTTGAGCCGCGCCGGCGTGGCGAAGAACAGGTCGCGCACCTCGACCGTGGTGCCGCGATTGGCGGCCGCCGGCTTGACGGCGGACACGCGCCCGCCCTCGATGCCGATCTCGGCGGCGCTGTCGCCGTTGGCGGGGCGCGAGCGGATCGACAGCCGCGCCACCGAGCCTATCGACGGCAGCGCTTCGCCGCGAAAGCCGAGCGAGTGGATGTCGTGAATGTCATCGGCGAGCTTCGAGGTGCAATGGCGTGCGATCGCCAGCGGCAGTTCCTTTTCCGGGATGCCTGAGCCATCGTCGGTGACGCGGATCAGGTTCAGCCCACCGCCGGCGGTGACGATCTCTATTCTCGCAGCGCCGGCATCGAGTGCGTTCTCGACCAGTTCCTTGACCACGCTTGCCGGACGCTCGATGACTTCGCCGGCGGCGATCTGGTTGATCATCGTTTCGGAAAGCTGGCGAATGGGCATGGGGATACTATACGCGGATTCGTCGCCCAAGCGGGAGGGGCGAATTCAGGAATCCGCGCCGCTCACCGTGCTCCTGCATTTCACGTCATCAGCCTGGGCAGTGCCGCTGCCAGCGCGTCGACGGCAAGGCGGACCTTCAGCGGCAAGTGAGGCGTCTGCAGCCAGAGCGCATAGGCGTCGTAAAGAAATCCCGGCTGTTCCGGCAACAGCACGACAAGTGCGCCGGCCTGAATGCGCTCACGGACCAGCCAGTATGGCAGCCAGGCGAGCCCCATGCCGGCTGCCGCAGCATCGGCGATCGCAGCGAGGTCGTCGAACCGCAGCCGGCTGACCGGCATGACCTCCAGCGCAGGCTGGCCGTGGCGCGGAAACAACCACGGTTGGACGACACGGCCCGAACGGCGGTAGATGATGGTCTGGTGGCTGCCGAGATCCTCTACCCGCCGTGGCTGCCCGTGCATCTCGAGATAGGATGGCGACGCGCAGACGACCATGCGCTGGCGCGCGACGCGACGCGCCATCACGCCGGCCTGATCCTCCAGATTGCCGGTCCGGATGGCAAGATCGCAGCCATCCTCTGCAAGATCGGCGATGGGATCGCTGAAAGACAGGTCGAGTCCCAGAGCGGGATATCGCTGCGCAAGCTCCAGCAGCATCGGGGCAACGCAGCGCCGGCCGAAGTGTACGGGCATGATGACGCGCAGCTTTCCGCGTGGTTCGGAAAATTGATCAGCCGCCAGTGCATCCGCAGCTTCGGCTTCAGCGAGTACCAATCGGCAGCGCTCATAGTAGGCGCGCCCGAAGTCGGTCAGGCTCTGGCGGCGTGTGGTCCGGTTGATGAGGCGCACGCCCAGACGCTCCTCGAGAAACCGGACATGCTTGCCGACCATCGGTCCGGACAGATCGAGAGCGGCAGCAGTCGCCGCGAACGAGCCAAGATCGATGGTTTTGACGAACACGGCCATGCTCGTAAGGCGATCCATATTCAAAACTCCCAGTTTCTACTGTCTTGCCCAAGCAAGCATTTATCTGCCGGATGGCCGATGGCATAGCATATTCGGTTCAAATATTTTGGAGTTATGGCCGCATGGCACGTGTTGTTCGCTTTCATGAGCATGGTGGTCCCGAGGTTCTGCACATCGAGAATCTCGATATTCCCGCGCTCGGTCGGGGCGAGATTCAGATCCGGGTCAAGGCATTGGGTCTCAACCGGGCCGAGGCGCTGCTGCGTTCGGGCACTTATATCCAGACGCCGCCGTTGCCTTCCGGTCTTGGCCTTGAGGCAGCGGGTGTCGTCGAAGCGGTCGGCGAAGCCGTGCACGGTTTTGCGCCAGGTGACGCCGTCAGCGTCGTGCCGCCATTATCGATGGCCCGCTGGCCCGCCTATGGTGAGATTGCCACATATCCCGCCCATCTCGTGGCCAAGCACCCGCCATCGCTTACCTGGGAAGAGGCGGCAGCCGTCTGGATGCAATATCTCACCGCCTATGGCGCACTGATCGACATTGCCAAGCTCAGCAGAGACGACTTTGTCGTCATTACCGCGGCATCGAGCAGTGTCGGACTTGCCGCGATCCAGATTGCCAACATCGTTGGTGCGACCGCGATCGCGGTGACGCGGACATCTGCCAAGAGACAGGCCCTGCTCAAGTTCGGGGCGGCCCATGTCGTCGCTTCAGCGGACGAAGATCTGGAAGCCCGGCTGAAGGAAATCGCCAGTCCGGACAACATCCGAGTGGTTTTCGACGCAGTCGGTGGCCCGATTTTCGAACCTCTGACGGCGGCGATGGCACGGGGTGGCATTCTCATCGAATATGGCGGCTTGAGCCCCGAGCCGACGCCGTTCCCGCTGTTCGCTGTGCTGGCCAAGACGCTGACGCTGCGCGGCTATCTCGTCCACGAGATCACTGGCGATCCGGTGAAGTTGGAAGCTGCCAAGGCGTTTATCCTCGACGGATTGATGTCGGGTTCGCTAAAGCCGGCAATCGCCAGAACCTTTCCTTTCGAGCAGATCGTCGAAGCGCATCGCTTTCTCGAGTCGAACGAGCAATTCGGCAAGATCGTCGTGACGGTTGGTTGAGCATTAATGGGAGCCTCACGCCTGCGCCGCCAGCCAGTCCCGCACCTTGCGGGCATTGTCGCTGAGCTCGCGGGTTCTCGACCAGATGACATGAAAGCCCTTGCCGGTCGTCATCGTGTGGCCGGTCGCACGCACCAGCAGTCCCGACGCCAGCAGGCGCTCGGCGAGGTGGCCCCAGCCGAGTGCGATGCCTTGCCCCTCCATGACCGCCTGGATCACCAGCGCATAATCGTTGATGCGCAAGCCGCGCCCGGCATCGGTGATGTTGACCCCGGCCGAGGCGAACCACTCGTCCCAGCTCGCGGCTTCGCGAAACGGCTCTTCGAGATGGATGAGCCGGTGCGATGGCAGATCCTCGACGCTCTCCGGCAGTCCGAACCGCGCCACATAGCTCGCGCCGGCAACCGGGAATATTTCCTCATCGGCGAGCGGCAGCGAATGATAGTCCCGCCATTCCCGGGGTTCGCCGCCACGAACGCCGAGGGGAATGTCTTCGGCGATGATGTCGAGATCGCGGTCGGCGGTCTGGATGCGCAGGTCGATGCCCGGCAGTTCGTCGCGGAACTGCTGCAGGCGCGGCATCATCCAGAAAGAGGCGAAGGCGGTCGAGGCAGCGAGCGTCACATGGCCGCCGGTCGCCTGTAGGCGCAAATCCTCCGCCGACTTGCGGATGTGCGACAGGCCGAGCGAGACGTCGGCGTGGAAACGCTCGCCGGCTTCGGTAAGGCTGACCTGACGATGGCGGCGTTGAAAGAGTTTCGCGCCGAGCTGCTCTTCAAGCCCGCGGATAGCATAGGACACGGCAGCCTGCGTCATGCCGAGCTCCCGCCCGGCGGCGGTAAAGCTCGACAGCCGGCCGGCGGCCTCGAAAACGATCAGGCTGCCGGCCGAGGGCAGCAGATGGCGCAAGCTTCGCATAAGCTGAGCTTATACAAGTGATCAGGATTTTCCAGCGTCACAGCCATATTTCCTCTCGCTAGGCTGGTCGTCATTGGGAGGATAGAGTTGCCATGAACGCACCGGCCGCCGAAGTCACCGAACACGCCAGCCGCCGAGGTGGCGGCCGCCTGGGCCGCAAGGCGCTGCGGGGAACTCCGATGGCGTCGTTTCCGACGCTGGTTCGCAACATACCCGCATACCAAATGGTCCCGGACGAGGCTGTCGAGCTGATCCACCAGGAGTCGCTGTCGATCCTCGAAGAGGTTGGCTGCGAGTTCCGCGACGATGAGGCCATAGCCCTGTGGCAGGCCGCCGGAGCCGATGTCTCTGAGACGCGCGTCCGCATTGACCGCGCGCTCTTGATGGAGCTGGTGTCGAAAGTCCCGCCGGAGTTCACGCTCAATGCGCGCAACCCTGAGCGCTCGGTCCGCGTCGGCGGCAAGAATTCCATCTTCGTGCCGATGTACGGCGCGCCTTACGTGCGCGACCTCGACAATGTCAGGCGCTATGGCACGCTCGCCGATCTCAACAATTTCCATAAGCTCGCCTATATGGCGCCGGCGCTGCATTCGTCGAGCTCGATCATCTGCGAGCCGATGGAAATTGCGGTGCCGAAGCGTCACCTCCACATCATCCATTCGGCGTTGAAGCATTCCGACAAGCCGTTCATGGGCATCGTGACATCCAGGGAACGCGCCGAAGACACGATGGCGATGGCAGGCATCGTGTTCGGCGAGGATTTTGTCCGTGACAACCCGGTGTTGGTCGCGATCACCAATTGCAACTCGCCACTGGTATGGGACGCCACCATGCTGGACGCGATGAAGGTCTACGCGCGTCACAACCAGCCGTTGATCCTGGCGCCGTTCGCGCTGTGCGGCGCCTCGACTTCGGCCTCGGCTGTGGGAGCGGTGGCGCAGGTCAATGCCGAAGCGCTGGCGGGCGTCGCCTTCACGCAACTGCTGCGTCCGGGTTCACCGCAGATCTACGGACAGTTCATGGTCACGGTCGACATGAAGACCGGCGCGCCGATGGGTGGCACGCCCGAGGCCGCCCAGATGATGTATTTGATGGGAGCACTGGCGCGGAAATACCGGCTGCCCTGGCGCACGTCGGGCTTCCATGTCGGATCGAAACTCAACGACGCCCAGGCGGGCTACGAGGCGAACATGCTGATGCATGCCGCCATCCTTGCCGGCGCCAACTACATCTGGCACTCCGCCGGATGGCTCGAGGCCGGCCTGACCTGCGGCTATTCAAAATTCGCGACGGACTGCGAACAGCTTGTCGGCTGGTACAAATATGCCGGCGGCCTGCCGTTCGACGACTTCAAGGAAGCGATGGCGGCAATCCGTGAGGTCGGGCCGCAGGGCCACTTCCTCGGCACCCAGCACACACTCGAGCATTTCCAGTCCGCCTTCTTCATGCCCAGCATCATGGACTTCAATTCCTACGAACAGTGGAAGGCTGAAGGGGCAAAGGACCACGACACGCGCGGCCGCGAGAAAGCGCGCAACATGCTCGCCGATTATGAGGAGCCGAAGCTCGATGACGGCATCGCCGATGGTCTCAAAGATTTGATCGCGCTGCGCGAGGAGAAGCTGCCGGACAGCGTTAGTTAATCCACGGGCGAAGACCCAAAGGCAACCATAAGGGAGGAAATAATGGCACTCTTCAGAAACAACGGTGATCGTGTCCCCAGCGTTATCGAGGCGATGGCTGAAGAAGCCCGCTCAGGCCGGATGGACCGGCGCGAGTTTCTGGCGCTGGCAAGCGCGTTCGGGGCATCGACTGCCCTTGCCTACGCTATGATCGGTCTTGCGGTGCCGGGACGGGCTTTGGCCGAAGAGCCCAAGAAAGGCGGAACGCTGCGCGTATCGATGTCGGTAAAGGCGCAGAAGGATCCGCGTACTTACGACTGGGTCGAACTTGCAAACATTTCGCGCTGCTGGCTCGAGCCGCTTGTCCGCTACACCCGCGAATTCACTTTCGAGCCGGTCCTGCTCGAGAGCTGGGACGTCAACGACGACGCCACCGAATACGTGCTGCATCTGCGCAAGGGCGTCACCTGGAACAATGGCGACGCCTTCAACGCCGACGACGTGGTCTACAATCTGACGCGCTGGTGCGAGAAGGATGCCGCCGGCAATTCGATGGCCGCGCGCGTCGGTGCGCTGATCGACGTCAAAACCGGCAAGGCCAGGGACGGGGCGATCACCAAGGTCGACGAGAACACGGTCAAGCTGACGCTGAACGAACCTGATATCTCGCTGATCCCGAACTTCACCGACTATCCAGCGCTCGTCGTCCACCGCAAATTCGATGCCGATGGCGCCGATCCGCTCGCCAAGCCGATCGGCACAGGGCCTTTCGAGCTTGTGTCTTATTCGGTCGGCCAGAACGCGGTCGTCAAGCGTCGCGAGAATGGCAAATGGTGGGGCGGTGAAGCGCCGCTCGACAGCGTCGAATTCATCGACTACGGCACCGACTTCAACGCCTCGGTGAATGCATTCGAATCCGAGGAAATCGACGTCAATTTCGAGACGCCCGCCGACTTCATCGACATCCTCGACCAGATGGATCTGGTGAAATCGGAGGTCGCGACAGCAACCACGCTCGTTGCCCGCACCAACATCACGCACAAGCCTTATGATGACCAGCGGGTACGCAACGCCCTGCAAATGGCCGTCGACAACAATGCGGTGCTCGAACTTGGCTACGCCGGGCGCGGCACCCCAGGTGAAAACCACCATGTCAGCCCGATCCATCCGGAATATTTTCCGCTGCCCAAGAAGACACGCGATGCGGCCGGCGCCAAGAAGCTGATGGCCGAGGCCGGACAGGCCGATTTCGAGCATGAACTGATCACCGTCGAGGACGATTGGCAAAAGAACACCGGCGACGCGATTGCCGGCCAGCTGCGCGATGCCGGGATCAAGGTGAAGCGCACGGTGCTGCCGGGGTCGACCTTCTGGAACGACTGGACGAAATACCCCTATTCCATGACCATCTGGTACATGCGCCCGCTCGGCATTCAGGTGTTGGCGCTCGGTTATCGCACCGGCGAGGCCTGGAATGAGACGGCGTATTCGAATCCTGATTTCGACGCCAAGCTCAAGCAGGCCCTCTCACTCATCGACGTGGAGAAGCGCCGCGAGGTCATGAAGGACGTCGAGCAGATCCTGCAGGATTCTGGCGTCATCATTCAGCCGTTCTGGCAGAAGCTGTACAGCCACATGAACAAGAAGGTGAAGAACTACGCGGTCCACCAGACTTTCGAGATGGATCTTCAGAACGTCTGGCTGGACGCCTGAGTTAGCTCCCAAGGCTGGCAATGACCCGCCGGCACCCGTTGCAGAAAACAGGTGCCGGCGGACCGCAAGCCATTGAAATCAGTGAGTGCGTCAAACATGGCCGACGACGAGATCATCCTTTCCGAGCTTTCCGACGACGAACTCGTGCAGCAGATGCACGACGACCTTTATGACGGGCTGAAGGAGGAGATCGAGGAAGGCACCAACATCCTTCTCGAGCGCGGCTGGGCGCCTTACAAGGTGCTGACCGAGGCACTGGTCGAAGGCATGCGCATCGTCGGCGAGGATTTTCGCGACGGCATCCTGTTCGTGCCGGAAGTGCTGTTGTCGGCCAACGCGATGAAGGCGGGCATGTTCATCCTGCGTCCGCTGCTTGTCGCCACCGGCGCGCCGAAGCAGGGCAAGATGGTGATCGGCACCGTCAAGGGCGACATCCACGATATCGGCAAGAACCTTGTCGGCATGATGATGGAGGGCGCCGGCTTCGACGTCATCGACCTCGGCATCAACAATGCGGTGGAAAAATATCTCGACGCCATCGAACAGCACCAGCCTGACATCATCGGCATGTCGGCGCTGCTGACGACGACCATGCCCTACATGAAGGTCGTCATCGACACGATGAGGGAAAAGGGCATCCGCGACGACTACGTCGTGCTGGTCGGCGGTGCCCCGCTCAACGAGGAATTCGGCAAGGCCGTCGGCGCCGACGCCTATTGCCGCGACGCGGCCGTGGCAGTCGAACCGCCAAGGATTTCATGAAGCGCAAGCACAATGTGCGCGTATCATAGCCGCAAGGCAACTTTCCGTCCTTCGTGGAAGGCGTAGGGCGCCTGGCGCGGAGCGACGGCGTCGCCGACCTCTATGAACGGCCGGGGGGTCTTTTCCAGCTCTTTCGCCAGCCAATTCGCCGCCACATTGGTGGTTGCAAGTACAAGGCAATCGCCAGGCACGAAGCTTTCTTCACGCGTGTTGTGGTCAACGATGGTCACGCCGTCCCCGTGCCATTCCAGCACGCTGACATCCAACAACCATGTGACGCCAAGCTGGCGCAATGTCCGTCGCAGCGGGAAATCGGCAGCCGTCCGCTGCAGTTCCTTGCCGACCAACGGATCGGGCGTGAGAATGGTCACTTGATGGCCATCCTCGGCAAGTTTCCAGGCGGTGCCACAACCGCGCCAGCCTCCGCCCTCGTCGAGCAAAAGCACGTGCTTACCCGGCCGCACAACGCGGGCCATGACGGATTCGATCGAGAAGACATTGCCCCTTTCTATGCCGGGCAGGCTCGGCACTGCCGGCAAAGCCTTCTGAAAGCCGGTGTCGGGAGACACCGACCCCGTGGCCAGGATAACGGTGTCAGCTTGGAAAGAGGCGATTTCCGAGGCCTCGACGTAGGTGTTCAGTCGTACGTCGACATTCAGTTTGCTGAGCTGGCGTTCATACCACCCGAGAAGGTCGAGGATTTGCCCGCGGCGCGGCTGCAGTCCTGCGAGCAGAAAGTTCCCGCCCAGCCTACTGGAGGCTTCGGCCAGCACCACGTCGTGCCCTCGCTCGGCGGCAACCCGAGCCGTCTCGAGGCCGGCGGGACCGCCGCCGACGACAAGCACCCGTTTCTTGATGGCAGCGGACGTGAACCGGTCACCACCCCATTCAAACTCGCGCCCCGCAGAGGGATTGACAAGGCAGCTGATCCAGTAGTCGCGCGAACGACGGCCCCAGCACATCTGGTTGCAGGATATGCATCCGCGCACATCCTCGGGCCGGTCTGCCGCGGCTTTGCGTGCCAGATGCGGATCGGCGATCTGGCCCCGGACGATCGAGACCAGATCTGCAGCCTTCTCGCCGAGCACGGTTTCGGCGTTTTCAGGCGTCCTGATGTGGCTTTCGGCGACCACGAGGGCCTTCTTGACCGCGGCCTTGAGGGTCGTCGCGAGATCGGTGCCAAGCTTCTCCGGATAGAGAAACGTCGGCATTATCTTGTAGAAATCGAGGTAGCTGCCAGTGCCGCAGGTCACGTAATCGATCAGCCCCTGCTCATCGTGCAGCCGAATGATCTCCGCCAGTTCCTGGCGACTGAGCGCTACTGTGTAGTCGGGTTCGTCGCTGACCGAGAGTCCAATGATGAAATCGAGGCCGCATGTTTCGCGGATGCGGGTTAGGATTTCGCGCGAGATCCGCGTGCGGTTGTCGAGCGACCCTCCCCATTGGTCCTCGCGTCGGTTTGTCCAGGGCGTCCAGAACTGATCGACCAGTCCGAGATAGGCAGCCCAGACTTCGACGCCGTCGAAACCGGCTTCCTGGCAGCGGCGCGCCGCCTGAACGAAGCTGTCGATGGTTTCCCAAATCTCACCCTCGGACATGGCGTGGGAACCGTCGCTGTCATGATAGCTCGGCAGGCCCGAGGGCGACCAATGCGCATGAAATGAATTGTCCGAATCCCCGTGCGCTCCGATGTGATAGAGCTGCTGGATGGCGATCGCCCCGTGGTCCTTGATTGCGCGTGTGACCTGCTGGAAATGAGGAATGACGCTATCGTCGCCAGGTCGAAAATTGCCGCGTGTCAGGACGGCGGCCTGATGGACGGGCATGGGTTCGACAACAATCATGCCGGCCCCACCGAGCGCTCGCTCGGCATAGTAGGCAACGTGTCGTTCGGTCGGCACGCCATTTTCGGCCATGTTGGCGGTATGAGCCCCGAACACGATCCGGTTTCGGAGCGTGCGACTGCCTAGCTTTGCAGGTGAAAACAGATGCGGAAAGAGTTTTGACATAGTTCTCACCAGCGGTCGGAGGGAGGCCCGGCTCGTTCGGCAGTCAGGTGGCTTGTCCCATAGTCACGGATTTCTGGAGCGCCGCGGCAAGGCCGTCTGCCACGGCAGATTCAAACCCGGCTGCGCGCATGGCCTCGATCGCTGCCGCGGTGGTGCCGCGGTAGTCGAGGAAGGTCTGGACGATATCTTGGGGATTGTCTGGACGAGCCTCGAGGAGTTTTCCGGTTCCAACAAGCACCGCGCTGACGCTCCGCCGGGCAATATCTGGATCCATTCCTCGGCTGAGGGCGTCGTCTATCATCGCCGACGCCAAAAGCGCCGGAAACGCCGGGCCGGATCCAGTCAGGCCTGTCAGATAATCGATATCTGCTTCGCTTTTGACTTCATCGGCCGCGCCACAGGCCTCCAGAATCCGGCGAACGACATTGCGGTCATCCGCGGTGATGCTCTGAGAGCTTATCCAGGGAGTATAGGAATTCCGCACCTCTGCCGCTGCATTCGGAAGCGTGCGGACGACGCGGTCGGTTTTAAGACGTCCCGCCAGTTGGTCGAGAGTGATCCCGGCCATAACCGACACGGCGAGCTTGCCGGACGCAGCAATGTCGATGGCAGGCCAATCCTGGGGCCGGACCGAGACGATGATGACATCAGATCGATCCACCAGTTCCTGGTTGTCCCCGGTCCATGTAGCGTTTGGCAGAAAGTCGGGTTGCCCACTTCTATGAGAGAGCGTGAGGTGCTCTGCGGCGACTGTTTGCGCATCAATAATGGCCTCGGCGATAGCGCGTCCAAGCCAGCCACCTCCGCCGATTATTCCGATGCTCAGGGGTTCACCCATTGTCGAAACGCTTCCTCAGCCCGCCGAATGGCCGTGTCTGGCGAAGAACCGGTCGAGTTCGCGCTTCCGCGGGGCCTTACCTGTAAAAATCTCCACGTACCCGGGAATGCGCTTCATGCGGTCCGCGAGATCTTCGCTGGTCTGCATTGAGATGTAGCCGATCTGCACGAGGTAGATGGTGCGCGCTCGAACATCGGCTGAGCCTTCGTCGTAACCAAAGCGGACAAACATCTGGCTCAACGCATCGAGACGCGTCTGGTCGGCTTTCTGCACTTCCGCCAGGATGTCAGGGGATTGAAGCGCCCAGCTTCTGACTGCGAACTCGAACTGGGAATCGAACAAGGATTTGTCGAGCCAGCAGTCGAAAACGTTCAGCATCGCTTCGGCGACCGTCTCGGCATATGCCTCAGCCTGCTTGACGAGGTTGCCGGTGTTCTTGTCCCGCCAACGGGTCACGAGGGCAGCCAACAGTTCTTCTCTATCCTTGAAGAACCAATAGAAGCTGGTGCGCGACAGGCCCAATTTCTTGGCCAGTGGCGATATTCTCACCGTGTCGACGCCGGATTCAAGAAGCAGGTCGTAGGCGGCTTCAAGCCACCCCTCAGGCGATCCGCGCCATCCGCTATCGTTCGAAATTTGCTCCATGAGTGATCAGCCTAACAAAATATCAAAGTGAAAACCAGCAAAATGTACACACATGTCGACTCTATCGACTTCTCAGAAGCGAAACTTGACATGCATGTACATTTTCGATAGCGTTCGCACTTGCCATCTCAGCCCGGAGTCCGTCAGATGTCGAGCGATCCCCTCCTGCAGCCGTACAAACTCAAGCATTTGACCCTGCGCAATCGCATCATCGTGACCTCCCACGAGCCGGCTTATCCGGAGGACGGGATGCCGAAGGAGCGCTATCTCGCCTATACGGTTGAAAGGGCGAAGGGCGGTGTGGCGATGACGATGACAGCCGGGTCCGCTGCGGTCTCGAAGGACAGCCCCCCGGTTTTCAACAACCTGCTCGCCTACAAGGACGAGATCGTGCCGTGGATCAGGCAGATGACAGATGCGGTGCACGAAGAGGGCGCCGCCATCATGATCCAGCTAACCCATCTTGGACGGCGTACACGCTGGGACAAAGGTGACTGGCTTCCCGTTCTGGCGCCGTCCCATCATCGTGAAGCCTCCCACCGCGCGTTTCCCAAGAAAATTGAAGACTGGGATATCGAGCGCATCATCAAGGACTTTGCGGACGCCGCTGAGCGGATGAAGGCGGGCGGGATGGATGGCGTCGAGTTGGAGGCTTACGGCCACCTGCTCGACCAGTTCACGTCTCCTCTCACGAACGAACTTGACGGCCCTTATGGCGGTTCGCTTGATAACCGCATGCGCTTCTGCATGGATGTCTTGAAGGCGATCCGGTCACGGGTCGGCGAGGACTTCATCCTGGGCGTGCGATATACTGCGGATGAACGTCTCCCCGGTGGCACTGGCAAGTCCGAGGGCATGGAAATCTCCAAGCGTCTCAAGGAAAGCGGACTGATCGATTACCTCAACGTGATCCGCGGGCACATCGATACCGATGCGGGCCTGACGGACGTCATTCCAATTCAGGGAATGGCGAATGCGCCGCATCTTGATTTTGCCGGCGAGATTCGTGCGGCAACCAACTTCCCAACTTTCCATGCAGCGAAAATACCGGATGTGGCGACTGCCCGGCACGCGATTGCGTCGGGTAAGGTGGATATGATCGGCATGACGCGCGCGCACATGACCGACCCTCACATCGTGCGCAAGATCATCGAAAAGCGCGAAGACGAAATCAGGCCATGCGTGGGCGCAAACTATTGCCTTGACCGTATCTATCAGGGCGGGGCGGCATACTGCATTCATAACGCCGCGACTGGCCGTGAGCTGACCATGCCGCATATTGTCGCCAAGGCCGACAGCCGCAAGAAGATTGTCGTGGTCGGTGCAGGTCCGGCTGGCCTCGAGGCCGCCCGCGTGGCGGGTGAGCGGGGACACGAGGTCGTGGTCTTCGAGGCCGCCAGCGACCCTGGCGGGCAGATCCGGCTGACAGCGCTGAGCCCGCGCCGCAAGGAGATGATGAGCATCATCGATTGGCGCATGGCCCAGTGCGAAAAACACGGAGTGACCATCAGGTTCAATGCCTGGGCGGAAGCCGAAACCATCGAGGCGGAAAATCCGGACGTTGTCATCGTCGCAACGGGCGGGGTGGCGCACACCGACGTCCTTTCCAAGGGCAACGAGTTCGTGGTGTCGTCTTGGGACATCATCTCCGGAGACGCAAAGCCGGGAACCAATGTCCTCATCTTCGACGACGCCGGTGACCACGCCGCACTACAGGCCGCGGAATTCCTCGCCGGCGCCGGAGCGAAGGTTGAAATCATGACACCGGACCGGTCATTCTCACCCGAGGTCATGGCTATGAACCTCGTGCCCTACATGAGGTCTCTTCAAAAACTCGATGTGACCTTCACCGTTACCTATCGGCTCGAGTCAGTTGAAAAGAATGGCAATCAGCTCATTGCAAATGTCGGCAGTGACTACGGCGGCATATCCAAACAGCGCGTCGTGGATCAGGTTGTCGTCAATCACGGCACCATTCCGCTGGACGACATCTATTTCGAACTGAAACCGAAATCGACCAATCTCGGCGAGATTTCGCAAGATGAGCTCATCGCCGGGCAGCCGCAGTCGGTGGTGCGGAATGCGCAGGGCCAATTCCAACTCTTTCGTATCGGCGACGCCGTTTCAGCTCGCAACACCCACGCCGCGATCTACGATGCACTGCGACTGGCGAAAGATATTTAACATCCGGCAACGGACCATAGCGTCCGCTCACAACAAGGGCTGAAAGATGAACAGAAGTGAGGCCCTGCAATATTTTGTAGACACAGCGTTCGTGGCCTTTGACCAGTTCTCACACGACCTGCGATCGCGCAGATCGATCATCCAGCTCTTCGCCCAATCGGAGGTTCCCGGGCCTGAAAAGACCAGGGCCGGGAGCCGTTTGCCGGTCTGTTCCTATCTCGGCCCGGCGTTGGCGGAAGAGGCGATCCCGTCTACGCTCCGCAACTTGATTGAGCGCTTCAAGGCGATCGAGCCGCTGCTCGAATGGCGGCTGAAATCAAATCCCGCCCCGTCTGCCAGCAGCAATTTCCGCGACGGTCACGCCAACGCGATGATTCTTGGCCCGGGCGGCCTCGAGGACAGAACCGATCTGTGGCTCGGCGTCACTTTGATGGCTCCTCACGTCCGGTATCCCGACCACGATCATCCGCCGGAAGAAACCTACCTCGTGCTTTCGCATGGCGAGTTCAAGCAGGCTGACATGGATTGGTTTTCGCCCGGCATCGGTGGATCACTCTACAATCCGCCAGGCATCAAACACGCAATGAGATCGCTGGATCGGCCGCTGTTCGCATTCTGGGCGCTGTTGGTGGACCAGACGCATCACTGAGCTTGCCCGAAACCCGGCTACCGGCCGAGGAAGAGCCAAGACCGCCTTGCGGGTGAAGCGCGTGGCTCATCAATAGCTTCATCATCGACTTCGGTTGACCGCGGACCGTCAAGGCGCTGCCGATTTCGAAGAAGCGCCTTGATCAAAGATCGCGAAATGGTTGCTATATCTCGACTTTCACACGGCCAACCGGATTGGAACAGCAAGCAAGGATATAGCCGTCGGCAATCTCTTCGTCGGTGATGCCGCCATTGTGGACCATATGCACATCGCCTTCGGTTTTGCGAACCTTGCATGTCCCGCATATCCCCATACTGCAACCCGATCGGATCACCAGACCGGCAGCCCGTGCCGCAGTCAGGATCGTATCCGTCTCGACGCATTTCGCCGAGACGCCGGATAGGACAAATTCGATCTCGGCCTCGTTGTTCTCGGCGGGAACGAAGTCATCCGGGACCTTCTCGGCCTCAGGAAGCGGCGCGCGGAAGCTTTCCTGATGGTAATGCGCCATGTCGAAACCGAGAGCGGCCAGCGCCTCCCGCACGGCCTGCATGAAGGGCTCGGGCCCGCAGCAGAACACCTCGCGATCAAGATAATCCTGCGCCATCAGTCCGAGCATCAGCTGGTTGAACATGCCTCTGTAGCCGGTCCACGGCCTGTATGGATCGGTCTGTTCAACCACCCATTTCAGGTCGATGCCGGTTACGCGCGATGCCATATGCTCCAGCCGTTCACGGAAGATGATCTCAGAAGGACGGCGCGCGCAGTGGACGAAGACGATGTCCGGATCAACTCCGGAATCATACAGATGTGTAGTCATGGACATCATCGGTGTGATGCCCGAGCCGGCCGAGATGAAAAGATACTTTTCGGCTGGCTGATGCGCCATCGAGAAGGTGCCCCCCGGACCTATTGCCCGCAGGCGCATTCCCGGACGGAGGCTGTCAAACATCCACTGCGTTCCGACGGAGTCGGCCTGCGCCTTTACGGTAATGGTCAGCGAGGTCGGCCGCGACGGAGATGAGGATATCGTGTAGGTCCGGTAGATTGGACCGCCGGGAGTGGGCAGATCCAAGGTGAGGAACTGCCCTGGATCAAAATTGAACAGCGCTCCGGACGGCGACCGGAAACAAAAGGTCAGGACGTTCGGCGCCTCCGGAAGAAAGGAGGCACATTCGAGTTCTTCCGCGTCGGTCCAGAAGACCAGCCTGGGTTTTGCCACCACGTTCATTGCTTCACTCCGCGGCCAATCGCATCGAGGCCTGAGAGCGCCCAAGCCAGTTCGCATACCAATCGACGAATTGGGTCACACCGCTTTCCTGAACCGGCGAATATGGTCCGGGAACATAGGCAGGAGAGAAGATCCCTTGCTGGTTGGTCTCGACGATATCACGGTCTTCATCATTGGTAGAAATCCAGACCTCGGTCAGGCGCTTGAGGTCGTAGTCGAGCCCTTCGACGGCATCTTTGTTCACCAGCCAGGTGGTGGTGACCTCGGTTTCCGTGGCGCTGATTGGCGTGACCCGGAAGGTCAAGGAGTGATCCGGCAGGAAGTGGCTCCAGGTCGTTGGATAATGGAACATCAACAGCGAGCCTGCTTCGGGCAGCGCCACCTGGCCAAGATTCTTGCGAACGGCAGTCTTGCCGTCGAGCGTGTAGCTCACCACCTTTTGCTGCAGCGGCATCCGCGCCAGGCGAAATTGGCCGCTGCCGCCAAGGCGGAACTGCGCCGGCGCGCCTGAGGCTTCGCAACGGTCAAAATGCGCCTGGAGGGTCGCCGAGACCGACCCGTCGGTAGACACCCCGGCCACTTCCGGGTCGAGCGAGAAGGAGCGGCAGAGCGACGGGTGGTTGCTGCTGCAGTGGTAGCATTCGCGGTTGTTTTCCCACACAAGCTTCCAGTTGGCCTTCTCGATGATGGTCGACGTATGCGCGACCTTCGCATTGTTGAGGTCATGGACCTCTAGGTAGGGAAGGGCCAGGTCGGCAAACGGTTCGAAGTCTGGGGGCGTAGCGGACAGACAGACGTAGATCAGGCCGGCAAGATTGCGCAGATGGACCGGCTTAAGCCCGTGTTTGGACATGTCGAAGTCGGGCCCCATGTCATTTGCCCAGATGAGCTTGCCGTCAAGCTCATAGGTCCACTGGTGATAGGGGCAGACGAGTTTGGCCACTTGGCCTTCGCGCGCCTTGCAAATCATCGAGCCGCGATGGCGGCAGGAATTGTGGAAGGCGCGGATTTCACCATCGCGGGCGCGCACAATGACCACCTCATAGGCACCCACGCGCATCGTCACGTAGCTACCAGCTTTCGCAAGCTGGCATGCCGGGGCCGCGTAGAGCCATTCCTGGTAGAAGATGTGCTCGAGATCGAGCTGGTAAATCGTCGGCGAAGTGTAAAAGGGCTGCTCAAGGGCATAGCCCGAGACGCGGCGCGCTAGCAACTCTTGGATCGAGGGCGAGGGGGCGTTCATGCGGAATTCCATAGATGGCATGCACATTTGAGATGAAATTTTCTTGCCTGAAGGCCTTTTGCGCAACAGCACTAATTTTCAGAACGATTTAGTTCAGCTAATCTGTTGCACTCAGCGAGCCATCCAAAAAGCGGGTCCGAAGAAGCGTTGATGCCAAGACCGTACGATCTCTCCTCGGTGACGGCTCTCATCTGCTTCGAGGCAGCCGCCCGAAATGCGAGTTTCAAAAACGCCGCCCAGGAATTGAATGTGACGCCCGCGGCGATCAGCCACCAGATCAAGGCGCTTGAGGGTGACTTGGGATGCAACCTGTTCCTGCGCTTGAGCCGCGGCGTCGAATTGACTGAGAAAGGGGCGTTCCTGTTCGTTGCCGTGCAGCGCGGGCTTGAGACGATTTCCGACGCCGTCACTCACATGCGCGATCGCCCGGAAACCGCCGACGTGACCATCCGGACAACGACGGCCGTCAGCTCGCTATGGCTTACACCGAAGATTTCAGCCTTCTGGAAGAGCCATCCCACCATCACTGTCTCGCAGATCGTCAGCGACGTGCCCGCAACAGCGATCCGCTGTGATCTAAGTATTCATTACGGAGATGCGCAGGAAAGTCCCGAGGAGTGTCACAAACTTTTTCAAGATCGCATTGTCGCGCTTGGAACTCAAAAATTCGCCGCCGAGCACGGCATTGGGCGAGTTGAGGATCTGCTCAAGGCGCCTTTGATTCATATGAACAACGAGGAAACCGACTGGACGAACTGGCCGGAGTGGTTTCAAGCGCTTGGACACACCATCCCAAAAGGCCGCAGGTTTTCCGTGAACAACTACATGATTGCCCTCCAGGCCGCTCAGGATGATATCGGGGCGGTCTTGGGGTGGGATGGATTGGTCAAAAGCCTGATGGAACAGGGCCGGCTGGTCACACTTGTACCCGACAACATTCCCTCACCCAGGGCATTTTATCTGAAAATCCATCCCAGGGCAGGTTCGAAAGCGCGGCTTTTTGCGAGCTGGCTCGCCAAAAGCTCTTGAGCAGCTGCTCTCTTGCTCGCTGACTTCTTCGGGCGGCCTCACGTCACCGCGCTCGCTATGGATTCGTGGTATTGAACGGGTACCCACCACGAAAGCTTGGAGATTATCGGATGAGACTGATTGTGCTTGCCGCCGCTCTCTCGATCGCAGCGCCTGCGGCCGCCCTGGCCGGGCCGGCCTCCAATGCGGTGAAGTTCTTCTACATGCCCGAGGTCAAGTTCGAGGCCGACGCGAAATACCGCGACCGTTTCACCGAGCCGGTGACAAGGCTGTTCGACCTCAACGACCAGGCGCAGAAGAACAAGCCGGACGAGGTGCCTTGCATCGACTTCGCCCCCGGTCTCGACGCGCAGGACTTTGACGAGAAGACAGTCGCCAAGACGCTGAAGCTGTCCGAAGCAGTGGATGGCGACAGCGCCAACGTGACAGTGACGTTCAACCTTTTCCCGGAAGGCGATGAATCCAAACGCGAAATGGTCTGGTCGCTGAAGAAGGTCGACGGCCAGTGGAAGGTAGCCGACATCACCTCGAAGACCAGCGGCTGGACGCTGAGTGCGCTCGAATGCCTGGCGGGCCAGACTCCGGAGTGACGCCATGGCTCGCGCCCTGGCCCTGGCGACTGCGTGCCTGCTGGCCGCGGGTTTGAGCAGCACCGCTGGCCAGGGCCTGTTCAGCGCGCCGCTCTCAGCAGAAAATGCACGGGCAGCCCCGCTGCGGCCAGATTCGCCGACGGCGGTGGTGAAACCGTTTTACGAGCATGTCGGGCTCGAGCTCGATCCGGCTCAGCGCCGCCATTTCGTCGATCCCGCGAAGTCGGTGCTCGACAAAAGCGATGCGCTGCGGAAATCGGGGCAGGGCGAATGCCTCGATCCCAACATGGCGCTCGACAATGCGGCGTACGACAGGGCCGAGATCGACAACAGCCCGAAGACTGTTGAAACGGTCAAAGGCGGTGAGGCCAAGGTCATCGTCGCCTTTACCGTTGCCGGCAATCCGCACCGGCTGGAATGGAAGTTCAAAAAGGTCGACGGCGACTGGAAGATATCGGACCTTCTGTCGGTGACCGGCGAATGGGCGCTCAGCCAATATCAGTGTGAGTGAGAACGGACCGATGAGTTGATCGCCTGATGGCGATTGAAACCAGAGTTGGCGATCCTGCTGTCCCGCCGGACATCTCGCAGCAGAATTCAGCCGCGTCCGCGATAGGGCGCAACACCGGTGTCGGGCAGCCATGCGCCTTCCGGCGGCGCGCCGGTCTGCCAGAATACGTCGATCGGAATGCCGCCGCGCGGATACCAATAGCCGCCAATCCGCAACCACAGTGGTTTGGTCGCAGCGATGATGCGGCGGCCGATCATGATGGTGCACTCTTCATGGAAGGCGCCATGGTTGCGAAACGAGGTCATGAACAGCTTCAGCGACTTCGATTCCACCAGCAGCGCGTCGGGTGCATAGTCGATGACGATGTGGGCGAAGTCCGGCTGGCCGGTGACCGGGCAGAGCGAAGTGAATTCCGGGCAGGTGAAGCGAACGATGGCTGGCGGCCCGTCGCCGCGCGAAAACGGCACGGTCTCCAGGACTGCTGCGTCAGGGTTCTTTGGCGCCTCGACGTTGGTGCCGAGCTGGGTAAGGTTTTTCGTATCGGTCATCGGCGGGTTCCTTACTGCATGTCGCCCAAAAGCCTGCCCACGGGCCCGACCCGAGGGTGCGCGGACTTGGGTACGACATGCGCAAAAACAAAAATTTGCCGCTCATTAGCACAATTTGAAACAGGAAGACGATGACCACCAGCGATCCGCTTCTCCAGCCCTATCAGCTCAAACATTTGACGCTGAAGAACCGGGTCATGTCGACCAGCCACGAACCGGCCTATTTCCGAGGACGGTATGGATCTGAAGATCACTTCGGATTTGATTTGATGGCGCGCAGCCGAACCTCCGCACGGAGAGCCACCAGGCACGTCGGTCCGATCTGCGCGCTGCGCACGCCGCCGGCTTGCAGCCAGACACCGTACGATCTCTTAAACCGCGATAGCGGCTGGCCGCTCAAAACATTCTGGCGGTGGCCATGCAGAGCACGGTGATGACCAGCAGCCCACCAGCGATGCGTTCGCCCCTTGTCATTTTCGCGCGCAACTGCGTTTCCGTCGCCGAGTCAGTGCCGGCAAGCCGCCTGCTGGCAGAGCCGACCAGCGCTCCCTGAACACCGGCGGCAATCAAGGCCGTCGCGATACCCAGGGCCAGAATCATTTCCATCGAACCGAAAGAGCCGCTGTGGAAGAAATACCAGAGCAGGGCGCCGGTCAGGAAAACCATGCCGGCCGCGTTCATTTGCGGCCGGAAAAACCGTTGGATCCGAATCTCCGGATCGCGGGCGACAGCGATGGTCGTTCCAGCCCAGAACACACCGGCCAATACGTGAAGGCCGAGGACGATGATGTAGACATACTGCATGACCGCGTTCCTCCTTTCCTACCGTCAACCACAAAGTTAGATATCAAATGATTAGATGTCAATGTAAAGTCAAAGGGCCAGTTCCATCGCCCTTTCCCTTACTCTAGTGTCGGATCATGACGCTTTTTGACCGCCCGCCAGTCGGGATGAATCTCGCCCGCACCGCAAAACTTGTCGCCCAGGCCTTTGACGCCACGTTGGTCGAGGCGGGCGGCACGCTGCCGGTCTGGGTCACGCTGTTGTCGATCAAGTCGCGCGAACTGGCCAACCAGCGTGAGCTCGCCGGCATGATCGGAATCCAAGGCGCGACGCTGACCCACCACCTGAACGCGATGGAGACGCAAGGTTTGCTGACCCGGCGCCGCGATCCGGAAAACCGCCGCGTCCATCAGGTCGAACTGACCGAAGCGGGAGAGGCGCTGTTCCTGAAATTGCGCACGGCAGCCATTGCCTTCGACAAGCGGCTGCGGACCGGCTTGTCGGACGACAGGCTGGCGGAGTTCGCGGAAGTCTTGGCGACGCTGCGGGCGAATGTCGATTGATCCCAACCGCCGAACGCATTGTTTCAGCGAGCCCAAGATGTAGCGGTGCCAGCTACAGACCGGCCGTAACCCCATCAGGCCGACATTTCCGAAGCGGCGTGTCAGGTTGGCGCCTTACGCCAGCCTTCCCTGCAGCACCGTCAGCCTGGCTCTCTTCGGCGCCCGCGCGACCAGCCATTCGCGTACCTGGTCCTGCGGCATCGGGAAGGCGATCGAGTAGCCCTGCACCTGGTCGCAGCCGATCGCCATCAGCGAATCGAGTTCAGCCTCGGTTTCGGCGCCCTCGGCGACGATCGAGATGCCAAGGCCGCGGGCGAGTTCGGTGATGGCACGCACGATCTTGGTGTTGTCGCCGTTCTCATTGATGTTCTGGACGAAGCGGCGATCGATCTTCAGTCTGTCGATCTCGTTCGGGTTGACGTGGCTGAGCGACGCGTAGCCGGTGCCGAAATCATCGAGTTCAAGATGAACGCCGGCGGCGCGGATGTGCCGCAGCTTTGCCGCGATGCCGGTCTTCTCGTCGTCGAGAATGACGGATTCGACGATTTCGAGCGACAGTTTTTGTGGCGGCAGCCCAGCCTTTTCCAGCGCACCGAAGAGGAAGGCGTCGAAATTGGCCTCACGCAATTCGGCGCCGGAGACGTTGACGGCGAGCCGTCCGAAGGCAATGCCGGCACGGTTCCACTCCGCCGCCTCGCCGATTGCCTTGGCGATGACGATGCGGCCGATCGCAGGCATGAGTCCGCATTTCTCGGCGATGGGAATGAACTCGCCCGGTGCGATCATGCCGCGCTCGGCATGTCTCCAGCGAACCAGCGCCTCGATGCCCCCGATCGTGCCGTTCGACAACGAAACCTGTGGCTGGAAATAGACCTGGAACGTCTTTTCCGCGATAGCGATCCTGATGTCATGCTCGAGCCGCTTGCGGTAGTCGAGTTCATGCCGCAACTCCTCGGAGAAGAATGAGAGACTGCCGCCACCCTGCTTCTTGGCGGCGTGGAGCGCGAGGTCGGCGTGGACGAGCAGATCTTGCGCATTGTCGGCGTCGACCGGATAGACGGCGACGCCGGCGCTGGCGCCCGGAAGGATGGTCGCGCCCCGATAGACGATCGGTTCGTTGATCTGCGACAGGACGCGCCCGGCGACCGTGTTGATGTCCTCGGTGCCGCCGGCACCGTTGAGGATCATCACGAATTCGTCGCTGCCGAGACGCACGCAGAGGTCCGACGCCCGGCAGGAATCACGCATACGCTGCGCCGTCACCACCAGCACATAGTCGCCGGCGGCGTGGCCAAGCGTGTCGTTGATCTGCTTGAACCGGTCGAGGTCGAGGTGGACCGCCGCAAGCCGCTCCCGCCGGCGCTGCGCGCCCTTGATCAGCGTATCGAAATGGTCGGTCAGGAAGGTGCGGTTGTGCAGGCCGGTAAGGCCGTCATGCACGGCGATGAAGGCCATGGAATTGCGGGTATCGATCAGTTCACGCGTCTTGCGCAGGATGGTGTTCGACATCGGCCTGAAGATGAAAAGTGCCACCAGCACGATGACGCCGAGGGTGGAGTAGAACAGCGTTTGATGGAGAGCGAGAAGGCCCTCCGATCGCGCGTCGGCTTGGGCGCTGATGCGCTGGCCGAGTGCCGCATAGCCCGACAGGGCCGCATTGGCGACGGAAGCGTCGAGGTTGACGCGTTCGCCGCCACCCTTGTAGCCGCCATTGTCGGCCATGCCGAGTTGCGATTCAAACGCCGAAACCAGCCGTTCGCCGTTGGCGATAAGCCCGACCGAGAAGTAATCGAGATGAAACGGCTTGGCGAAAAGGACGTTCTCGACTGATTTTGGATCGACCCTTGCCGGTGACGCCGGGTCGGCGACCACACGCTCGAGCAGAAGGTCGTAGTTCCTCTCGAAGTCGGCCGTGGCCTGTTTGAATGCGGTGACCAGAGCCGGTTGTTGGTTGGGCGTAGCTGCTCCTGCCGCGTTGGCAAGGAAGACAATGCGTTGCGACAGCACCTTTTGCATGCCGACAATATCGAGCAGCGTGTCGTCGTGCCGATGGCCAGCCATCATCTGCTGGAGAAGGATGAAGGAGGCCATCACCATGGCTGCAATGATCAGCAGCGCCAGCCAATAGCCTGCCTTGATCAGCAATATGAGCTTGCCCGAAATGGTTTGCATCGGTTGCTGCGACATTTTCTGGGGCGGTCCCTCTCGCCGACAGATTGTTGGGTATGAGAACCATTGGCTTGAAAGGTTAACAGCTCCGGAAGCCGACACAGCAGCAGCGGTGGAAAGCTCGCAAAATGGTTATCGCCTTCTTTCGCGCCGCAGCTGCATTTGAACATCTGCCATTTGGCGGCATTCTGGGGCGGCATTCTGGCCACTGACCGTCGGGTCACCGAAGCCGTCGCTTTTGCGGTGGATTTTTCGCCCGCGCGGGGCGACAGTCCATTCAATCTCAACAGGGCCAGATCATGAGCGCGGCATTCCTCTCCCATATCGACAGCGAGCTTCAAGGGCTGAAATCGGCCGGCCTCTACAAATCCGAGCGGGTGATCACCTCGACGCAATCGGCTAAGATCGAGGTAGGCGGCGAGAGGGTGCTGAATTTCTGCGCCAACAATTATCTTGGCCTCGCCGATAGCGCCGACTTGCGCGATGCGGCCAAGCAGGCACTCGACCGCTATGGTTATGGCATGGCGTCGGTGCGTTTCATCTGCGGCACGCAGGAAGAGCACAAGCAGCTCGAGGCGACGATTTCAGGCTTTCTCGGCATGGAGGACACGATCCTCTATGGCTCCTGCTTCGATGCTAATGGCGGCCTGTTCGAGACGCTGCTTTCCGAGGAGGATGCGGTCATTTCCGACGCGCTCAACCACGCCTCGATCATCGACGGCGTCAGGCTCTCCAAAGCAAAACGCTTTCGCTATGCCAACAACGACATGGCGGCGCTCGAGGAGGAATTGAAGAAGGCCGAAGGCAGCCGCTTCAAGCTGATCGCCACCGACGGCGTTTTTTCCATGGACGGCATCATCGCCAATCTGAAGGGCGTCTGCGATCTCGCCGACAAGTACGATGCAATGGTGATGGTCGACGACAGCCATGCAGTCGGCTTCGTCGGCAAGAACGGGCGCGGCTCGGCCGAGCATTGCGGCGTCGAGGGCAGGGTGGACATCATCACCGGCACGCTCGGCAAGGCATTGGGCGGCGCGTCGGGCGGCTACACATCGGGCAAGAGCCAGGTGGTCGACTGGCTGCGCCAACGCTCGCGTCCCTATCTGTTTTCCAACACGCTGATGCCGGCGATCGCCGGCGCCTCGATCCGGGTTTTCGAACTGATCCAAAATGGCGATGCGCTGCGCCGGCGCCTCTATGCCAATGCGGCGCAGTTCCGGTCTGAAATGGGTAAGCTCGGCTTTACGCTGGCCGGCGCCGATCATCCGATCGTTCCGGTCATGCTCGGCGATGCGACGCTGGCGCAGGAGATGGCGGCGCGCATGCTGCAGCGCGGCATCTATGTTATCGGCTTCTCGTTTCCGGTGGTACCGAAGGGCCAGGCGCGCATCCGCACGCAAATGTCGGCCGCCCATTCCAGCGCCGACATCGACCGTGCGGTCGAGGCGTTCGGCGCGGTCGGGCGCGAACTTGGTGTGATTTCCTGAACGGCCGGAAGCGAAAAGTGATTCCGGGTCAAGAGTTTCAAGGGAAAAAAGAATGTCGAACATGATGAAGGCGCTGGTCAAGGCCAAGGCCGAGCCGGGCATCTG
>NZ_JBVVQO010000042.1:0-55369 GCF_055811215.1 Mesorhizobium sp. WSM4819
TGTGGCTCTTGATCGCCGCGTTCCTGAACCGGCCGAAGCAGCTTGCCGCTTAGCGATCAAGATTGTTCACGGTCGACTACCCCGTCACAGGCGACCTGCCACCGGCCGAGAGAATGAACCGCTAATGTCCTTGAAGTAGCGCGCGGTTCTGGTTGGCCTTCGCGATGTTCGCAGCAAGGTCCTGCTGGAAGAGCGCGGGTCCCATCGGGGCCGGTTTGCCGAAAATATAAAGCTTTCCGTCGCTGATCAGCCAGTTCTCCGGGTTGGCCTCGTCGAGCTCGCCCAGGGCCAGCGCCATTGCACAAAAATTTCCGAACTCTGGCGCGTAGCGAACAGGATCGGCCTTGAAAAGCTCGCGATGCTCGGCGTTCGCGAAGAGGTAGCGGTGCTCATCCCATTCGTACTCGATCTCCGGCAGCCCGCGCGTGGGGCTTCCGATGGTGAAATAGGCGACCGGGTCATAACCCTTGATCGCCAGCGGAACCGCTTCCGTGGCAAAAGAGGGCATCGAGGTTGCAAACAGGGCGGCTGTGACCGCCAGAACGAAGCGAATGGCATTTCGCCGAGAGACATTGTGCATGGCGAATTCCCTGATTTCACCGTCCCGGGCCGCTACCAGCCCCGCGGCAAGCGAAACCGTCTGCGTCATTCCGTTCGGGCACTAATTATCGCTCTTGTAGCGCTCGGCCGCAACACGTTTCGGAGATTTTCGGAGTGCGAGTGTGGTGAGGCCGGCGCCCATTGCAGGGGCGCCGGGCCCCATTCTTCGTCTGCTTAGTCCGCATCGCGGTCATTCGTGCTCATCGCATTGAGGGACTGCTTCCCACCCAACCTAGTCCTCCAACGGCTTCTTCCGCGTGCAGAGCGGTTAAAACCACGGGTCGCCTCGATTGCGCCACCTGCTGACGTTTGCGCCGGACGCAGCCAATGTCACGAGTCGACTCCGAAGCGGGTCTATAGATCGGGGCGCAGGGGAACGGCAACTTGGAAGCCCTGTTGCGTCTCACGTCCACAAAGCGTCAGAAGATGAAGGCGCGTGGCGCCTGCAACTTTCTGATACGTGGCGAACAAAGTTCCGTTCTACCCTTTGGCCTCGACCGGCGATCGGCAAAGAAGGTTTCGAACGTCGAGCAGGTGTCCTCTCCTTCCGCTAGTCAGCTCCGTCCTTTCTCGCCCGCTCAATAAATTTCCCCGCGACCGCTTTACCGAGCGCGGCGCCGGCCCGGTTGTCCATTTCATAGTGGATGCCTGCCCAGACGCGGGAATCACCCGCCTCTTTGCCAACCGCGCGGATGAACTCCGCATGGCCGGGAAACAGGTACGCCAGGACCTCGCATCGGGCAGTCGAGAGCGTGGAGTGGTTCGACGGGTAACTGGGATGAGCTGGCACCGCGAACAGGGGAGTGATGCTCGCGTCAAGCATGTTGGGCCGCAGATACCAATAGGCGTACTTCCCGTCGTTGCTTGCAATGTAGGCGTCGTAATAGACCGTTGCGAGCATCGCGTAAGCCCGCGCGGCACGCGGCGGGTTCGTATCCGTCTTGTCCTCGAACATCCACTTGCTGGCATAGTCATACCAGTCGGTGAACAGGCCGGATGGGCTTTGCCAGTAGAACGCTTTGTAGCTGCTAGGGAATTTTCGTTCAAACTGTCGGATTGCGTCCATCTCGGCCTTTACGGCCGGGGACTGGCAGTCGGGCGGCGCCGGCGGCCTGAATTCATCGGGTGCAGCCAGCACGATCGGCTTCCAGTTTGGCATGTTTACATTGGCGGGTTTGTTCCCGACCCACATGCACGGCCCGGTCGGAACAGTGCCGCTCCACGCTGCATCGGAGCCATCGGCCTTTGCCCGCGCAATCACCTGCTCTGCGACCCTGCGCCCCAACTCCAGGCCGGCGGAAGAATCGCTTGGGAACTGGACACCGGCAAGGACACGCGACTGTGCCGCTTCTTCGGCCATTGCCTTGAACGACGATGTCTCTTCGGGAAAGAAATAAGAAAGAACGGTCGCGGCAGCTCCGGCGGCTGCGGCATGCTCGGATGGATAGGAGGGACTCCGCGGCGGCGGCAGCGCAGTCGCCAGTGTCGCATCCGCCTCGCTCGGGCGCGGCCGATTGTAGAAGTACTTCGCGTCCCAGGCAGCAATGGTGGCGTCGTACATCGCCATCGTCAAATAGGAGTAGAGGCGGTGCGCATTTGGAATCTGCTGGTTCTCGAGAAGGCGATTGTTGACCAGATCGATCCATCGGTACCCAGGCGAGCCGGCGTCCCAGAAGGTGATTTTGTCGGCGGCAGCCGGATCCTTTTGCGCCAAGAGATCCCGCATCTGTGCCAATTCGGCTGCTGCGGCGGAGGCGTCAGGCGGCGGCGGGACTCGGAAGTCCTCGCCAGACGTGATTACCCACGTCTTCCACGTTCCAGCTTCTGGTTCTATCAAATCCGATTGGGCGAAAGCGCAGTTCCCTGAAAAAAGGATTACTGCGCAGGCCTTGCCAAAACCGCTAAGCATGCGAGCCTCCCATAGGTTGCCCCGCCAAAGACGGAGGGTTTTCCGTTTTCACGGCTCTTCCACCTTTATTTTAGCCAAGTCTAATTATAACTGCCACAACGCTGCCGGGTAAAAGGATAATAGTTAGAGCCCGGCAGCGTTGTGAAAGAGCACGTCCGAAGGCCACTGTCTTCCTGATTTGCACCCACTTCCTATCCTGCCGGCCACATCGACTGGCACTTTGACCAAGGCGCAAGTCAGCACCGAGATCGTGTTCACGAAGTCAGCGTTCAAGCTGCAGTAGGGCAAACTGTGATGGGCTGGGAACTTGCGCGGTTACGCTATGCAATTCGCTGATAGGTTGGCGGGACAGCGCTCCCCTCTGGCCTGCCGGCTTTCGTCGTTCGGAAAGCCAAGCAATTGGCTTTCCGTCCGTTGCGCGGACCACTGCTCAACCCCCACAAGGGGGGAGATCGGCAGCTTCAGCCTTGGCGCCCCTGCCCGCCTGACTCTGCCTTCTGCTCAGCCGCAATCAGCATCTCGACAAACCTCGTCACTTTGGGCGGGCGGAACCGTGCGGCGGGGTAGACCGTGTAGATGCCGCCGGAGGGCAGCCGCCACTCGGGCAGGACCTGGACGAGCCGCCCCGTGGCCAACTCATCCCGCACCAAAAAATCCGGCAGCACCGACAGGCCGGCGCCGGCGCGGACGGCCGCCAGCACTGCCGGCGTCGCGTCGATGGCGATCGTTGCCTGCATGCGCACAGCCTCATGCTCATCGTCGCCGCGCGAAAATTGCCATAGCAGCGGTTCGCGCAGCGCCATGTTGGCGACGAAGGGCAGTCCGGCCAAGTCTGGTTCGCCGGCCCTGAAGCGCCCGGCGAACTCGGCACCGCACACCATGAATTGCCCAAATGTGCCGATCCGCCGCGCCTGCAGGCTGGAATCGGCCAGCCAGCCGACGCGGATCGCCACGTCCATCCCACCAGACGCCAGGTCGATCGTCTCGTCGCCCAGCGTCAGCTCCACCCGGCAGGCGGGGTAGCGCGCGCTGAGGCGGCGACCACCGGCACCACCGCCGAGGTGCCGTAATCGTTGGACGCGGCGATGCGCAGCGTGCCGGTCGGCTCGGCGGCGGCCTGCGCGAGCTCGTCGAAGGCAGCCTCGGCCTGCTGCAGAACCTGCAGGCAGCGGGCATGGAATGTCCGGCCGGCCTCGGTCGGATGGACGCGCCGCGTCGTGCGGATCAGCAGCGTCGTTCCGACATCACGCTCCAGCCGCGCCACCTGCTGGCTGACGACCGCCTTGGTTATGCCCAGCCGCTCGGCGGCCCGCGTGAACGAGCCGGCGTCGACCACCGCAGCGAAATAGGCCAGCCGGTTCAGGTTCATGCGCGGCTCATGGCTAATGCGACCTCATTGTCAGGCAATGGCATACATTACGTCTATTTTGTTGGCCTTCAATACGCATTCCGCCTCTGCCATCTTCCCGGCATCGAGGCTGCGCCGGAAGATGCGCCCGCCCGAATTCCGCATTCTCAAGCCCAGGAGAGATCCATGTTCACACGGAGAGCCATCATGAAAACCACCCTCGCCGCCGGCGCCGCCGCCGTCTTCGATCCCGCCGGGCTTGCCCATGCGGCTGGCGGGCTTTCCTGGAAACATTTTCCGGCCGGCGAAAACGGCTTCTTTCGCGCCCCGGTGCTGGCCACCGGCGCCTCCGAGGCGCTGCTGATCGACGGCGGTTTCACCTATTCCGACGGCCGCGCCGTGGCCGAGGCAATCAAGGCGACCGGCAAGACGCTCACCACCATCTATGTCAGCCAGTCCGACCCGGACTATTATTTCGGCCTCAAGCCGATCAAGCAGGTTTTTCCGCAGGCACGGGTGATCGCCGCTGCCGAGACGGTGGCCGCCATCAATGGCAGCGTCGACAAGAAAATCGCCGTCTGGGGGCCGCAGCTCAAGGAGAATGGCCCGCAGGCGCTCGCCGATGTCGTGATCCCCGAAGTCTTCGACGGCAAGACGCTCACCGTCGATGGCGAGACCATCGAGATCGTCGACGCCGAAGGCCTTGCCAACCGGCGCTATCTCTCGGTGCCGTCGCTGAATGCCGTGTTCGGCGGGGTGATGATTTTTTCCGGCGTGCATGTCTGGACCGCCGACACGTCGAGCAAGGAACAGCGCGCCGCCTGGCTCGCCAATCTCGAAAAGATCGCGTCCAGCAAACCTGAGATCGTCGTGCCCGGCCACATGACGCCGCAGGCCGCCACCGACCTTTCGGGCGTCGAGCACACCAAAACCTATCTCATCGCCTTCGAGGAAGAACTGGCCAAGGCTAAGGACGCGGCCGCGCTCAAGGGCGCCATGGAAGCCCGCTTCCCCGGCCTCGGCATGGGCGTGGCGCTCGACATCGGCTCCAAGGTCGCCACCGGCGAGATGAAGTGGGGCTGAGAGCGCCAAGCTGGAATGAAGCCGCGCTCCAATGGGGATTCTTGCGAAGATGGACCCCCACCCTAACCCTCCCCACAAGGGGGAGGGAACGCTGCCGCGCGCCCTCACTTTCCCTTTGGAAAGACAGGCAATTTGCCGAGGTCAGCGCCAGCAGAAGTGTCCCTCCCCCTTGTGGGGAGGGTTAGGGGTGGGGGTACATCGTAGAGCGAAGCCTCGGCTATACTGGGAGAAGTGCCCGGCAGGGCGATGAGGGGCAGCGCAAACCTGGGGTGATTGCCGTTCGAGGCCGCTCAGCCCCCTCACCCGATATTCTGAATCCGCCCCAGTGCCCTTGGTTACCCAGGTGCCGGAGCGATGCGCCTCGAGCTGCACGATCTGGCTGTGGTCGACGAGCAGGTTGATCTCGCGGCGCGAAATGCGATCCGCGCAAATTGGCTGGGAACCCCTTGGGGTCACCGGGTGTTGGCACGCAGGAGATTCGGGAGCGATGCCGCAGATCGCGAACAACGCCGCCGCAGGATCTGAATGGTCCGTCCGAAGCAGCGCAAAACTGTTCCTGTGCGGCGACGTGATGCTCGGGCGCGGCATCGACCAAATCCTCGCCAGTCCCGGCGATCCGCACCTTGGCGAGCGCTATGTCAAATCGGCGACGACCTATGTCGAGCTTGCCGAACGCGTCAACGGCCCTATTCCGAGAAAGGTCGACGAGGCGTATGTCTGGGGCGATGCGCTTAGCGACTTGGATCGTGAAGCGCCCGACGCGCGGATCATCAATCTCGAGACCAGCATCACCACCAGCCTGTCCCTGGCGCCCAAGGGGATCAATTACAAGATGAACCCGGCAAACATCGGCTGCCTGGCGGCGGCACGGATAGACTGCTGCGTGCTCGCCAACAACCATGTGCTCGACTGGGATGAGCCTGGCCTCGTCGAGACCCTCGATACGCTGCGGCTTGCCGGCCTGGCCTGTGCCGGGGCCGGGCTTGACGCGGACGAGGCGGCGGCGCCTGCCGTCATTGAACCGGCCGGCGGGGGCCGCGTGCTGGTCTTCGGCTTCGCGCTGGAGTCGAGCGGCGTTCCAGCTTCATGGGCAGCCGGAGCTTATAAGCCAGGCGTCAATTTGCTGGCGGATGTCTCGGCCCGGTCGCTCAAGCAGATCGCCCGATCCGTGCTGGCCATAAAACAACCTGGCGACCTCGCGGTGGCCTCGATCCACTGGGGCGGCAACTGGGGCTACCAAGTCCCGGCGAAAGAACGCGCGCTTGCCCATGCTCTCATCGATGTTGCAGGTTTCGATGTCGTGCATGGGCACTCCTCCCATCATCCCAAGCCGATCGAAATCCATCACGGCCGGCTGATCCTCTACGGATGCGGCGACTTCCTCACCGACTATGAGGGAATCACCGGCAACGAAACGTTTCGTGGTGAGCTTGCGCTGATGTACCTGCCGCGGCTCGCCGTACCGGGCGGTACGCTTGTTGCGCTCGAGCTGGTGCCGTTCCAGCTCGCCCGGTTCCGGCTAAACCGCGCCCTGCGCGAAGATACCGCCTGGCTCGCTGCCATGCTTGAGCGCGAGTGCTCACCTTTCGGCACGCATGTGGCGCTCGGGAGCGATAACCGTCTCACCGTGCTTTGGTGAAGCGCCTGCGGTAAGCCAGCGGCACTAATTTTCAAGCCTCTCGGGCCGACCCCGGCCAAGCGCACCGTCGGCGCGGGCCTGCAAATAGGCGTAGATGTCGTCGATGTAAGGAGCGACATTGGGATCGTCGGCGAAGCCCTTCATCACCGAAGCGCCGCTGCGCACGCCGTCGCGAACATTGCGCCGAAAGACCTCGATGCCGGGCAGCCGGTCGACAAGCGCCGAGGCGAAGGTCGAGCCCATGCCGTCGGGGCCATGGCAGTGATTGCAGCTGCCATGGTAGCGACGAAAACCGTTATAGGTTCGCGCATCGACCTTGTTGCCGACAGCCTCGTAGAACTTGCCAGGGGCCAGCTCAACCTGCGAAGACGCGGCGAAGCCGGCGGCAACGGTAAAGACAACAACAGCCAGGACGAACCATGGAGACATCGTCTGTCGCCCATGTTGCAGGCTCATCCAGCGCCGCCGCAACGCGCATGCCCCGGGACCACTCGATGTTGGATCACTGATGTTGGATCACTCAACCCTGGATCAGTCGACGGCGAGCTTCGGGGTAGAAACCACGATCCCGTCTATCGGATGCGGGCTGACGACAAGCTTGCCGCCGACACGCGATATCTCGATGATCTGGTCCGACTCTCCCAGCTTGCCCGGCACGGAGACCGCGACTATCTGGTTCTCGGTCAGTGTCGCCACGAAACGCACCGGCAAGCCAGCCTCGCCCTGCGCGATTGTGGTGACCACCCGATAGCCGTCCTCCTGAGGCGTATAATAGACGACACCAAGGAAGCCGGCGAGATCGATGCTTTCAGCCTTCATGGCTCCAAGCTCGCCGGCATGCGCGGGCATCGCCGCCATGCAAAGTGCTGCAAAAGCAATGTATCTGTACATAATGCTGCTCCATCCCGAATTGTCCGGGACAAGCCCGGCTCAAGGTTTCAGCAATAGATGCTCGCGCGCCGTGATAGTCGGCGCACGCAGGCAGAATTCTTGATTAGTCCCCCCGGCTGAATCACAGTGGCGAAGGCCCGCGAGCCAGGAACGCGCAGAACCGCACTGGTTGTCACAGTTAAGTGTGACCTTATCTTCTGGGGCGCGAGTATTTCACCGCCCGGGTGCTTGCGCATCCCCTGTTTGGGGGAGATAATCGGAATTTAAGCGATCGCTAAAACTTGGAGAGGCGAGAGCACCTGTGAGAGCGCGCTGCTTTCCGCGTCGGACGCGCTGTCGACATGCGGGGGGCCGTCGATGGCCAAGGCATTGTCGCATCATGATCTGTCGAAGCTGATCGGCTCGATCTACGATTGCGCACTCGACCCGGGGCGATGGGAGCACGCGCTGGCTGGGATTAGGGATGCGCTCGACGCCCAGACTGCGGTGCTGCAGCTTGACGACCTCGCCAACGACCGGCTGCTGATCTACAGGACCGTGGGAATAGAGCCATACTGGCTGGAGCAACAGGCGAAATATATCCCCGAGATCCACGCCCGGCTGCTTGAGGATCTCTCGACATGGCCTTCGCTCGATATGCCGCATGTGGTCTCACGCCATATCCCTCAAACTTACCTGGAAACCTCCCGGTATTTTCAGGAGTGCTTGAAGCCGCAAGGCCTGGTCGACGTCATGTCGTTCTTCCTGATCCACACCCCTACCCGCCTTGCCGGCTTCGCCGTTGCCCGACATAAGCGGCAAGGCATTATCACCGAGCGGGAAATCAAGCTTGGCAGACTGTTGCTGCCGCATGTGCGCCGTTCGGTGATAATCAGCAACATGCTGGACATCGGCACTGTCGAGCGCGCAGGAATGGCCGAAGCGCTCGATGCGCTCACATGCGCCGTGGTCCTCACCAATGAACGTGGCGCCGTCCTGCACGCCAACCGCTCGGCCAAGCACATGCTGCAGAGCGGCGGCCCGATCCAGGATGTCCGGGGCATTCTGCAAGCGAAGATCCCGTCGGCTTCCAGGGAGCTTCACAGCGCCATCATGCTTGCGGCTCAGGATGAGGTCAGCATCGGCAAGACAGGGCTTGCCGTCCTCCTCACTGAATCCGGCCTGCCGCCCGTCTTCGCCCGCGTGCTGCCGATGGCCGGCGGCGACCTGCGCGCCGGCATGGAACCCGCGGCGGTAGCCGCGGTGTTCATCGGCAATGCACCGGACGAGCATGACGCCGCCGGAATGCTGGCGAGAGCCTTTGGGCTTACGCTGGCCGAAACCCGTGTGCTCGCCAGCCTTGTGGCCGGGCACACCCTGGCCGAGACCGCCGCCAGCCTTCATATTGCCAACGCGACCGCCAAGACGCATCTCGACAATATCTTCCAGAAGACCGGCGCCTCCCGTCAGGCCGATCTGATGCGCCTTGTCATGCAGATCGTTCCGCCCGCGGGGCAGCCTGGTCCCTGAATCACACTCATTCAGCGTCTTGGATACAGGTATCCCACACCGCGGATCGTCTTGATCAGTTCCGGCTTGGCCGGGTCCTTTTCGAGCCGGCGGCGCAGCCGGGTGATGCGGCTGTCGATGCTGCGGTCGAACGGCTCGTCGCCCCTGGGCGGCGCAAGATCGAGCAATTCGTCGCGACCAATGACCTGGCCGGCCCGGGTGGCGAAGGCCGCCACCAGATCGAGCTCCATCGGCGTCAGCGGAATGGCCACGCCGTCGGCGTCGATGAGGTTTCTCGCGCGGGCATCGAACACATAGGTTCCGAAGGCGAAATGCCCGGCCGGCAAAGCGTCGGCATTGTCTGATCCCTTCGGCCTGCGCCTGCGCAGCACCGCGGCGATCCGCGCTTCGAGCTCGACCGGTGAAAACGGTTTTGCCAGATAGTCGTCGGCGCCGATCTCGAGGCCCGCCACCTTGTCGAACACCGAATCGGCACCGGTCAGCATCAGGATGCCGGCGTCGTGATGCTCGCGAAGCCAGCGGGCCAGGCTAAAGCCGTTCTCGCCTGGCATGTTGAGGTCGAGAATGACGAGATCGGCCTTCGACGCCGCGATCGCCTCGCGCAATTCGGCGCCGCCGGATGCCGTGCGAATGCCGTAGCCTTTAGCCTGCAAATAGTCGGCGATCATGAACGCCACGTCGGTCTCGTCGTCCACGATAATGATGTCGGCCATGCGTTCCCCCCGGCGAGCGACGGCGCAAACCTACAGGGCGCATTTGCCCCGGGTCAATCGCAAGCGCAGCCCATCTGCTGCCGATTTCTGGCGGTTCGACACAATTGAAACAATAGAAGCCGGGAAATCGGTCGTACGGCATCATCGTGAAACATCCTTGCGGTTATGTTCAAAGACGTCGCGCAGAAGCCCGGGCAGGCCGGCTTGACAGGCCGTTGGCCGTTCAGTCCACTGGCCGCACGGGAACAGCAACCGTCGTGACGGCGCATCCGTCTGTGGAGACCTCGCCGTGCCGACCTCCTCCAAGCTGTCCAGGCGTTACGCGTTGCTGATGGCGGCCTGCGTTTTGCCGCTGCTCGTGCTTGTCGCCGGCATCGGCCTCTACCAGTCCTACGCGCTGCAACAGTCGTTTTTTCCCTATGCGCTCATTTTTGTCGGGCTGCTTGTCTCGGTATACGCCTTGCACGGCGTGCTTCTGCGGGAAATCGCCGGCATCTTCGCCGAAAACCGCACTGCCTTGCGCGAACTGGCCGACAGCGAACAGCGCTACCGCAATGTTGTCGAGGCCCAGACGGAGTATATCATCCGCGTCGCGCCGGATGGGCGCATGAGCTTTGCCAACGACGCCTATTGCCGCCTTGTCGGCAAGACACGCGAAGAGTTGCTGAGCCCGGACTGGCACTATTTCAACTCGTTTTCCGCCGATTTCGGCAGCTTCGACGAAATCATCGGTCGAGTGACCCCGGACCGACCCGTTTGCGAAGTGGAAGAGACCGGCGCCCTGTACAATGGGCGCGAAATCAACGTGCATTGGACCGATCGCGGCATCTTCGACGACAGCGGCAAGCTCATCGAAATACAGTCGATCGGACGCGATATAGCCCAGCAGAAACTCGCCCGTCAGGCACTCGAGGCCAGCGAGCAGCGCTACCGCAGCGTGGTCGAGCTGCAGACCGAATTCGTCGTCCGGATGTCGCCAGAGGGTCATTTGAGCTTCGTCAACGACGCCTATTGCCGAGCGTGCCGGATGACACGCGAACAGCTTCTCGACCCGTCCTGGTGCGAACTCGATGTGCTGCCGCCCGACGAACGGCGCAGGTTCCTGGACCACCTTGCCCGCCTCACGCCGCAGGCGCCGAACGCCAGCATGGAACTTGTCAATGCGATGCCGGATGGCGCACGCCGATGGCTCGCCTGGAACGATCATGGCATTTTCGACAGCGACGGGCGTCTTGTCGAAGTGCAGTCCGTCGGCCGCGACATCTCGGATCGCGTCCTGGCCGAGCAAGCCAGACTGGAGGCCGAGAAGCTGTTGGCCGAAAGGGAGGCGCAGTTTCGCGCCATCGCCGAAGGCGTGCCGCTGCCGATCACCATCTCGGCAATAGAAGGGCCCGAAATCCTGTTCGTCAACGAACCGGCGCGCAAGGTGCTCGGCATCGAGGTCGGCCAGATCGGAGCCGAAGCGACGTCGACGTGGGAAGATCTCTCACGGCGAGACGATCTCCTGCGGCTGTTGCTGAGGGATGGCATCGTCGACGCATTCGAAGCCGGCATGACCAATATGCAGGGGTCGAGAATCGATACGCTGGTTTCGGCGCGCCTGATCACGCAGGCTGGCCGTTCGGCCATGCTTGCCGCCGTCACCGACATTACCCGCCAGCGCGAGGCCGAGGCGGAGATCGCAAGCCAACGCGAGACGCTGTACCAGTCGGAAAAGCTCGCCGCTCTCGGCTCGCTGCTGGCCGGCGTGGCGCATGAACTCAACAATCCGCTATCCGTCGTCATCGGCTACAGTTCGATGCTGAAGGAATTCTCGACGGATAAGGCAACCGTGGGACGCGCCGACAAGATCCACGCCGCGGCTGAGCGATGCTCGCGCATCGTCCGGACCTTTCTGGCGATGGCCCGCAAGAAGCCGCCGACACGGGGCGCCGTCGACATCAATGATGTCGTGGTTGCCTCACTGGAACTCGCCGGCTACAGCCTGCGCTCGGCCGGGATCGAGATCCGCACCGAACTGGCGGAACCGCTTCCCAATATCTGGGGCGACAGGGACCAGCTTCATCAGGTGGTCACCAACTTGGTGGTCAACGCGCAGCAGGCTTTGCTGCAGGTTCCGCACCCGCGGCGGCTGACCATTGTCACCACCGGGGAAGACGATGTCGTCGAGGTCGTTGTCGCCGACAATGGTCCAGGCATGCCGGAGACGGTCCGCGCGCGTGCTTTTGAGCCTTTTTACACGACCAAATTGGCCGGCGAAGGCACCGGGGTCGGGCTATCTGTCTGCCAGGGTATCGTGACTGCCCACGACGGCAGCATAGAACTGGATTCGACGCAGGGCGGCGGTGCACGGTTTACGATCCGGCTTCCGAGCGGCCGAGCCGAGACGGTCGCTCCGCCCGAGGCTGCAGGCAGGATGCCGCCCGCGCCCTCGGCCGCACGAATTCTGGTGGTCGACGATGATTCCGACATTGCCTCGATGATCGCCGAGATGCTGCGCCGCGATGGCCACGACGTCACCATCGCCGACGACGCGAATGCCGCCCTCAAGGCTGTGCGCGAGGACGGGATCAACCTTTTGATCAGCGACATACGCATGCCCGGCCTCGACGGCCCTGGCCTCTACCGCGCGCTGGAACAATTGCGCCCCGGGCTCACTCGCCGGCTGCTGTTCGTGACCGGCGACACGCTGGCACCGGAGATTGACCGCTTCATCGGGGAGACGGGCGCGCCGGTGATCGAGAAACCGCTCGATCCGCAGACCTTTCGCAGGCTCGTGATGGAACGCTTAAGGGCGATGGAGACCAGCGCAATGGAAGAGGCCGAAGCGTGACAAAACAGAAATTGCTCATCGTCGACGACGAAGCGCCGTTGCGCGAGATGCTGTCGGATTACCTGCTCATGCACGGCTTCGATGTCCGATCCGTTGCGGATGGAGCGGGAATGCACACCGAGCTTGACCGCTTTGGCCCAAACCTGGTCATTCTCGACGTCAATCTCATCGGCGAAAGCGGCTATGACCTCGCCCGCGAAATCGCCAAGCAGAGCCGCGCCGGCATCCTGATGCTGACCGCCGTCGGTGACCTGCCGCATCGGCTGGAAGGTCTTGCCGCCGGCGCCGACGACTATATGGCCAAGCCGTTCGAACCACGCGAACTTCTGGCGCGTGTCAGGAGCGTCATCCGGCGCCTGGGCGAGGAAGAGCGGACGCCGGAAAACCGCATCCGTTTCGGCGGCTGCATCCTCGATATTGATGGCCGCACGATGGTCGACCCGGACGGCGCCGACGTCCAGTTGACGTCGATGGAATTCGACCTGCTATGCGTCTTCGCGCGCCATCCCCGGCAGATATTGTCGCGCGACCAGCTGTGCAGGCTCGCCCACAACCGGGACCTCGAGCCGGGCGACCGGAGCATCGACATCCGCATTACCCGACTGCGCAAGAAGTTCGAGACAGAACCCGACGCGCCGGTGGTCCTGGTGACGGTTCGCGGCGAAGGCTATGTCTACGAGCCTGCCCAGGACGAGGCGCGACACCGCTAGATACGGAGCTTTAAAGAGGCTGAGCCGTCCAGCTGGTACGGTTTATGGCTTTGCCTACGCGATCGGCCTGCGCGCCCGGCGATATTCCCGGCGCAGGCTTCGAACAGTGTCTCGCACGACAGGAATGGTCCAGCGCGCGGTCATCGTCGCGATCAGCAGCCCGGCAATCGGATCGATGAAGCGGGCCATCATCGTGCCTTGCCAGATCATGGCTGTTGCGAGCGATGCGGCGATGAGCAGGTTCGACGAGAGCTTGTCAGAGAACAGGCAGATTTGCGCGCGGGCCAGCGCCGACGCGGCAGCCAAGTTGCGGGCCTTCCATCGGCGCAGGATCCACAAATTGACCACCGCATAGGCCAGGTTCAGGCTCATGGCGAGAACAACGCCGGGGCCGTGCGGTTCGACGCCGCCGGCCGCGATCCGCTGGACCGCGATGCTGGCGACGACCGCCATCGAAAGGCACATGCCGACGGCGGCCAGCGCGTTGACGAGCGTCTCGGCCATGGCTGCCCGGCGCTTGTTCATGCCCAGTTTCATGCTGCCAGCCACAACCAGGACGGAGACCAGCACCAGCATGTCCATCAAGGTCAGCGCGAGATCGGCGCGGATGGTCAGCGATGTGGACGTCGCCGCCGCGTATGCCGTCAGCAGCAGGCCAGGGGTGCCGGCCAGCACCGCCAGCCGTGCCGTCCGCGCCGCCGCACCTTTCGATCGGTCATTGGTTTTTCGCAGAGGTTGCATCGCCAGAAATCTCCTAGTTTCTGGCGTCACCGATGGCGCAGGGATGTTGCGCGGATTTGCCGATTTGCCGGCTGAAGGTTTCCTTTGTGTCGCCGCGGCGGGCGCACGCCGCAATTGGTTATTCGAGGGGATGCTGACGCGGGGCGGCATGCCTTTCTGCATGACGACGAAGCGGACGCTCGCTCATCGAGCGCAGGACCGGGCGGATCGCAACAACTGAAACAATTCGGACGAATTCGGCATTCGTCCGAAACAGACGGGAGCGAAAAGCCGCCCCATGGAGCGAACCGAGAGGACGGCTCCGCTGAAAACGAAAAGGAAATCAAGATTGAATCGCTTCAAGACTTACATGGCCGCTGCCTCGGCAATGGCCTGCCTCGCCGCACCGGCCAGCGCCGGGGGACCGGAAGGCTCGAACGGCAAATCGCTGAACGGCCTGACATACAATGCGATAACCACCAATGCGGTGACGAGCAACTCGCTAACCAGCAACGCGATTTTCGCGAATGGCCTCGGCGTCCTTGCACTCAACGGCGTGCACGCCGAAGGCATCGTTCTGGCGAAAAGTCTCGCTCCGGCCGGCAAGTCCGTCATTGACCCGAACGAGCGCTCCGTTGTTGACCCGAACGACCGCTCCGTCTTTGACCCGAACGATCGCGGTTTGCCGGCTGTCCAGAAGGGCAACGTCCAATCCTCGACCGCTGGCAAGAAAAGCAGCGGCCTTCCGTCTGGCCAGCACGACACCGGCAGCGGCGCCGGGAGCAACCATGACCGGCCGACCCCCACGCCGAGGCGTTAAGGTCCGGACCTAGGCGTCCGTCGTCAATGGAACGGATGGCGTTGCTGTCCGTTCTCGTTGGCCGCGTTTCATTAGCAAAACCTGCCGTCAGGAGCCAACAATGTCAGCCTACAGAAACCGCCTCGCCCATATCGGCCGCCGCGCATTGGTCGCCGTCGCCGCAGCCATTTCCAGCATGGCAGCAGTGCCCTCGGCCAATGCCGGGACCGGGCACGCGATCAGCTCGATCTCCGTCGTCGGCACAAGGTTCGAGGTGACGACGGAAGACGGTCGCATTGTCGCTCAAGACGATCTCGTCGGCGCCGTCCTGACGATTGGCGATGGACAAGACCAGGTGCCGCTGCGCATCGACGCGGTCGAGATCGATCCGAGGAATCCGGATGGCGGGGTGATGCTCTACGCCATGTCGACCCGCGACGCGGCTAGCGGCGCATGGCGCAACATTTGCGAACCGGACATCGAGGGCCGGCGCATGGGCTTTCCGCTCGCCGGCACCTGGACGCAGGACGGCCGCCATTTGCCGTCCGACACTGCGTTCAGCATTACCTGCACCGGCGGCGCGCAGGCGAAATGCGTGCGCTTCGGATATCGGCCCTGGGAAAAGTCGCCGGACGGCACACCGCTGTGGGATCATCACCAGGCATGCACCCGTATGATCCGCGCCGATTATTGCGGCGATGGCGTCGGCCATACCCGCAACGGGGCGCCGATCGTGATCTACGACCGCAAGGGCATCCAACAGGACGAGGCCGCGCCTAATATGTCGTTCGAAGCGGCGTGGGGTGCCGACGGTGCGCTTTGCGTCAGCCACACCAGAATACCCGACGTGCTCACGATGGAGGGGGGGCTGGCTGCGATCTGCCGGATGTGCGGCAACAGCCGCGAACAGCGTGCGAAAGCCATGCCGGGGCGCTGATCCTCAACCGTTCGATCGACCGGCGAACGGTTCAGGCGGTTGCGGAATAGTCATATCGCGAAAGGGTCTGCTGGGCTTATCGCAGTGGCCTCGTTCGATTGAGGCCACCAGGCGTCAAACTTTTCGCGCCACGCCCCCAACCTGCTTGGGGCGCTTGCTCGTGTCGACCTTGGCCCGCGCCTCCACCGCCTTCTCGATCTCCCGCTTCAGCTCGTCTTTGATATCAGCCGTTTCGGCCATCAAGGCGTCGATCTTCATGAAATCGAGCACGCGGTATTTCGACACCGCCGGCCTGACCAGTATGTCCGGCTGGCATTGCCTCAGCTTGGCGGCGATGATCGACTGCATCATCAATTGCGTGGCGCCGAACATCAGGTCGACGGAGGTCGGGTATTTGCGCCCGCCTTTGGCCGGCGCGCCAACGACGTCGACGGCGATTATGATGTCGGCGTCGTCCTCGATCAGGTCGAACGGCACCGGATTGTAGATGCCGCCGTCGATCAGCAGCCTGCCGTCGCGCATCACCGGTCGGAATACCGCGGGAATAGCCGCAGAGGCGGCAAGCGCTGAATGCAGGTCGCCGTCGCGCAGCACGGCGAGCTTATGGCCGAAGAAATCCGTTGCCGTCACCTTCAACGGTATTTTCAGCTCGGCGAAGCTTTCGGGTATGGCGTCGGGCATGAATGCCTTGAGGATGCGCTCGACATTGAACTGGGTGACACCCAGCCCGCCCTTCAGCGCCTCGGCAAAGGTGCCTGGCCGCGCCCGCCACATGCGCGCCGCCACCTCGGCGCGGCGGCCGAGGATCGAGCGCATGTAGTGGTGAATGTCGCTGCCGGCCATGCCCGAAGCCATGCCGGCGCCCATGATGGCGCCGATCGATGAGCCTGATATCGCGACCGGCCTTATACCCAGCTCGTCCAGCACCTCGATGACATGGATATGCGCCAGCCCGCGCGCGCCGCCGCCGCCGAAGGCGATGCCGAAGCTCGGGCTCATCCCCTGCCCCTCATTTGGCCCTGCCCCCCATTTGGGCTCATTCCTCCTTGGCCTCGCCGTGCTTCGGCCCGACGACCATGACGGCCGGCTCGGCGGAAAGCAGCTTTTTCGCCGCCGCCTTGACCTGATCCAGCGTCACCGCGTTGATGAGGGCAGCGCGGCGCTGCATATAGTCGCTGCCGAGCTTGTCGAGCTGCAGCTCGAGCAGCGTCGCGGCGATGGCGGCGGAGGAGTTCAGATTGTTGATGGCGTAGGCGCCAATCAAGTATTTCTTGGTCGCCGCCAGTTCCGCTTCGGTCGGCCCTTCCTGGGCCATGCGCTTCACCACCTCGCGCACGACAGCCAAAGTCTCGGCCGCCCGGTCCGCGCGGGTCGCCGTGGTGATGGCCAGGGCGTTGGCGTGCTGGTGGTCGACCAGGTCGGAACTGACGCTGTAGGCCAGACCGCGTTTTTCACGCACCTCCTCGAACAGCCGCGAGGTGAAGGCGCTGCCGCCGAGGATCTCGTTCATCAGAACCGCAGCGAAGAAATCCGGCGCACTCCGCTCGACGCCGGGATAGGCGAGTTGCAGCGACGTCTGGGGCTGATCGTAATTGACCTCGAGCTGCTGGTTGAGTTTCGGATCGACATCGGCGACCGCGCTGAGCGCCTGATGCTGCGGCAGGCCGCCAAAGACGAGATCGAGCTTTTTCTTCAACGTCTCGGCATCGATGGCACCGACCACCGCCACATGCAGGCCATCACGAGCAAAATTCGCCTTGTGAAAGGCGATGAGATCGTCCGGCGTGATGGTGGCGATGCTTTGCCTGGTGCCCTCTTCGGGCCGCGCATAGGGATGGGTGCCGTATAGTGCCTCCAGCCATTTGCGCTGGGCGAGCGTGTCCGGGTCAAGCTCGTTGGCGATGATGCCGGACAGCACTTGCGCGCGGATGCGGTCGATTGGCGCCTGGTCGAAACGCGGCTCTGTGACCGCCAGCCGCAACAGGTCGAACGCCGCGTCGCGCTGCTCGGCAAGCATGCGCATCGAGCCATAGGTGCCGTCGCGCGCCGCTTCGAAGCTCATCTCTGCGCCGACGTCGTCGAGCTTGATCTGGAAGGACTCGCTGTCGAGATTGCCGGCCCCCTCGTCGAACAGGCCGCTCATCAGATTGGCAAGGCCCACCTTTCCAGCGGGATCCTGCGTCGTGCCGCCGTCGAAGGCGAAGCGGATGGCGACGAGCGGCACGGAATAGTCCTCCACCAGCCAGGCGGTGATGCCCTTTGACGACGTCACCTCCTGGATGCTCATGGCCGCACGAGCGGAAAGCGCCGGCAGGACGAGGAAGACGAGGGAGAGGAGCAGGGTAACTAAAGGGATGGCAACACGCGCGGCTCTCCCTTCTCCCCTTGTGGGAGAAGGTGGATTGGCGCGCAGCGCCAAGACGGTTGAGGGGTGCTGGCCGGAACGACGTCGGTGCCAAGCTGGAACACCCCTCATCCGACCTCGCTTCGCGAGGCCACCTTCTCCCACAAGGGGAGAAGGGAAGTCGCGGCTATGCTGGTTCCTCATCACCTCAATTCCCTGCCTGTGTCTGCGGCAAGAGATAGCCTGATGTCGAATGGTTGAGATTGAGATAGCGCGCCGCAACCTGCCTGACTTCATCGGCGGTGACCTTGCGGATGCGGCCCGGCCATTCCTCGACATCCCTGACGTTGCCGCCGGTGGCGAGCGTCGCGCCGTAGATGTTGGCCATCGAATCCTGCTTGTCGCGAGCGAAGATCATCGAGCGGACGAAACGATCCTTGGCCTTCTCCAACTCGCCTGATGCGACGCCCTCGCTGGCGATGCGGGCGACCTCGGCCTCGACCGCCGCCTGGACATCGGCCAGCTTGGCGTCGCCGCGCGGCGCGCCATAGACGGTGAAGTTGGTGGCATCGAGCATGGTGCCCTGGAAAAAGGCGCCGGCCTCGGCGGCAATGCCTTGCTTGACGACAAGCTGCTGGTACAGCCGGCTGCGGCTGCCGCCGCCAAGGATCTCCGCCAGCAGGTCCAGCGCTTCCGCTTCGCCCGGCTTTGCGGTGTGATAGGAGGGAACCACCCATTGCGTCGAAAAGTTCGGCACGCTGACACGCGCGTCAGCCAGCGTCACCGTGCGCCTGGTGTTCTGCTCGGGTTCGACCGGACGGATGCGCGGCGGCAGGTCTGGACCACGCGCGACCTTGCCATAGGTCTTTTCGGCCAGCGCCTTGACCACCTGCGGCTCGACATCGCCGGCCACCACCAGCACGGCGTTGTTGGGCGTGTAGTATTTGTCGTAAAAAGCCTTGGCGTCGGCGCGGTTCAGCTTCTCCATCTCCTGCATCCAGCCGATCACCGGAATGCGATAGGGCTGGTTCTGCCAGAGCGTGGCGTCGACCTCCTCGCCGAGCACTGCCTGCGGATTGCTGTCGATGCGCGAGCGGCGTTCCTCGAGGATGACGTCGCGCTCGGTGGCGATGACGTCGTCGTTGAGGATGAGGTTGCGCATGCGATCGGCCTCGAAATCCATCATCTGCTCGAGCGCCTGCGGCACCACCGTCTCGTAAAAGGCGGTGTAGTCATAGGAGGTGAAAGCGTTGTTCGAACCGCCGATGGCGGAGACGGCGCGGTCGAACGCGCCGGCCGCATGGTTGGTCGTCGCCTTGAACATCAGATGCTCGAAGAAATGGGCGATGCCGGACTTGCCCGGCGGCTCATCGGCGCTGCCGATCTTGTACCACACCATATGAGTGACGATCGGTGCGCGGCGATCGGGGATGACAACGACCTCCATGCCGTTGTCGAGCAGGAAACTCGTCACCTTGCCGTCGTCCGGCTTGTTGTCGGCCAGAACCGGCCCGGTCATCACAAGAGCCAGCGCAAAAAGCGTACCGCGCAGCCAATCAGCCTGAGATGTCATTAACGACTCCGGTTGTCATGGGGTGGGACGATAGGCGGGGGTATCGCCACAGGCAAATTGATTTGTTCGTCATTTGAAGGCGCTGCGCTCCCTTCATCCAACCTCGATAAAGCGGATGACGGTCTCGCCATAGCTTCGCTCGTCGACAACCGAAAAGCCCGGCCCTGCCTCGAACGGCGCCGCAGCCGCCTCCTCGACGACGCAGAGCGCGCCGGGGACGAGCCAGCCGCCGGCCTTGGCCGAGCGCAAGGCACGCTCACCCAGGCCCTTGCCATAGGGCGGGTCGGCGAACACCAGGCCGAACGCGGCCATCGTGCCCGCCTCGCCCAGAGCCGTAGCGTCGCGACGGAATATCTTGGTACGCCCGGTGAGGCCGAAACCCTCGACATTGGTGCGGATCAGGCCGCGCCCTTCCGCCGATTCTTCGATGAAGACGCCATAAGATGCGCCGCGCGACAGCGCCTCGAGGCCGAACGCGCCGGTGCCGGCGAACAGGTCGAGCACCCGCGCGCCGACCAGCCTGTCGGGGAAACGATGCGCCAGCACGTTGAAGACAGCCTCGCGGGTGCGGTCGGTGGTCGGGCGGATGGCGCTTGAGCGGGGCGTCGCCAGCGGACGCCCGCGAAACTCACCGCCGACGATCCGCATTGCCTCCCCTGGATCCCTTGGGGCCGCTGCGCGGCCGGTCGCCGCCTTTGCCGCCATCATTTGGGCGTTCGCCACGCGGCTTTCCGAACGGCTTTGCGCCTCCGGGTTTTCCCCCTCCATGGGCGGGCTTGCCATAAGACGGCTTGAACGAGGCCTTGCGTTCCTTGGCTTCGGCCGCCCTGGCGGCATCGGCGTCCGCCCTGCCCTTGCCGATCGGCCGCGCGCCGGGCGCCATCCAGACATTGGCCTTGCGCTGGCCCGGCGGCTCGATCGGGCGCTGCTCGCGTTCGGACTTTTTCCCGCCGCCCGGTTTGCCGCCGAAGCCGCCCGGCCCGCTACGTTCAGATTTGGGGCCGCGATCGGCAAAGCTCTTTTCCGGCCCGAAGCTTCTGCCGGGACTTGTCGACAGCTTGCCCAGCGCCTCGTCGCGGCTGCCTTCGCGGCGCTTGCGGTTCTTGATCAATCCGCCTTCGCCGATCGGACGGCGTTCGCCATCGCGGGTGAATTTCGGCCGCGCTGGCTCCTCTTCCCGCACCGCTTCGCGCCGCACCGGCCTGTTGGAAAACGGCTTGGTGATGTCAGCGTCGAAATTGGCGCCGGACTCCTCGACCAGGCGTTCGCCGAGCTGGTCGCGCAGCACCCGGCCCTTGATCTCCAGCACATGGCCCTCGGGCAGGTCGTCGAGCTGGAACGGTCCGTAGGAAATGCGGATCAGTCGCGTCACGTCGAGGCCAAGCGAGCCCAGTATGTTCCTGACCTCGCGGTTCTTGCCTTCACGCAGGCCAAGCGTCAGCCAGGCGTTGGTGCCTTGCTCGCGGTCGAGCGTCGCCTCGATGGCGCCATAGAAGACGCCGTCGACCGCGATGCCTTCGCGCAAGCCGGCGAGCGCACTTTCCTCGACCTTGCCGTGGACGCGCACGCGGTAGCGCCTGAGCCAGCCGGTCGCCGGCAGTTCGAGCACGCGCGCCAGCCCGCCGTCATTGGTGAGCAGCAGCAGGCCTTCGGTGTTGATATCGAGCCGGCCGATGGTCATCAGCCGCGGCAGGTCGGCCGGCAGCACGTCGAAGACGGTCTTGCGGCCCTCGGGATCACGATTGGTGGTGACGACGCCGGCCGGCTTGTGGAACAGGAACAGCCGGGTGCGCTCGATCGGCGGGATCTCCATGCCGTCGAGATGGATGATGTCGCCAGGCATCACATTGAAGGCCGGCGAGGACAGCACCCTTCCATTGACCTTGACGCGGCCGGCCGCGATCAGCTCCTCGGCATCGCGACGCGAGGCAAGACCGGCGCGGGCCAGCCGCTTGGCAATGCGCTCACCAGCCTCTTCCGTCGCTTCGGCGGGACGCGGGCGCGGTTTGAAGCCGCCCGATGCCCCTTGGGGCCGATCACCGGCAAAATCGCGCTTGGGCCGATCGCCGAAGTCGCGTTTTGGGCGATCGCTGAAGTCTCCCTTGGGACGGTCGAAGCGCCTTTCGCTGCGCTCGCCTTCGGCAGCCGCCGGCCGGTCGCCGCGCGGCGCGTACGGTTTTCGCGGCCCTTCGCGCTTCTCGTAAGGCTTGCCTTCCGGACGCGGCCCCTTGCTGAACGGCCGGTCGCCAGCCTTGAAGTCACGCTTCGGCGGCTCGCCGTCAGCCGCCATCGGGCGATCGCCGCGCGGCGCGTATGGCTTGCGCGGCCCCTCACGCTTTTCATAGGGTTTGCCGTCAGGGCGCGGCCCCTTGCTGAACGGCCGTTCGCCACTCTTGGAGTCGCGCTTCGGCCGCTCGCCGTCAGCCGCCATTGGGCGGTCACCGCGCGGCGCGTAAGGTTTTTTCGCGCCGAAGGATGGCTTACCGCCTTTGCCAGCAGCGGGATCACGACCACGCGGGCCCGACGGTTTCGGGCCGGTCTTGCCCGGACCCTTTTGGCGCGGGAATTTCTTGTTTTTGTCGTCCATTTGGCCTTTGCTCGTTTGCACTACAGCGCCGCGCGTCCATACGGACGCGCAAAGGACGCTGTAGGACTTTGATTTGGCGCATGATCCCTTCCGAAAACCAATTCCGGTTTTCGGGGTCATGCGCTAGATAACAGGATCATGCCGGAGTAGCGAGGAGATAATAGGAATGGAAACCGCTTGAAGCGGCCGGATTTCATGGCGCTGGCGCTGGAGGAGGCTGAAGCCGCCGCCCTGCGCGGCGAAGTGCCGGTCGGCGCGGTCATCGCCAGCGGCGATACGGTCGTTGCCAGTGCCGGCAACCGCACTCGCGAGCTTGCAGATCCCACGGCCCATGCCGAGATGCTGGCGATCCGCGAGGCCTGCCGCAAGCTGTCGAGCGAACGGCTCACCGGTCACGATCTCTATGTGACGCTCGAGCCCTGCGCCATGTGCGCCGGCGCCATTTCCTTCGCCAGGCTGCGCCGGCTTTATTTCGGCGCCGCCGACGAGAAGGGCGGTGCTGTGGTCAACGGCGTGCGCTTCTTCGCCTCACCAACCTGCCACCATGCGCCGGACATCTATCCAGGCATGGCCGAGAGCGACGCGGCGCTGCTTCTGAAGGATTTCTTCAGGGAGCGACGCGAACCGTAGCGTCGGCGCCTACCAGGGCAGCCAATCGAACATGCCGCTCTTGTTCTTGGCGGCCGCTTCCCTCTTGAGGCGGCGTGCTTTCTTGTACTCGTCCTCGCCGAGGTCGTCGACCGGCGCGGTGGCGGCAGCGGCGCGATATTGCACCGGCGGCTCGCTCAGATATCTGCGGGTGTTCGGGTCACCCTGCTTTTGTTCGGCGAGGCGGCGCTTGACCTCGGCGGCGCGGCCCTTGTCCGAATCCGCCGGCTTCCAGGCCGGCGGATGATCGGAACCCGACTCCTTCATCGCAGCCTTGATCGCCGCCGGATCCGTCTGCACGTCATCGACGATCTGCGCCTGGTAGGACGGATCGTCCTGATTGAGCGTGGCCTCGGCGCGCAGGCGAGCGCGGCGTTGCTCGGGCGATTCCGGCCAATCGGCGCTTGCCGTGGCGCTGTCCTGCGGCGGCGGCAGTTGCTTCTGGCCCGGCGCCGGCTTCACCAATTCGGGGCGCGGCTTGTAGTCGATCTTTTCCTTGTTCTTCGGCATGACTGAAAAAGCGCTGGTCAGATCGCCGGCAAGCTGGGCGGAGGCGGTCTTGTCGGTCCCGTAGGTCGGCGAGCCCATACAGCCGGACAGGGCCAGGCCGGATGCGACAAGTGGCGCCAGCAGCGCAACGCGCGCGCAAGTTCTTTCGGTCATGCCAAAAAGTCCCACTCTAGACAGCCTCTCGATCGCCGCCGGCCAAAGGTCCGGTCCCCATCGCCTATGCTCTTCCGACGGAAATCCGGCGACAATTTGTCGTCCGGAGTTTCGCGTGTTTATCTCAACCACTCGTTAAGGGCAACGAGCCGAGGCCGATCAGCCGCCCGCCGTGGCATTTGTGCACCGCCTTATATACGACCAAGCGCCTTCAATTCATGCAGCACCGCCGCGTCCCGCGCCGAAACGTCGGGGAATTCCTTGTCCTGCCCGACATCGGCCGTGTATTGCCATGAGCGCGCGCATTTGAGCAGGCCGCGGTCCTCGGCCTTCTCGACCACCACGGCGACGCCCTTGACGTCGTCCAGAGTGAAGGCGCCGGAAGGCGCGTTGCCATGCGCAATGACCAGATCGCTGGTGATCGCCATTTCGGCCATGTCGACATCCGATATCGCCGCTTCGAGCGCCGCATCATCGAGCGTGACGACCGGCACCGCTTCCAGAGACGAGCCGATGACCTTCTGGGCGCGCGCGATTTCCAGCGCGCCGGTGACGACGCGGCGAACCTGCCGCACCTTGCGCCATTTTTCCGCCAGCGCCTCGTTCTTCCAGCCGACCGGGATTTGCGGAAACTGGTCGAGATGCACCGAGACGGCGTCCGGATGACGGTCGAGCCAGGCCTCCTCCATGGTGAAGGGCAGCATCGGCGCCAGCCATTTCACCAGGCAGTCGAACAGATGGCGCACCACCTGCACGGACGCCTTGCGCTTCACGCTGGACGGCGCCTCGCAGTAGAGCGCGTCCTTGCGGATGTCGAAATAGAAGGCCGACAGCTCGACCACCATGAAGTCGAGCAGCGTGCGGGTGATGCGCTTGAACTCGAAGGCGTCGTAGCCCGCCCGCACGACTTCATCGAGTTCGGCGAGCCGGTGCAGCATCAGCCGCTCCAGCTCCGGCATCTTGTCCAGCGGCACGTCCTCGCCATCGTCATGGGCAAGCGTGCCCAGCATCCAGCGGATGGTGTTGCGCAGCTTGCGGTAGGCGTCGATGTTGGTCTGCAGCACGTTCTTGCCGAGCCGCTGGTCTTCCCAGTAGTCGGTGGTCACCACCCATAGCCGCAGGATATCGGCGCCCGACTGTTTGATGACGTCTTGCGGCACGACGGTATTGCCGAGCGACTTCGACATTTTCCGCCCCTCCTCGTCCATGGTGAAACCATGGGTGACGACGGTGTCGTAAGGCGCCCTGCCCCTGGTGCCGCAGCTTTCGAGCAGCGAGGAGTGGAACCAGCCGCGATGCTGGTCGGAACCTTCGAGATAGACGTCGGCCGGCCATTTCAGATCCGGACGATCCTCCAGGGTGAAGACATGGGTCGAGCCGGAATCGAACCAGACGTCGAGGATGTCCATAACCTGCTGCCATTTCGAGGCATCGTGATTGCCGAGGAAACGCTCCTTGGCGCCGGCCGCAAACCAGGCGTCCGCGCCTTCCTCCTCGAAGGCGTCGATGATGCGCTGGTTGACCGCCTCGTCGCGCAGGACGTTGCCGTCGGCATCGGCGAAGACGGCGATCGGCACCCCCCAGGCGCGCTGGCGCGACAGCACCCAATCGGGGCGCTCCTCGATCATGGCGCGGATGCGATTCTGGCCGGCGGCCGGCACGAAGCGGGTGTCGTCGATCGCCTTCAGGGCACGGCTGCGCAGTGTCGTGCCGTCGCCGAGCTCCTTGTCCATAAAGACGAACCATTGCGGCGTGTTGCGGAAGATGATCGGCTTCTTCGACCGCCACGAATGCGGATAGGAATGCTTCAGCCGCCCGCGCGCGAACAGCGCATTGCGCTTGATCAGCTCGTCGATGACCGCCTGGTTGGCATTGCCCTTCTTGCCGTTGTCGTCGATGACGCGCGCCGCACCGCCCTCGCGGTCCGCGCCGAAGCCTGGCGCATCCTTGGTGAAGAAGCCGGCATCGTCGACGGTGAACGGGATCGCTGTGTCGATGCCGCGCTGGCGAAGATCTGACGCAGCGTCCATCCAGGCGTCAAAATCCTCGCGGCCATGGCCCGGCGCCGTGTGGACGAAACCGGTGCCGGCTTCGTCGGTGACATGCTCGCCGGCGAGCATTGGGACGTCGAATTCATAGCCGCCATTCAAACCTTTGAAGGGATGAGAAAGCGTAAGGCTTCCAAGCTCTTCGGCCGAAATGCTACGGAGGCGGTCCATCGTCACCTTGGCTTTGGTCGCAGCCTCTTCCGCCAGCGCTTCGGCAAAGATCAGCCTTTCGCCAGGCTGCGGGCCGAAAGCATTCTCGGCCGCAGTGACCTCGTAGAGGCCATAGTTGATGCGTGGCGAATAGTTGACGGCACGGTTGCCGGGGATGGTCCATGGCGTGGTCGTCCAGATAACGACATCGGCCTCCAGCAAGTCCAGTGACGTCTGCGTCAGCCTCGGATCCAAGGCTGGCTGCCCATCTTCGACGTTGGTGACCTGACGAGCGAGGCTGACGACCGGAAACTTCGCCCAGATCGTGTCGCTCTCATAGTCCTGGTATTCGACCTCGGCCTCGGCCAGTGCGGTGCGCTCGACCACGCTCCACATCACCGGCTTCGAGCCGCGATACAGCTGGCCCGACATGGCGAATTTCAACAGCTCGCCGGCGATGCGCGCCTCGGCATGGAACGCCATCGTCGTATAGGGATTGTCGAAGTCGCCGACGACGCCGAGCCTCTGGAACTCTGCGCCCTGCACCTTGATCCAGTGCGCGGCGAACTCGCGGCATTCCTTGCGGAACTCGTTGACCGGGACCTCGTCCTTGTTCTTGCCCTTGGCGCGGTATTGCTCCTCGATCTTCCATTCGATCGGCAGGCCGTGGCAATCCCAGCCGGGCACGTAGTTCGAGTCGTAGCCGCGCATCTGGAACGAGCGGGTGATGACGTCCTTGAGGATCTTGTTCAGCGCATGGCCGATATGGATGTTGCCGTTGGCGTAGGGCGGGCCGTCATGCAGCACGTATTTTTCGCGGCCGGCGGCGTTTTCGCGCAGCTTGCGGTAAAGCTCCATCTCCTGCCAGCGCTTGACCAGCAGCGGCTCCTTCTCCGGCAAGCCGGCACGCATCGGAAAATCCGTCTGCGGCAGGTAAAGCGTTTTGGAGTAGTCGATCGTTTCAACAGTGTCGGTCATCGGCGTATCGGTCATTGGTCTGCCATATGCATTGCCCGGCAAAGAGCCCGGGCGTTGAACTATCATGATCTGGAAAAAGCGCGAGAGGCCGCGCGCAAAATTCCCGGCGGCTCCGGCGGCGCTCAGGCCGCCCGGAACACCGGGCTTGTAATTCGTATCGCAATCGCGAGCGCGCGAGGAAACTGCGTCATGACCGGGCTTTTAGACGAGGCCGGCCCCATTGAAAAGCCCGAACTCGCGAACGCCTCCTTGCTTCATGTGCCAGTTGCGCCTATGTCTTTGGGCAAATGGCAGCGGAGTTAAAATAATGTCCAGCTTGCACATCAAAGGTATCCAGGACACGGCAACGGAACGGTTTCTCGTTCATGTCACCAGGGTCGAAGGACTTCGCCAACGCGGCTTCAGCAATGACGAAATCTACAAGATCGTCGGCCCGCGACGGACATTAGCGCGTCGCAAGGAGCGAAACGAGACACTGACGATCGCCGAGTCCGACCGCGTCATGCGGCTTGAACGGATTTCGGCGATAGCGGATCGGGTTTTCGGCAATCACGAAAAGGCGCAGCGTTGGCTGCGCAAGCACAGCAGGGTGCTTGACGAGACACCTATTAACCTCTTGCAGTCAGAAACGGGTGCAGCGCTGGTGGAAGAAGAGCTCCATCGCATCGACCATGGCATCTTTGCCTGACATATGCGGATCTGGCGCATTTCCGGCTACGCCGACCTGCTGGGTGTCGGCGGTTTGGTCAGCGGCGGCCGTTGGCATGTCATGGGGACACCAATTGTCTACTGCGCCGATCACCCGGCCACGGCACTTCTCGAGATACTTGTGCATGTCGACGCGGAAGACATGCCCCAGACCTATCAGCTTCTAGAGATCGAAATGCCGGACGACATTGCCATCATGTCTCCCGGTTTGCCCGATGACTGGAAGGACGATCTGTCCATGACACAACGGCTCGGGACGAACTTTGTCGCTGCTGCCACCCAGGCGGTCATGGAAGTCCCTTGTGCAATTGTCCCGTTCACAAGGAACTATCTTCTTAATCCGGATTTGCTGGCCCGCGACGGCATCCGTATCGTTAGCGCCACGACCCATCCGGTCGATACGCGACTACTGGGATAGGCTCACATCGAGAAATCGAAGCGATAGGTCGTCGACACGCCGATCGTGAACTGATCCCTTGAGCCGCGCTCCTTGACCAGGCTGGAATCGGCCGCCGGGCCCATCAGCCGCGAATATTCGGCGAACAGGCTGGCCGTCATCGGCTCGGTCACTTTCCACGTCACCGCGCCGCCGAGGCCCGCCGATTTCACGCCACCGTCCGGTCGGTACCGGCTGAGGCCCGACGCTATGGCTTCCCCGGCGTCGACGCCGTAATAGGCGTCGAAATAATCCGACGAGGCGAACGAAACGCGCGGCCCGCCCGAAATCCTGACCTCCGGCGTCACATCGTGGAATGCGTCGGCGGCGATGTCGGCGACGAAGCCGTTATGGGCGCGAATGCCGTGCCGCAATTCGGCGCGGGCGCGCAACCAGTCCAAAGGATAGAATTCGAAGAAGCCGCCGGCCTCGCCGCCCCAGCGCACCGGGTCGAGGCCTCTCAGTTCGTCGGCGTCGTCGCCATCGCGCGAAAACAGGATTTTTCCGGCCAGGCCGGCGCGGAAGCCGCCTTCGTCGATCAACCCCAGCGAGATGTTGTCGTTGCGCGAGGTGAAGCGGGCCGCAGGACCGGCCTTGCCGAGCGAGATGATCGGCTGGGCGCTGAGTATATAGTTCTTGCTGCCTTCGAAATCGGGGGCGACCAGGCCGGTGGCGCCGACTGTCAGATACCAGTCGCCAGACAGCCAGCCCAAGGCCCCATCGGCGGCTTCGGCGGCACCGGTGGCCCCAAGTATGAAGGCGGCCAGAACCACCGGATTCGCTCGGACAAAACGCATCATTACTCCATAAGTCGAACAGGTTGGCGATACAACCAGCCTTCGCAAGCCATGGCGCCAGTTCAGTAAAATTTGGCTTAATGTCCGAAACATCGGCGGCGTTTCTGAAAATGCGCTAGCAGCTGCCAACGGGCTTCCCACTCTGGAATGTCTCGGCTGCTTTTTGGATTTTGGCAATAGCCGTGTGACCCTGGCTGCTCACCCAAGAGTTACAAAAATCCGCGGACAAAGCTTCCCGCGCTGTGAAGAGTGCGGCGACCGGCACTCAATCCTGCATTCCAAACCGGCCAAGCGTGAATCATATACGGCCAAATTTCGAGACGTACTTTGACGTCAGCCGCGCCAGCGGCTTGCGCGAGCCGAGTTGCGTCCGACAACAGCGCCTCGGCCGAACCGACCTGTATCAGCATTGGGGGAAATCCGCTCAGATCGGCAAACAATGGCGAGATCAGGGGATCGCGCCGACCAACGCCATGGGGAACATAGGCGGTGGCCAGTTCCTCCAAATACGCCCGGTGGACGATAGGGTCGATTGCGTCCTTAGTCGATAGCGTCGCGCCAGACATCGAGAGGTCCGTCCAGGGCGAAACCAGCCAAAGACATCGCGGCAACCGCTCCCCTGCCGCGCACAATATACTGACCAGGCATAAGGTGAGGTTGCCGCCCGCACTGTCGCCGCCAACCACGATGCGATCCGGCGCGATCCCTTGCCGCCCCAGAAAGCGCCATGCGGTGAGTGCGTCTTCATGTTGCGCAGGGAAAGGATGTTCCGGTGCGCGTCGATAGTCGATCGCGAGGGTGCGCATTCCCATTGCTCGACCTGCCTCGGTCACCATTCGACGATGACTTTTGAGCGAGCCGGAGCAGTAGCCACCACCATGGAAAAAGAGCAGAACCTTATCGCTGTCACTCTCAGGCGCTAGCGACCACTCTCCCTCGAGGCCGTCGAAAACCGCATTCTCACATCTGACGTCGTCCGCAATCGGCCAGACCGAACCAACCTCGTCGAGCCGTGCCCGGCGTTCGTCCCAGCCCACCGGTCGTGGCTTTGACGTCAGCAAACTGCGCACTCCGTTAATCTCCCTCAGATCGAGGCTTTCGTCCACGTCGCTCATTTGCTTCCCTAGCCTCATCAAGCATAAAAACGGGCGACAGCAGCAGCCTCACGTCATCCAATAAGGCGTCACAGCCAGCGCTGGGCCACCGCTTTCGTTTGCGCCATGGCGAAGACAAGAGGACGACAGTCGTCCAGAACCCGCTCGTCATGCTTTAGCACTGCCGCCGCACATGGTCGAATATTACGTCTGATATTTGGCCGCTTCGGGTCTAGCCACGTCTGGCAAGCGATCGCTCGGGGTGTGGCGCTCGCATCCTGCTCGCTTTACCGGCAAGCCTGTCAGCGTTACCTTCCAAGCCGGCAATGGTAACCTGAGGGAGAAGGGCGATGACACTGCACGGCGATGCCTTGAAAGATGCAATCGGTCAGACGCGGGCGAAATGGGGATGGTTCGTCGGGCTCGGCGTTCTGCTGCTGATCCTCGGCGGCATCGCCTTCGGCAATCTGTTCATCGCCACTGTCGCCTCGATCTACGTCGTCGGCTGGCTGATGCTGATGGCCGGAATCATCGAGATCATGCATGCCTTCGGTGTGAAGACATGGACCCGGTTTTTCTACTGGCTGCTCAGTGGTCTTCTCTATGCCGTCGCCGGGTTCTTCGCCTTCTAAAACCCGCTGCTGGCGTCGGCGGTGCTGACCTTCCTGCTGGCGGTCGCCCTTCTCGCATCAGGCGTGCTCAGGGCCTGGGTCGGGTACAGGCACAGGCCGGAAAAAGGTTGGGGCTGGCTGGTTGCGGCCGGCGTCATCAGCGCGCTGGCCGGCCTGGTCATCGCCATGGGCTGGCCAGTCAACAGCGTATGGGTGCTGGGGCTGTTTCTCGCCGTCGACCTGATCTTCCAGGGCTGGGCCTTCATTGCGGTCGGCCTGGCGCTGAAAAAATAGGTCCTTGGTTTGGCATGATCTGTTCCGAAAACCGGTTCCCACTTTTCGGGATCATGCTTTGTTTTAGCATGATCTTTTCCGAAAACCGGTTCCCACTTTTCGGGATCATGCTTTAGAAAGCAACGGCCGCGTCGAGCTCGGACAGCGGGCTGACGCCGGCAAGCAGCGCCCTCGCCTCGGCCTCGTCGCGTTTCATCTGCGCGACCAGCGCGTCGAGCCCGTCGAACTTCACCTCGGCGCGCAGGAAACCGAAGAAGGACACCGCGCATAGCTCGCCGTAGAGATCGCCGGCGAAGTCAAAGACGAAGGTTTCCAGAAGCGGCGTGCCGTTGTCATCGACGGTCGGGCGGCGGCCGAAGCTGGCAACACCATCATGAAGCGTGCCGTCGGCGCGGCGGAAGCGGACGGCGTAAATCCCTTCCTTCAGATTGGCTTCCGGCGAAAGCCTCATATTGGCGGTTGGAAAGCCGAGCGTCCGGCCAAGCTGCTGGCCGCCGATCACCTCGCTCTCGACCGTGAAGCGGTAGCCGAGCTGGCCGGCGGCCTCCGCCACTGCCCCTTCGCACAGCAGCGCCCGGATTCGGCTCGACGACACCACCTCGGCGCCTTCGTCGCGAAAGGCGTCAACCAGGGTGACGCCGAAGCCGTGGCGTTCGCCGGCCGCCATCAGATAGGCCGGTCCGCCTTGCCTGTCCTTGCCGAAGTGGAAGTCGAAGCCGGTCACGGCGTGGATGATGCCGAGATTGCCGTCGAGCACATCGGTCACGAACGCTTCCGCTGACAGTGCGGCGAAGGCGCGCGTGAACGGCTGCTCGACGAGTGCGGCAAAGCCCAGATGAGACAGCAGCATTGCCTTCATCGGCGGCGGTGTCAGCACGAACAGCGGAATCTCGGGCCGGAACACCTTTCTCGGATGCGGCTCGAAGGTCAGCACCAGCGCCGGCGCGCCGCGCCGGCGGGCCTCGGCCAGCGCGCGTTCGAGCACGGCTTGGTGGCCGCGGTGCACACCGTCGAAATTGCCGATCGCTACCACGCCACCCCGCAAATGGGCCGGCAGCGGCGAGATGGCAGAAACGCGTTCGAAGGCTTCAGTCATTTCGGGGCTTGCGTCATTTCGAGGCTTCCGTCATCGAGCGAGCCTACTGCAGTCTCGGAATGATCGCGACCGGCCGGTAGCCATGCCTTTCCAGAAAGGCGATCAGCCTGGCCGGATCCGGTTGTAGCGCATCGCCGTAGTCGCGGGCATGGATGCCGCCCGACACGTAGAGCACGTCGAAGCCATTGTCGGCAGCACCCTTGATGTCGGTCATCATGCCGTCGCCGATGGCCAGCACGTCCGAGCGCTCGACCGGGCGGCCGAGCAGGTCGGCGATCTCCTTCATCGCGACGTCATAGACCGGGGCATAAGGTTTTCCAGCAATCAGCGTGCGCCCGCCGAGCTGGGCATAGTCGCGGGCCAGCGCCCCGGCGCACCAGATCATCCGCTCGCCGCGCTCGACCACAATATCGGGATTGGCGCAGATGAAGGGCAGGTTCCTGGCGCGCAGCCGCCGCAGAAGATCGGCGTAGTCCTCCGGCTTCTCGACCTCGTCGTCGAACAGCCCGGTGCAGACCACGCCGGACGCCTCGAACTCCTCGACCAGCTCGACATCAAGCCCGTCATAGAGCGTGAAATCGCGATCGGCGCCAATGTGGAAGATTTTTCGCGGGCCTTCCATGATCAGGTCGCGGGTCACGTCGCCGGAGGTGACGACGCGGTCATAGGCCGCAGAGGGAACGCCGATCGCATTCATCTGCGCCACCACATCGGCGCTGCGGCGCGGCGAATTGGTGATCAGCACGACAGGTATCTTCGCCTCGCGCGCGGTGCCCAGCGCCAGAGCCGCGGCCGGAAAATGCCGTTCGCCATTGTGGACCACACCCCAGACGTCGCACAGGATGGCACAATAGGCTCCCGACAAATCCGCGAGCGAGCCGATGATATCGGGCGAGTCCGCCATATCGTTTCCCAAATCATGATGGTTGCGAGCGTCGCCGCCGACGTCCGCCGCGACAGGGGTCCACCGCGGCAGGTTCGCATTAACCGAAGCACTTGACCCTGTCACCAGCTTTCACATTTTTCAGAATTGCCCTGGTTTCAGGATTGCCCAGGTTTCAGGATCGCCTTGGCACTGACGAAGGCAAACGCGCAAGCCGCTCTTGCCGAGACTTCCCCATTCTGAAGGCTTCGGCGGCCGGTCCAGCCGCGCGCAGCAATGCCGGCATCGGCGGCGTGGTTAACGAGCCTTGAAAAAGCAAGCCGATCTTGGATGTTTTTCAGCAATCTGAAATTTAAGGATTGATGGCATCTTTCGCCGACTAGGGGTTTTGGCGAGGGGCTGAAGACAATGATCCGAAAATTCGGTAGGGACCGGCGTGGCAACTATACGCTGATGACGGTCATCACGATGGTGCCTCTGATGGGCGGAGTGGCGCTCAGCGTCGATTACTCGGAACTGCTGCGTCAGAAGCACGCCACGTTGAACGCTTTGGACGCGGCCGGCCTCGCCACGGCTCAGCAGGTCGTCTCCGGCGCAACCGACGACGCCGCCAGGGCCTACGCCAAGACTTTCTTCGAAACCAATCTCGGCCCCGTCGATCCGGCCAACACGTCGCTTACCGTCACCCTGCCCAACAGCAATGCGGGTGGCGGCACGTTGAAGCTCTGCAGCGCCCTGACCTATCACCCCTATTTTCTGCCGGCCGCCGCCATGCTGCTGGGCGGCGGGACCACCAGCGGCGCTACAACTTTCACGGATTGCTCGGAAATCCGTCTCAAGAACACGCTGGAAGTCGCTTTGGTGCTCGACAATTCCGGCTCGATGAACGAACTCGGTTCCGGCACCGGCGCGAGGCGAATAGACCTGCTGAAGACTGCCGCCAAGCAGCTTGTCGATACGCTGGCGCTGCAGGCACAGCAGATGAAGCAGGTCAGCAAACCGGTGCAGTTCTCCCTCGTGCCGTTCGCTGCTTCGGTCAATGTCGGTCCCACCCATGACCTGGATAGCTGGATGGACCAGGACGGCATCTCCCCGATCCAGCACGAGGATTTCGACTGGGCGAAGATGACCGCCGCCGACGATCCGGACAAATACGCCGAAAAGCTCAACGGCGTCTGGTACAAACGCGGCACCGGCTGGGGCGACACCGAGGATCAACCACTGACCCGCTTCAGCCTCTTCGCCGACATGACGGTCGAATCCGGTCGCGAAGAAGTGCCCAACAGCAGGCAGTACATCTGCGATCAATACAGGAAAAACGGCACTTGCCGGACCGGCCACTGGACCACCCCGGAATATATCTACACCACCAGCCGCTATGCGAGCTGGCAGGGTTGCGTGGAGGCGAGGCCGTACCCCTATAACAACGACGACACGACGCCGAGCACCGCCGCGCCTGCCACGCTGTTCGTGCCGATGTTTGCGCCCGACGAGGCCGGCACCCTCTGGCTCGATTTTAACCGCGACGGCGCTAACGACGTGACCTCTCTGTCCTACGGCTACGGCAACAACTGGTGGGCCGACTGGCCCTATTACACCGACAGCCCAACCGCTTCGCAGCGGCAGTCGGACATGCGCAAATATTTCCTGGTCAAGCCTTACGGCTCGAAGTCGGCGACCTCGGGCGACGGCCCGAATTCGTCCTGCACGACCAACCCGATCACACCGCTCAAAGACGTGACCCAGCTTGCCCAGAAAGAGGAGATCGACAACGCCATCGACGCCATGGCGCCGAACGGCAACACCAACGTGCCGGAAGGCCTTGCCTGGGGCTGGCGGACGGTGTCGAGCAACGAACCTTTCACCGAGGGCCGGCCGAACGCTGAAAGAGGCAACGACAAGGTGGTCATCGTGCTGACCGACGGCGCCAATACCTACAGCGCCGTCAGCGACAGCGGCTATGCCAATAACAGGTCGACCTACGCCGCTTACGGTTACACCGGCCTGACATATCCGGGGTCTGGAAGCGTGACGCGCCTGTTCATGAACACAAGCACCGACATCGGCAAGACGACCTACACCGGCGCCAACTACACCGCCGCGCTGGACGAGCAGATGCAGACCCTTTGCGGCAACGCGAAGAATTCGAACGTTCTCGTCATGACCGTTGCGCTCGACCTGTCGACCACCGATGCCGGCGACAAGAAAGCACTCGACGCGCTGAAGGCCTGCTCCTCGGACTCGCGCTTCCGCAAGGATCCCACCGATCCGACCAAGCCGGCCAAGCTGTTCTGGAACGCGACCGGGGCGACGCTGTCGGACAATTTTAGGGAAATCGCTAACGAATTGTCGAACCTGCGCATCGTCGGCTGAAGGCGGTGGGGGTCGGCTGAAGGCGATGGAACTGGTGACTTAAGGGACCCTCTTTCACGCGCAGCACAACCACATAGGGATTCTTGCAAAGATGGACCCCCACCCTAACCCTCCCCACAAGGGGGAGGGAACGCTGCCGCGCACCTTTAACCTCGCCTTTGGCGCCGAAAGGCAGGCAATCTGCCGAGGTCGGCGCCAACGGAAGTCTCCCTCCCCCTTGTGGGGAGGGGTTAGGGGTGGGGGTACATCGTAGAGCGAAAACCTCGGCGGCGATCTCCCCCCGCGTGAGGAGATGTCCGGATGGCGACCGACACGCAGTGCCAAACGCCACTTCCGCCTACATCGGCCGCCGGTCCGGCTGCGCCCGCTCTGGTTCGACCAGCCTGCGATAGAGATGCCACGTCGCATGGCCAAGCACGGGCATGACGACGGCGAGCCCGGCAAACAGTGGGATCGAGCCGATGACCAGCAGCACGGCGACCATCAGGCCCCACAGCGCCATCTGCAGCGGGTTTGTCATCACCGCCCGTGCCGAGGTCTCGATCGCCGAGACCGCGCCGACATCGCGGTCGAGCAGCAGCGGGAAAGCGACGACGGTCGTCGCCAGCACGATCGCGGCGAAGACGAAGCCGGCCGCATTGCCGAGCAGGATCAGCGTCCAGCCTTTGGGCGTTGTCAGCACCTCGCGCACAAAGCCACCGATCGAGGCCGGCGGCTGAGCGCCGAACAGGCTGGAGTAGATCGATTGCGCGGTGAACAGCCAGAGCAGGAACAGTGCCACCAGCATGATGCCGATGACCGCGATCGCCGGCAGCGCCGGCGAGTGGCGCACCTCGAGGGCGTGCCACCAGGACGTGTCCATGCCGAGCTCGCGGCGGCGGCTGATCTCGTAGAGGCCGATCGCGGCGAACGGTCCAAGCAGGGCGAAGCCGGACATCAGCGGGTAAAGCAGCTGGATGGCGTAGGCGCCGGATGTCGTCCACTGCGCCAGGATCAATCCGACCACCGGATAGATCAGGCACAGGAAGACGTAATGCGATGGCTTTGCCCAAAAATCCTCGACGCCGAGCCGCAGCACATCGATCAGGTCCGCCGTGGTGATGCGGCGCACCCTGGGCTGCACGTGCATCCCACGCGCGTCCGACATGACATGAAAGCTGGCCATACCCATTCTCCCGCATTCAGGGGGCCACCGCCAGGATGGCCGCCCGTAGCTGCCACTTCAAGAGCGATGGCATGATAGCCGAATTCGATGTGCTTGTCGCGAATCGGGTGGGATTGAGCATGCGCGGCGCGGCACAGGCCGTGTTCGTGCCGCGCCGCTGGCGTGTGCTAAAGCGCGTCGCGGCTGAATGGATTCATTGCGACGCGCTTTAGGTTGTTTGTTTATGCATGTCGTTATCGCAAAACCGCCGCACACTTTTGCGCGACATGCATTAGGCACCAAAGCGTTCAATCACCTCGGCCAGCGGAACGTGGCCAAGGCAGGCACCCGAACCCGCCGGCGTTTCGCCGTCCTCAATGGCCTGCGCGTATCGCACGTCCGGATCGCTTTCGATCCGGCGGCGCAGCGCTGCCAGCTTGGGATAGGCGGCGCCGTCGACCGCCTGGTGGAACTCCGCCCAACGTGCCACGCCGATCAACGTGGTATCTGCCAGCGTCAGGCGGTCGCCGACCAGAAAGTCGGTGTCGACGATCATCGCCTCAAGCCGGTCGTGGCGTTCGGCAACAGCCTGGCGGCCAAAGTCACGCAAGGTCGCCAGCAGGGCCGGTTCGGCCGATTCCATTTCATAGGCAGCCCAGAGCGGGGTGAAAGCGGCGGTGAAACCGGTGTTCACGAAAGCCATCAGCTGATGCATCCGGTCGGCTTCCGGCGAGCGCGGGTCGAAGCTGATGCGACGTTGCGTATCGCGGGCTTCCAGCCAAGCGGCAATCGCCATGGTCTCGGTGAGCACTCTGCCTTCGTCGGTGATCATCACTGGCGTTTCCTGACGGCCGTTGATGCGGGCATAGGCGTCGTTCTTCATTTCGGTGAGCATGTCGACGCGGCACAGGCGGTAGGGCTGTCCGAAGCGTTCAAAAGCAGCGACGAGCCCCATCGAACTTCCCGCCGGGACGCCGTAAAGGAGGATAGGTTCCATTTCTTTGTCTCTTCCATGTTCAGGGATCACGCTGCGCAGCGAAGCTTGACCCTAAACGCTGGTCGTCCCATGTAAATTACGCACTATTTTGTAACCAGGATCCGCCATGAAAGATGTCGTCTCAAGCTGCCCGATCGAAGAGGCCATGCGTGTGCTCAGCGGTCGCTGGCCGACCTTGCTGCTCTACTATCTCAAGGACGGGACCAAGCGCTTCAGCGACCTGAGGCGTGACAACCCGACCGTGTCGCACCGCATTCTGGCGTTGGAACTGCGCAAGCTGGAGGAAGCCGGGATCGTGCGGCGAACGGCGCATGCCGGCTATCCGCTACGCGTCGACTATGATCTCACCGCAGCGGGTCTCAAGCTTGTGCCGCTCATCGACGCCCTGGGCGACTGGTGGGAAGATACCGAGGACGATCGGGCCGGCCGGGTCTCATCGGCGCCAAGGCTGGTGGCGGCGGAGTAGGCAGTGGGGAAAATCTGAGGTTGGTGCCCGAGGCTGGACAACCGCTTTTGGGTCGGATCTGCCGTCCGGGCCGGATACCGGAGGGAGCGCCGGAGACGACCAGTCGAGTGGTGTCCGCAATGGGCCGAATGCCGACCGACGCTATGGGTGGGCATTTGGTTGAAGCGGCCATTCGCAGACGCCCCTGTCCTCCGATGTGTCCGCCCATTGCTTCACCTCGGCGCGAACCTCGGAAACCGGCCACCGGACCGCGATCGGACCAACCGGCATCGCCATAGGGCGCTATAGATGCCGCGGTATTGCTCGGCGACAACCGACCGCAGGTGCTTGGCCATGCTTCCTGTCGCAATACCTGGTGGGCTGTCGACTGGGGGCTTGTGGGGCCTGAGCAATGGTGCTTACCTCGCGATGACGGTGGGAGAGACACATGCCGAAGAAATACACGCACACTGCGGCCTTTGCGCATTTCGGTACAGCTCCGGTTAACGTGCAGTGGAGTTGGTCGGCTCGAAATGAGGGGACCAAGACCGTTGCGGTTACCCTTTGGCAGGACGAGTTCAAAAAATCGGCAGACGGTCGTCTTGTTTACGAGCGCGGGCCTATTTGGGCTGACAGCAAAACCAGTCGTGGCTACTACGAGTTGATGGAAAACCTCAGGTGGGCGCTCGATCACTGCGACGGGTGGGTAAAGGTGATCATCGCTATCGCGAAGGACAAGAATGCCAAACCGAGATCAATTAAGGAATGCGCTCCGACAAAGATGCAGGTGAAGGTCATTCAACTAGACGAAAGCAGTGGCGAGTTCTCACTGGAAGCTTTCGGCCTCTAACTGGGAGCACCATGGTTACTCTCCGGGATGAGCGGTGCCACCGTTAAGCGACGAGGCTGCTTGCTATAAAAGGATCAGTCGGGCTGGATCAGTCGGGCTCTGGCTCGCCCCTGCCGGGGATACCGAGGGACTGAACTCCCGAGCGCTGATTTGATCGGGCGTGGAACAATCCACGCCCGATTGATTTGGCCGCCAGGATTGCGCTTATCTCAGGCAGGCGGCCTTGCCGCCACCGTGCTGCCTACAGGCGAAGGCGGCGGCGCTGCTGTCGGCGTGGGATGGCCGCGCGGGCGCGGCACCCTGATCGCTCATGGCCGGCTTGAAGCGGCGAGCGCGGGATAGTCGGTATAGCCAGCGGAGCCGCCGCCATAGAGCGTCGCCTGATCGAACACGGCCAGCGGCGCGCGCGTCTGCAGCCGTTCCACAAGGTCGGGATTGGCGATGAACGGTCGCCCGAAGGCGAACAGGTCCGCCTTGCCGTCGGCGAGCCGCGACGCGGCGAGTTCGAGGTCATAGCCGTTATTGGCGATATAGGTGTTGTTGAAGCGCCGGCGCAGCGATCCGAAGTCGAACGGCGCGACATCGCGCGATCCGCCCGTGGCGCCCTCGACGACATGGATGTAGACGATGCCCAAAGCATCGAGTTGATCGACGATATAGTCAAACTGTGCCTGGGGGGCGCAGCTCGAGACGCCGTTGGCGGGCGAGACGGGCGAAATCCGGATGGCGGTGCGGTCAGCGCCGATCTCCTCGACCACCGCAGTCGCAACCTCCAGCATCAGCCGGGCGCGGTTCTCGACCGATCCGCCATAAGCATCCGTGCGGAGGTTCGCGCCGTCCTTGGCGAACTGGTCCAGCAGATAGCCGTTGGCGCCGTGAATCTCGACGCCATCGAAGCCGGCCTCGATGGCGTTCGCAGCTGCTTTGCGGAAATCCTCCACGATGCCCGGCAATTCATCCAGTTCGAGTGCGCGGGGCTCCGAAACGTCGACAAAGCCGTTGCCGACGAAGGTCTTGGTCGCGGCCCGGATCGCCGAGGGCGCGACAGGCGCGGCGCCGTTCTCCTGCAGGTCGACGTGCGAGACGCGACCGACATGCCAGAGCTGCAGGAAAATCCGCCCGCCCTTGGCGTGCACGGCGTCGGTGACCTTGCGCCAGCCGCCGATCTGAGCCTGGGAGTAGATGCCGGGCGTGTCCTGGTAACCCTGTCCCTGCTGCGAGATCTGCGTGGCCTCGGAAATCAGTAGGCCGGCCGACGCGCGCTGGCCGTAATACTGCGCGGCGAGATCGCCTGGAACGAAACCCGGGCCGGCGCGATTGCGCGTCAGGGGCGCCATGACGATACGATTGGAGAGGGTCAGCGAGCCGAGAGTATAGGGCTCAAACAGCGTTGTGCTCGTCATGGATCACCTTTGTTTGTCCCCGCCGCGGCGGGTCGTTTATCGAAACGGGTTCGTTGATGCTCAGGCGACCGTGCGGTACCGCTCGGCGGGATGTTCGTTCCGATAGTTCGGAAGCATGGCCTGGCGTGCGGCCTGAAGCGCGTCCCACTGCCCGGCATCGGGTAGCGGCGGGATGGTCACCAGTTCGCGGCGGTCGAAGCCGACCAGCGCCGCATCCACCAGATCGTCGACCTCCATCACGTTGGAAAGCGTGTTGACGTCGGCCCCAACATGTCCCCAGATCTCCGTTCGCGTCGTGGCGGGAAGCACGGCCTGGACGTAGACGCCCTTCGGCGCGAGCTCGAGGCTGAGTCCTTGCGACAGAAACAGCACGAAGGCTTTGGTTGCGCCGTAGACCGTCATACCGAACTCCGGCGCCAGGCCGACCACCGAGCCGATGTTGACGATCGCCCCTTCGCCGGCCGCCGCAAGACGCGGGGCGATGGCGCTGGCTAGCCGCAGAAGCGCGGTGGTGTTGAGCGCAACCAGCCGCGCGACGTCATCGGTGCTCTGCTCGATGAAGCTTCCGCCGATGGCCGTTCCGGCATTGTTGACGAGGATCCCGATGCGGGCGTCGTCGCGCAGCCTCGTCTCTACCGTTGCAAGCTCGGCAGGCTGCGTAAGATCAGCCTGGATGATGTCGATCGCCACGCCATCTTCTTGACGCAGACGGGCGGCCAGAACCTCCATTCGTGCCGTGTCACGGGCAACCAGCACAAGGTCGTGCCCGCGGCGCGCGAAGCGCTCGGCATAGGCGGCTCCGATGCCGGTGGAGGCGCCGGTTATGAGGACTGACGGAATGGTCATGGCATTGCTCTTTTCGCTGATGGACTCTATATTCATGACGATCATCATGATTGCATTGTAAATATGATGCCCATCATGTAAATGTCAACGGCGCCGGCGGAGAATTTTGAAATGAAGGTCAGTCGAGAACAGATGGCGGAGAACCGCCGCCGAATTCTGGATGTTGCCAGCCGGCTGTTTCGCGACAAGGGGTTCGACGCGGTCAGCGTGGCGGAGGTGATGAAAGCCGCCGGGTTCACCCATGGCGGCTTCTATGGCCATTTCAGCTCGAAGGACGACCTGATCGCCCAAACCCTTGCCCATGTCCTCGCCGCGGACTCAAGCGGAGGGGGCGACCTTCGCGCCTATGTGGATGACTATCTTTCGCCCCGGCATCGCGACAATGCCGCCGGTGGTTGCCCGACAGCGGGCCTTGTTGCGGACATCCGCCATCAGACCCCGGCTGCCCGCTCGGCCATGACCGAAGGCCTTCGCTCGCAGATCGACCATATCGGCAAGACGCTGCCGGAGTTGGATCCGGCAGACAGACGCCGCACAGCGATCGGATGCTGGGCAGCGATGGTGGGGGCAGTGATCCTCGCCCGGGCTATCGACGATCCTGCGCTTTCGGATGAAGTTCTGGAACAGACGCGTGCCTGGATCGATACCGGGATCAGCCAGGTGTCTGCCAGATAGCCGCCAGGAGCGCCCTTGAGCAATGCGGCTACCGGCGGTGGGTGGGCGGCAAGCTTGGAGACTATCGCGCCGCAGCGCGCATCAGCGGAGTTCGCGGACGGCTAAGGGGGCAGCGAGCGAGATTTCTGAACGCCTTGCCCGGCAAAAGCCACTATTGCCGCTATGTCAGGCAGGCATGACGCTCACCGGCACCGCCAATCAACCATCCCTAGAACCCCGCCCTGACGAAACGCGCCCGACGCCAAACAGGCGAATGCTGCTTAGAGCTGCCGGCCTTGCCGCGCTGGCCGGGCTTGCCGCTTGTGCCACTGTGCTGCCCACCGGCGAAGGCGCCGGGGTCTCCGCCTCCGCCGTCGGCACGCTGGCGGGCATCCGCGCCTCAGCCGGCCTCGAACCGCTTGTCCCCGACCGTCAGCTCGAACAGGCAGCCCTGCAGCAGTCCGGCTATATGGCGCGCGGCGGCCGCATGACCCACTCGACCGGCTGGGGCAAGGGATTTGCTTTGCGCGTCAAGGGCAACGGCATTGCCGGTGCTGCCGCCGAAAACATCGCCGAGGGCCGTTTCGATCAGCAGAAGCTGTTCGACATCTGGATGCATTCGGCCGGCCACCGCCGCAACATGCTCGACCCGCGCTTCACCCGCTTCGGCCTGGCCTATGTGCGGGACGGCCGCGACAGCTCGCGGCGTTACTGGAGCCTTGTCCTGGGCAAATAGCAACGCGGGCACAGGGCAATCCGCGCTGGCGGCAATGCCGCCTTGGCTGAGGAGATCATGGTCGACCCGTCAATCCATGGGTTCGCCACTGAGCATTTTCTCGATGTCGGGGGCCGAAACCGGCTCGCTGAAATGATAGCCCTGCATTTCATCGCAGTTGTTTTTGCGCAGGAAGGCCACCTGATCGTCCGTCTCGACGCCCTCGGCGATGACCCTCAGATTCAGATTTTGACCCAATGATATTACGGCGCTGGCGACAGCCTGGTCGTTTTCGTCAGCAGCGATATCGTTGATGAACGATTTGTCGATTTTCAGCCGCGCCACTGGAAAGGTCTTGAGCGCACTGAGGCTGGAGTAGCCTGTTCCGAAATCGTCGATCGAGATCTGAACGCCCAGGTTTTGCAGCTGATTCATCGTTGCGACCGCCAGGTCGATATCCTGCATGATCAGGCTTTCGGTCACCTCCAGCTCGAGATATCTGGCCTCCAGACCGCTGACTTTCAGGGCATCGGCGACACGGCCGATCAGGTTCTTTTCCCTGAATTGCCGCGTCGACACATTCACGCAGACGGTCATCGGCGGCAGGCCGGCATCCTGCCATGCCTTGTTCTGCCGACAGGCCTCGTGCAGGACCCAATCGCCGATCGGCACGATCAGACTTGTCTCCTCGGCCGTCGGAATGAAGGCGTTCGGTGCCATCATGCCGCGCGTCGGATGATTCCAGCGAAGCAACGCTTCGACGGCAAAGACGTGGCCCGACCGAAGGTCGACCTGAGGCTGATAAAACAGCGTGAATTCCGAACGGGCCAGGGCGTTACGCAAGTCCTCCTGAAGCACGAATTTCTCATGCGCTCTGGTGTTGAATTCGGGAGCGTAGAACTGGAAATTGTCGCGGCCGAATTCCTTGGCGCGATACATGGCCGCATCGGCATTGGCCAGCAGCGTGTCGGGGTTGGTCCCATCCTTGGGGTAGCTGGCGATGCCGATACTGGCCGTCGCCCTCAGCCGATGTGCTCCGAGCTGAACCGGCTCTGCAATCGCCGCCCGAATTGCTTGCAGGGTCTCGGAGATGAGATCGACATTCGTCGGTTGATCGAACAGAACGACGACGAATTCGTCGCCACCAAGCCGCACGACCGTATCGGTCGCCCTTACGCGCTCGACGATACGGCCGGCTACGGTCTTCAACAGCTCGTCCCCGGCATTGTGGCCAAGCGTGTCATTGACGAGTTTGAAATTGTCCAGATCGATGAACACCACCGTCACCCAGCGATCGTATCGCTGCGCGTAGAGGATCGCCTGCGAAAGCCGGTCCTCAAGCAGAGCGCGATTGGGCAGTCCGGTCAGCACATCATGGTTGGCCATGAAGTGGATCCGATCTTCGGCCAGCTTGCGCTCGATGGCGATCCCGGCAATACGCGTCGTGAAATCGATGAGCCGGGTCTCGGCCGCGGTCGGCTCGCGCACGGTCGTCGAGTACATGGCAAAGGCGCCCAGCACAGCGCCCTGGTGCGACAGGATCGGGGTCGACCAGCACGAACGGTAGCCATAGGCCGCCGCCAATTCGCAGTGATCGTGCCAAAGCGGGTCGTGCATGATGTCCGCGACAATGACCGGCTCGCGCCGGTAGGCAGCGGTTCCGCAGGATCCCATTTTGGGGCCGACGGCGATCCCGTCGATGGCGCTTGTATAGGCCTTTGCCAAGCTCGGCGCGGCGCCGTGCCGCAAGTGGCTGCCATCCTTGTCGAGCAACAGGACGGAACCGAATATCCCCGTCAACTGAGACTCGGCGAGGCGCATGAGGCAGTCGAGCACATCTTCGAGCGGGGCGCTCGTCGCGATCATTTCCAGTATCTGCGCCTGCCCGTCTCGAAGGGTGTCCGCTTGCTTGCGGGCGGTGATGTCGTGGGCGATGCCGACCAGACCGAAGACATCGTTTTGAACATTGCGCAACGGCACCTTCGTCGACGAAAACCATTTGCCGGCGCCTGACGCATCGACAACGAACTCTTCCTCATCGATCATCGGCTGTCCGCTGCGCAGCACGCCTTGCTCGATGGCGCGAAACTTCTGCGCAAGCTCGGGGGCATGAAGATCGGAATCGGTCAAACCGATCATGTCACTGGTTTTGGCCTTGCCGCTGTCGGAAGCAATGGCCCTGTTGGCGACGACGAAGCGGCTTTCGGTGTCCTTCACCCACAGGTAGTCGGGCACCCAGTCGATCAGCGTTTGCAGCGAGATGCGCTCGTCGACGATCAGGCGATTGGCGGTGAGCTCCGTTATGTCCTCATGCGTGGCCACCCATCCGCCGTCAGGCATCGGCTGGTGGCAGATCTGAATTGTCCGGCCGTCGGTGAGATTGGCGGTCCAGTTTCTCAAAGTCGTGCCCGAATTGACCGCCCGGGCAAATGCGAGATAGGCGTCGCTGGCCATCGCGGATGTCCCGGCAGCGATGCGGCGTTCGACGATTTCGCCCAGCGTCCGGCCGGGACGCAAGTGTTCGGGTGCGATGCGGTAAATTTCCGCATAGCGGCGGTTGCACAGGATCAGCCGTTCAGCGGCGTCGAAAAAGCAGATGCCTTGCGAGATGTTGTCGATCGCCGTCTCGAATCGCAGCGCCTGCTGCTCAAGTGTTGCGATCGTAGCCCTGAGTTCGCGCTCGAGCGTCTCGTACGAGGAGCCCGCCAGTTTGGCCAGCGTGGCAAGCTCGGTCGGTTCGGGCGCTTGGGCGGCTTGCCTCGATGGTTTCGTGACCAAACACAGTTCCTCCGGTTCGGCGCGCCTGGCGCAAAGCAATGAAAGCTCGCTGCAAGCTAAGCGACCGCATAGTGGTCCAGATATACTAATGGCAGGTGAACCGGGTCGATGCCGACCGGTGGCATGGCGCAGTTCTTGCCTTCTCCCCTTGTGGGGAAGGTGGATCGGCGCGCAGCGCCGAGACGGTTGAGGGATGCTGGCCGGAGTGCTGTCGGTTCCAAGCTGGAGCACCCCTCATCCGGCCGCTTCGCGGCCACCTTCTCCCACAACAAGCAGGGCTGTCCGGGGAAAGTTTTGAGTGAATCGAAATGCCACATGTGCATGCCCCGTAAAACGGGGTTTGTCCGTCTTCTCTCTGGTTGTCGAGACTCAGAAAAGGAACGGGGCATGCGCTTTGCACCTAGCATCTTCGGGCAGCTTCTTGAACCCATCGATCGGCGTCAATTCCAAGCAATTGTGGATCACCACGACGGGGATGCGTACGACAAATCGTTCAGAAGCTGGGATCATCTGGTGGCGCTGATCTATGCCCAGTTCTGCGGCAGCAGCAGCTTGCGTGGCCTGGAAGCCGGCTGGAACGCCAACAGCCAGCATCATTATCACCTGGGCAGCGGTCCGTTGATACGTTCGACCTTGTCGGATGCCAACCGACGGCGTCCGGTCGCCATCTTTGCCGAGGCGTTCGGTCTGGTGGCGAACCTGCTCGACAGGCAAACGCGGCGCGAGGGCGAAGCAATGCTGCGGCTGATCGACTCGACCCCCGTTCCGCTCGGCAAACTGTGCGATTGGGCCAAGTCGAATGGGCGCATCCGCGGCATGAAGGTGCATGTCGTCTATGACCCGAAGACCGACAGTCCGCGCGTCCTCGACATCACCGACGCCAACGTCAACGACGCCCAGGTCGGTCGCCAGATCACGATCGAAGCTGGAGCGACCTACGTGTTCGACAAGGGCTACTGCCATTATGGCTGGTGGACGGCGATCGCCGAAGCCGGATCGATCTTCGTGACGCGGCCCAAATCCAACATGGGGCTGGCGCTGGTGCGCGATCGCCCTGTAGCCGAGCCGCAGGGCGACGGCTTCCTGGTTGTGGAAGACAGTGAGGTAAGCCTGGTCAGCAAGGGCGTTTGCAAGCTGCCGATGCGGCTGCGTCGCCTGCGCGTTCAGCGCGAAGAGGGCGACACCATCACGCTTTTGACCAACGATCTGGAGCGCTCCGCCGTCGAGATTGGACAGCTCTACGAAGGCCGCTGGCAAATCGAGCTTCTGTTCCGCTGGATCAAGCAGCACCTCAAGATCCGCAAGTTCCTCGGCAACAGCAGCAATGCAATCCGCCTGCAACTCTTTGCCGCAATGATCGCCTTTGCACTGCTGCGCATTATCGCGCGCACCCGCCGCGTCACTATTCCAATCTTGAGGTTCACAGAACTGGTCGCTCAATACTTGTTCGGGCGGCGGAAAATGCACACCATCGAGAAGCCGCCACCGGTCAATCCAAGCCGCCCAAGGGACCGAGCGTCTCCCAATCAGATGGCCTTCGTATATGAATAACTTTCCCCGGACAGCCCTGCACAACAAGGGGAGAAGGGGGAGCCAATCTCGTGCAGGCCCCATCGCAGAAGATCGCCGATCCTGCCGGTGAAATCTCGGCAGGCGGTTCGGCCCGCTGCGCCGGTCCCAGAGGTCAGTCCATAGGCGCGGCGGGTGCAGCCGCTGAAGCCTTCTGCGGCTTGCGCAGCAGGAAGACCAGCGGGAAAGCCACCAGCGTCACCGCCATCATCAGCTTGAAGTCGTTGATGTAGGAGATCATCAGCGACTGCTGGTTGACCAGTCCGTCGATCTGCGACAGCGCCGCCGGATCGCCGCCCGCCGCCGCCGGCGAGGCCGCCCACAGGTTGGGGTTGAACGGATTGATATAGGCCGAGAGCTCGGCGTGGTTGATCTGCGTGTTGCGCACCAGCATGACCGAAACGATCGAGATGCCGATCGACGAGCCGATGTTGCGCACCAGGGAAAACAGCGCCGTAGCGTCGGTGCGGAAGCGCACATCGAGCGTGGCAAAGGCAATGGTGGAGAGCGGCACGAAGACCAGGCCCAGCCCGAGGCCCTGAATGACGCCCGAGGTCAGGATTAGCCAGTTGTCCATCTGCGGCGAGAAGCCCGACATCGTGTAAAGCGACTGCGCCGTAAGCCCCAGTCCGATCATCACCAGCAGCCTGGCATCGATCCTGTGCATGATGCGCCCGACGACGAGCATCGAGATCATCGTGCCGACGCCGCGCGGCGCCATCACCACGCCGGTGGTGATGGTCGGGTAGCCGAAGATCGTCGACAGCATCGGCGGCAGCAGCGCCAGGCTGGCCAGAAGGATGACGCCGATGATGAAAATGAAGACCAGTCCGGTCGCGAAATTGCGGTCCAGGAATATCTTCGGGTCGATGAACGGGTTTTCGGCGCTCAGCAGATGAATGGTGAACATCCAGAAACCTGAAATGGCGAGGCCAAGCTCGATCCAGATCTCGGCCGAGGAGAACCAGTCGGCATCGCCGCCACGGTCGAGCATGAGCTGCAGCGCGCCGACGCCGAGCGAGAGCATGGCAAAGCCGAAGAAATCGAAGCCGCGCACGCGTCTGGCGATGTTCGGCAGGTAGGCGGCCATGCCGAGAAAGGCGATGATGCCAATCGGCAGGTTGATGAAGAACACCCAGCGCCAGTTGAAGCTCTCGGTCAGCCAGCCACCCAGCGTCGGGCCGATGATCGGCCCGACCATGATGCCGGCGCCCCAGATCGCCATCGCCTGGCCGTGGCGTTCCTTCGGGTTGATGTCGAGCAGGAAGGTCTGCGACAGCGGCACGATCGCCGCGCCGAACACGCCCTGCATCAGGCGGAACAGCACCATGGTCTCCAGGCTCCATGCCACGCCGCATAGCATGGAGAAGACGACGAAGCCGACCACCGCCGTCAGGAACAGCTCCTTGCGCCCGAAGCGGTCGGCCAGCCAGCCGGTCACCGGCGTCATGATGGCGGCGGCAACGATGTAGGAGGTCAGCACCCAGTTGATGGTGTCGGCCGACGCGCCAAGGTCGCCGACCATCGACGGCAGAGCGACATTGGCGATGGTGGTGTCGAGCACCTGCATGACTGTCGCCAGCATGATCGCAATGGTGATCAGGCCGCGATGCGGCACTTCGCGAAAGGCTTCTGGCGTGCTCATGACGTTGAGGCGTCTATTGCGCTTCACCCGCCGCGGCGTGGCCGAAGATGCTCGGAAGCCCGCGGGAAACGCCGGTGTCCACCGTGACGGTCGCGCTCATGCCGGTGCGCAGCGCCATCCTGGCGTCGGCATCGGCCAGCTGCAGGCGCACCGGAATGCGCTGGGTGACCTTGACCCAGTTGCCGGTGGCGTTCTGGGCGGGCAACAGCGAGAACTCGGCTCCAGTGCCAGCGCCGATCGCCTTGACGGTGGCTTCGAACGTCCGGCCCGGGTAGGTGTCGACCACGATTTCAGCCGTCTGGCCGGGCTTCATATTGGTGAGCTGGGTTTCCTTGAAATTGGCATCGATCCAGGTATCGCCGGTCTCGACCAGCGAAAACAGCGGCGTACCCGAGCCGACATACTGGCCGACCTTGAACGAGGCAGCCTGGCTGATGATGCCGTCGGCCGGCGCCCTCACCGTGGTCTGCGCCAAATCGTAGGCAGCCTTGTCGCGCGTGGCGAGCGCCGCCATCACGGTCGGATGCCTGTCGGTCTCGATATCGGGATTGCCGCCAAGGCCCGCCTTGGCGCTGAGGATGCCCTGTTCGGCCACGGCCAATTGCTGCTTGGCCTTGTCGAGATCGTTCCTGGCCTCGTCCAGCGACGACTCGGCGTTGATGCCCTTGCGGGCCAGGTCGGCGGCCCGGTCGTATTGCGACTGCGCATAGTCGACCTGGCTGGCGTCCGACTTCTCCTGCGCTTCCGCCTGGCTATAGGCCGCACGCAGCTGCTCGACATTGAGGCGCGCGCCGGCCACCGCCGCGTCAGCTTGGGCCAATGCGATCCGGTAAGGCTCGGCATCGATGGCGAACAGCACGTCGCCCTGCTTGACGGACTGGTTGTCGAAAATGTCGACTTGGACGATGCGGCCGGCCGTATCGGCGGCGATCGTGACCTTGGCCTGCTGCAGATTGGCGTTCTCGGTCTCCTGGTAACGGCCGCCGGTCACCCAGACGTAGCTGCCGCCGGCGATCAGCGCCACCGGGAGCGCCGACATCAAAAGCATGCGGCCGGCACGGCGCTTCTTCTTCGGCGCCACCGGCGCCGGCGCTAGCTGCGGAGCGGCCGTAACCGGAGTTGCCGCCGGCTGCGCGGGAGCTTCCAACTCCAGCTTGGTCGCATTCTCATCTACCTTGGCTACCGCGTTCATGCTGCTGCGCCTTCTGCACTCTCGACTTTTTCGCCACTCTCGACATTTTCGCCCGGCGCCGGCTCGCCGTCCGCCAGGTTCCTGGTCATCGTCTCCAGTGCCTTGATCAGGACGCGACGATCTTGCGGCGACACGCCGGCCAGCGATTCTTCATAGACTTCGCCAGCAAGGCTCTTGATCTCAGCGTAGGCCTGGCTCGCCTTGGCGGTCGGGAAGATCATGCGGACGCGGCGGTCGGCGGCATCGGCGCGGCGCTCGATCCAGCCGCCCTCCTCCATGCGGTCGACCAGGCGCGACACGCTGATCGGCTCGATCTCGAGAAGCTCGGCGAGCCGGGCCTGGGTGATGCCTTCTTCCTTGGCGACGCGGACCATCAGCCGCCATTGCGCCGAGGAAAGGCCGAGCCCGCTGGCGCGCGCCTCGAAGCGCTTGCGCATCAGGCGCTGCACGTCGTGGATCAAAAAACCCAATCTGTCGATGCCGTCGGAAACCATGAGCGGCATATATTATAAGCGTGCTCACTATTCAAGACGCGGCATTGTGCCAGAAGCCGGCAAGTGTGCATGGCAGCCCATCATGAACGATTGCGAATGAGCATGGTGACCACGAAGAAAGCGCCGACCGAACTGGTGATGATGCCGATCGGCAGTTCCTGCGGCGGCAGCAGCGTGCGCGCCAGAAGATCGCTTGCCAGCAGCAGCATCGCTCCGAAGAGGGCACAGCTTGCAATCAGGCGCAGATGCAACGGGCCTGCCAGGGGCCGGGACAGATGCGGGATCATCAGCCCGACGAAACCGATGACACCTGCGACCGAGACCAGGATCGCCGTCGAGAAGGCAGCGACGAGAAACGCCGTCCTGCGCATCCGCACAACCGGCACGCCGAGGCTTTCGGCAGCATTCTCGCCGGCCAGGAAGGCGTCGAGCTTGCGATGGTTCCACAGGCCATAAGCAAGAATGGTGCACGCGCCAAGAGCAGCCAGCCCGACATTGTCCCATCGCGCCAGGCCGAGCCCGCCCATCGTCCAGAACAAAACCGAGTGAGCGGCGCGCTGGTCTCCGGCGAAGACGAGATAGTTGGTCAAGGCGATGAACATGAACGAGACGGCAAGCCCGGCCAGTATCAGCCGTTCGGGGCCTTGCCCCCTCACCCGCGAAACCAGCAAAAGCACGATGCCGGCGGCCAATATGCCGCCGGTGAAGGCGGCAACCGGCAACGTCCAGATGCCGAAACGGTCGCCAAAAATGGTGATGACGGAAACAGCACCCGCCGCCGCACCGGAGGAAAGGCCGAACAGGAACGGATCGGCGAGGTCGTTTCGGGTTACCGTCTGCAGCAGCGCGCCGATGACGCCCAGCCCGGCGCCGACACAGATCGCCATGATGGTGCGCGGCAGCCTGAGATCGACGACAATCTTGGCAATTGGGATCTTGGCGACCGGGATATTGCCGACTGAGCCGGGCACGAGGTCTCCATCCAGCCCGGCCGCATGTCCGAGCGCAGCAACCACGTCGCTCAACGCTATGACTGTCGATCCATAGGCGATCGACAGCAGAGCAAGAGCGGCGATTGCTGCCGCTCCTGCTGCCATGGCCAATTCGAACGCCCTGTGGCGCAAACTCAGAAGGCTTCCGGGTGCATCGCGCTGGCGATCTTGCCGATCGCCTCGATGTTGGCGGGTCCGGGCGTCAGCTCGGCATAGCGCAGCGCGACGAAGCGCTCATTCCGGACCGCGTCGGTCTCCTTCATTGCCGGATGGACTTTGAGGAAGTCGAGCAGTTTCCTGTAACCGCCGCCGTCCTGATAGTCGAGCAGGATCAGGAACTGCGGATTGCGGGAAGCGACCGTTTCCCAGTCCGTGTTGCCCCAGCTCGTCTGCATGTCGGCCATGATGTTGTCGCCGCCGGCAGCGGCGATCATGGCGCTGGGGATCGCGAACTTGCCTGATGTGAAGGGTTTGTCTTCGCCGGAGTCGTAGAGAAACACCCGCGTCCGCTCGCGGTCGCCGACCTTTGCCGTGATATCGGCGAGTTGCGCTTTCCAGCCTGAAACGAGTTTTTCCGCCCTGGCTTGCTTGCCGAAAATCCTGCCCAGCTTTTCAATGTCGCCGTAGAGCAGGTCCATCGAGGCGGCGGGGCGGTTGTTGTCGAGATGGACGCAGCTTTCCGTCAGCACCAGCGTCTTGACGCCGTGCGGCGCCAGCGTATCTGGCGTTACCTCGCCGCCCGGCTTCATGCCGTAATACCAGCCGGCGAGGAAGAAATCGGGCTCGACCGCGACCAGGTTTTCGAGCGTCGGGTATTTCGGTGCGAGTTCCGGAATGGCGCCCTGCCCGGCCTTGAATTCCGGACCGACCTTGTACCATCCGGTGATGCCGGTCAGACCGACGATCGACGGTTGCAGCCCCAGCGCGAAGGCCATCTCGGCCATGTTCATATCCTGGATGACGGCGCGCTTCGGCGCGGCGTCGAACGTCAGCGGTGTGCCGCAGCTGTCGACTGTTACCGGGAAAGCGAAGGCGGCCTGGGCAAGCACCAGAGAGGCAAAAGAGAGTGCGAGGCGTTTCACGGATGTTGCTCCTTGGTTAGATCAGAAGAGGCACGGTTCGGGACTTCGAACACCGTGAGTTCGCGGTCTTCGGTGGGATGGCGCAGCCGAAGCACCTCGACGCCGAAAATCTCGCGGATCAACTGCTTGGTCAGCGCCTCGCGCGGACCGGCGAGTGCCTGCAGGCGGGCCTCGTTCATCACCGCGACGCTGGTGGCAAATGGCGTGACCAGCGACAGATCATGCAGCACCGCCACGACGGTCATGCCAAACTGCGATACAAGTTCGAGAAGTTCGCTGCGGGCGCGCGGATCGAGATGATTGGTCGGTTCATCGAGGAACAGGATTTTCGGCTCCTGGGCGACGGCGCGCGCCAGCTGGGCGCGTTGCCGCTCACCACCCGATAGCGAGCCGATCGTGCGGCCGAGCAGCGGCAGCAGGCCGGTTCTGCGAAGCGCTTCGACGACGATGTCGCGTTGCTCGCTCCTGCGTCGCAAGCCGGCATGCGGGACTCGCCCAAGTCCGACGTAGTCGATCACGGCAAGCCGCGGATCGGGCTGATCGGTCTGGCCGACGACCGCCATGTGCAGCGCCCGCTCGGCGGCCGGAAATGTCTCCAGCCGGCGTCCGGAAAATCTCACATCTCCCGCGCTCGGCCGCAGCGTGCCACATAGCATGCGCAGCAGCGTCGTCTTGCCGGCGCCGTTGGGGCCGATGATGGCGAGGCGGTCTCCCGCCGCGACCGAAAGGCTGACCGCACTGACCAGGCGCTGGCCATTCGCCGTGGCGCTCAGTTCACGCGCTTCAAGAAGAGGCTGGCAGGCGTCCAACTTACCGTCACTTTCTCAATGGCGACGGAAGGAAGCTGGACCGGCCGACAAGAACCGATGTCCACGTCTCCTCCCGGCACACCCCGTCCGGTCAACTCTGCGATGGCAGGTCTCCTGGCTCGCGGGTCCTTGCGCCATCCTGCCTTCCCAGCCTTGCCGGCCAGTGGCATTTCGGATTTTGCTCGCCGCTTACAGTTGCGGGGGCAGCCACGGCCTCGATCCGACGATCTCACCGTGTTCCCTTTTCACCCCTCGCCTTTCGGCTTGGGGACCATCAGTCAGCCACCCTAGTTTTCCGCCAATCCCAGCGCAATAAGTTTCCGGGGTTCGGAGTGCCCCGCGAGCAATGGTCTTGTCAGAACGAGCATACCGAATCTCGTAATGTAATAACGTTACTACCTAAGGACAACGCCTGCTCCCGTCAAGCCCTTCGCCCAACGCCTCCGACTTGCCGACCAGCGTCGCATTGCGCGGTGCGCAATTTCGATCAAACTGCCTCCATCAGGACGCGGCACTATGAGCCGGCCAAATGCACAGTCCCACAGCAAGGAGCCGTATGAACCCGACCGAGAAAGCGCTGTGGTTCGTCGAAAGCCATCTGCCGGAATCCATCTCGCTCGACGATGTCGCCAACAGCAGCGGCGTGTCGCGCTTTCACGTGACGCGGGCTTTCGGCGCGGCGACCGGCCGTTCGGTGATGGGCTACCTGCGTTCTCGCCGCCTGACCGAGGCGGCGCGCAGGCTCGCCGCCGGCGCACCGGACATTCTCTCGGTCGCGCTCGACGCCGGCTATGCCTCGCATGAGGCTTTCACCCGCGCCTTCCGCGACCAGTTCGGCACCACGCCGGAACTGGTGCGCGCGCAAGGCTCGCTCAAAAACCTCGATCTCGTGGAGCCGATCCTGATGGACCAGTCCTTCCTCACCAATCTCGAGCCGCCGCGTTTTGAGACCAGCCGGCCGTTCCTCATCGCCGGTCTTGGCGAGCGCTACAGTTGCGAAACCAGCGCCGGCATCCCGATGCAGTGGCAAAGGTTCGGCCCCTATGTCGGCAACATTCCAGGCGAGGTCGGCGACGTCGCCTATGGCGTCTGCGTCAACGGCGACGATGCAGGCAATTTCGACTATATCGCCGGCGTCGAGGTGTCCGATTTTTCGGACCTGCCGAAGGAGTTTTCGCGCGTGCGCGTGCCGGCGCAGAAGTACGCCGTGTTCGCCCATCGTGACCACATCTCGACCATCCGCCGCACGGTCAACACGATCTGGAACAAATGGCTGCCGGCCTCCGGGCACAAGATTGCCGACGCGCCCGAATTCGAGCGCTACGGCCCCGAATTCGATCCGCGCATCGGCAATGGCGGGCTGGAAATCTGGATACCGGTCAAAGGGTGAGGAAGGGCCAGTTTTCAACTTGTGTTGGATGCTAGTGTCGAGGCACTCCGCCTTATCTTGCCCTCTCCCCTTGTCCCACAAGGGGAGAGGGGAAAGACGCTACAACTCCAGGTTCCAGTTCTGGCCGACCAGATCCTTGCCGAAGGCGTGGTGGCGCTGCTGATTGGCCAGTTTGAACCCGGCCGCCTCGTAGATGCGGCGCGCTGCAGTCAGCACGTCGTTGGTCCACAGCGTCAATGTCTTGTAGCCCTTGGCACGGGCAAAGCCGATGCATTCCTCGACCAGCCGCCTGCCGATGCCGAGACCGCGCGCCGAGGGCTCGACATAGAGCAGGCGCAGCTTCGCCACCGCGTCCGACTGGCGCACGACGAAGACCGAGCCGACGACTTCGCCTTCCCGCTCGGCGATCCAGCTGCGTTCCCATTTCGGATCGTAGGATTTGACGAAAGCGCCGAGGATTTCAGCGACCAGCGCCTCATAAGTTTCGTCCCAGCCATATTCCTGCGCGTAGAGCAGGCCCTGGCGATGGATGATCCAGCCGATGTCGCCGACCTGCACAGACCGCAGCATGTAAGGGACCTTGGGCTCTGCACTCTCGCCCAGCAGGCGCTGCACCGTCTGCATCGCCTTGACCAGCCTGTCCTGTTCCGGTGCGGAAAGCCGCTCGAGCAGGGCCGCGACCTGATCGTGCGAACCCTGGTTCAGCGGCGCGAACGCCGCTCTTCCCGCCGGCGTCAGCGCGATCGACGAGCGCCGAGCATCGGCTTGCGTCGCCACGCGCTCGACCAGGCCACGCTCCTCGAACTTTTTCAGCAACCGGCTGAGATAGCCGGGGTCGAGACCGAGATCGCGCGCAAGATCGGTGGCGGTCAGGCCATCGCGATGCGCCAGTTCATAGAGCACCCGGGCCTCGGTCAGCGAGAAGGCGCTTTTCAGCAGCCCTTCGTCGAGCAACCCGATCTGGCGGGTGTAGAAGCGGTTGAAGCCCCGCATAGCATCGATCCGCTCCCTGCCGGGTTGATGATGAATCGTCATGGCATCCTCTTGCCCGCACAAGATCAACTATTTAGTTGACTCAGTCAAGTATCAGTTCGAAAGCAGGCTGCGGCTGTCGATCAGCTCACTCAGCGCCTTGACTCTCGCCAGCCACCGGCTTATCTCACCGCCACGTTAGCACTCGCCATTGGTGAGTGCCAAGCGTAGGTCCGGCGCCGCCGGGCTTATAGGTTTGTCCGGCGCCGCCGGACGGAGGAACTGTTCTCACCATTCTCACCGAGGAATAAAAAATGGCAAAGTCGAAGTTCCGCCCGCTTCATGACCGCGTGGTCGTACGCCGGGTTGAATCCGAATCCAAGACTGCCGGCGGGATCATCATCCCCGACACGGCGAA
>NZ_JBVVQO010000043.1:0-53949 GCF_055811215.1 Mesorhizobium sp. WSM4819
GGTCAGCGCCAACGGAAGTCTCCCTCCCCCTTGTGGGGAGGGGTTAGGGGTGGGGGTCCATCGTAGAGCGAAAGCCTCGGCCTCCACTGCGAAAGCCTCGGGCTAGGGGTACATCACCCGGGCAAACGCGTCTCTGACATGAAATGCCCATCACCCAGCTTGCGCAACCGGCACCGAGCGGGTTTGCTGGCGCCGGCAGAATCAGCAGGTGCGCCATGGATACGCTCACGATCACGGCAAAGGGCATTTCGGTAACGGTCGATCTCACCGTCGGCCATCTCGCCGACATGACGGTCGATATCGACGGGCGCCGGCTAAAACCGCTGCATCGCGCGCCGTGGATCGACGAGCCGCGCGAGACGCTGCCACAAGACCTGCCCGAGGGCACCGTTCGCCTGTCCGGCGATTTTTTATGCGCGCCGTTTTCGCGCAGCGATGTCGAGGAAGCGCCCTTGCATGGCTGGCCGGCCAACAGCCGCTGGGATGTCGCCGCCTCCGCGGCGACTGCCGATGGCTGGCGGGCCGTTTTCAGGCTGCAGCACAAGGTCATGGGCGCCACGGTCGACAAGATCATCACCTTGCGCGACGACCATCCGTTTCTCTACCAGGAACATGTCTTTTCCGGTGGATCGGGCGGCATTTCCGTCGCCCATCATCCGATGACGGTGATGACGGACGGCGGCAGGCTGGCTTTTTCGCCGAAGCGGTTTGCGGCAACGCCCGACGACCCGCTCGAGCCCGATCCGGCCCGCGGCCGCTTTCTTTTCGCCTATCCCGCGCGGTCCGCCGACCTGACGCGCTTTCCCGCCGCCGATGGCGGCACGCTCGACTTGACCGACTATCGCATGGACCAGAGCCGAGAGGATTTCGTCACGCTGGTCGAGGCCGATCATGGCGGGCCGGGCTGGACCGCACTGGCGCGAAAGGCGGAAGCCGATCTCGTTGTTGTGCTGAAAAACCCGGCCGAGCTGCCGGTCACCATGCTGTGGATCAGCAATGGCGGGCGCGACTACGCGCCGTGGAGCGGCCGCCATCGCGGCGTACTCGGCATCGAGGACGGCCGCACCGCGCTTGGCCACGCCGCGTCGCTGGGTGACAACTGGCTGAAGCGGGAAGGGGTGGCGACCGCCTTTGACCTTGGCGGCAATGTCTCGTTCCGCCACGTCATCGGCGCACTGCCCTTAATGGACGGCGAGCCGCCGCGCGACATCACCACCACGCAGGGGCGCATGCGCCTCATGGCGGCCGACGGTTCGACGCGGGCTGTCGCCTTCGACGGCGCTTTCCTGCGGATTGGCCGATCCGTGCCCGCCTGATTGGGCTGTGTCGTGGGCGGCGCTTCCGGTTGGAGGTAGCCCTCCTATTGCGAGCGTTGGCGCTGCCCCCTCACCCGGATTGCCAACCTAATTGCAAAGGGTAATTCGGGGCAATCCGACCTCTCCCCGAGGGGAGAGGAGATCGCCAGCGCCGCCGCTTCTCTCTTCTCCCCAACGGGGAGAAGGTGGCCGCGAAGCGGCCGGATGAGGGGGCAGCGGCGCCGACCTCGACAATTGGTCGATCTTCAATAATCCCGCGTTTGAAAATCCCGCCAACTATAGCCAAGATGCGATCCAAAACACCCAGCCAGAAAGGCTCCGATGTCCGAGATTGCCCACCTCGCCGCCACCATCTTCAAGCGCGCCGGCAGGGCGCGGCGCTTTGTCGTTGCCATCGCCGGCCCTCCGGGGGCCGGCAAGTCGACGCTGTCGGCCCGACTGCATGAGCTGCTGCCGGAAGGCACGGCCGAAATCGTGCCGATGGACGGCTTCCATTACGACGATATCGTGCTCGAGCAGCGCGGCCTGCGCGCGCGAAAGGGCGCTCCGGAAACCTTTGACTTTGCCGGCTTCGAAACCTTGCTGAAGCGCATCCGCGCCGCCGAGCCCGACATCGCCATTCCGGTGTTCGACCGCAGCATGGAACTGTCGCGCGCGGCCGCTTCGATCATCGCCGCCGACACCAAGTTCATCCTGGTCGAAGGCAATTATTTGCTGCTTGACGAGGAACCGTGGTCGCGGCTGGCGCCGCTGTTCGATTTCTCGATCTTTGTCGACGTGCCGCGCGCCGAACTCGAGCGCCGGCTGCTCGAGCGATGGCACGAGCATGGCCGCTCCGACGATGACGCCCGCGCCTGGATCGCTTCCAACGACATGCCCAACATCGACCGCGTGCTTGCCCGCCGCCGCCCCGCCGATCTGGTGCTTGGCGATCAACCCTGATTCGCAAGGACTGCCCACGCCGGAACCTTAGGACTTTCCGGCCGTTATCTCGAATACGGCAATAATGCTGACATGAGGAAGACTGTCCGATGGCTACTCCGATGGCAAACAAGGCAAGAAAGCCTGCGCCCGGCAAGGGCAGGGCAACTCGATCCAGGGCAACTGGATCAAAGGCAACTGAATCGAAGACCGGCGCTGGCCCGGCCGTTGCCGCCCGCTCCAAGGATGCAAAGCCCAGTTTTGGCAAGGCAGCACCGAAGAAAGTGACACCGACCGCCGCCAAAACCACGGCAAAACCGGCCAGGTCGAGGAAGTCGGCAAGCGGCGGCTCGATGGCCGACAGCGCCATGCGCACCGTCAAGACGACGGCCAATGTCGCGGCCGGCGCAGTTGTCGCCACCGCCAAGACCGCTGCGTCCCTCGCCGCTTCCGTCATGGGCAAGGGCGGCTCGAAACCCAAAACCAAGGCAAAATAGCCGGTTTTCGGCGCCTGCGCCGATGCGCTAGCCCCGGGCGGGGATAGCAAGACCCCTTTGCACCGCCGGCCGGGCCAAGCCGCGCTCCAGCCATGTCGCGACATGGGAAAAATCGTCGAAGCCGACAAGCTCCCTTGCTTCGTAAAAACCGATCAGATTGCGCACCCAGCCCAGCATCGAGATATCGGCGATGGTGTAGTCGTCGTCCATGATCCAGCTGCGGCCCTTCAGCCTCGTCTCGAGCACACCGATCAGCCGCCGCGATTCGTCGCGATAGCGCGCCAGCGGCCGCTTGTCGGCGATCTCGCGTCCGGCGAATTTGTGGAAAAAACCGACCTGCCCGAACATCGGCCCGATCGAGGCCATCTGAAAAAACACCCACTGAATCGTTTCGTAACGCCGCGCCGGGTCGGCCGGGATCAGCCGGCCGGTCTTGTCGGTGAGGTAGAGCAGCATGGCGCCGGATTCGAACAGCCCGATCGGCTTGCCGCCCGGGCCGTCCGGATCGATCATTGCCGGGATCTTGCCGTTCGGGTTCAGCGACAGGAATTCCGGCGTCCAGCTCTCGTCCTTGCCGATGTTCACCGCATGCGCCTCGTAGGGCAGGCCGAGTTCCTCCAGCGCGATCGACACTTTTACCCCGTTCGGCGTCGGGAACGAATAGAGCTGGATGCGGTCGGGATGGCTGGCCGGCCAGCGCGTGGCGATCGGAAAGGCGGACAGGTCGGTCATCGAAACTCCTGGGATTTTTTTCGCGCAAGCGCGCCGTCGTGGCGCGTGGCAAGACGCGTCTCGCCGTAGCTGGGATCCGGTTGCGGTCAGACCGCCTTGAACGCCAGCACCGCATTGGTGCCGCCGAAGGCGAAGCCGTTGCTGATCGCCGCGCGCACCTTGCGCTCGCGCGCCACATTCGGCGTGATGTCGAGATCGCAATCGGCGTCGGTTTCGCGAAAATTGGCGGTTGGCGGCACGATGCCTTCGCGGATCGCCATCACGCAGGCGATCAGCTCCAGCGCGCCCGACGCGCCGAGGCAGTGGGCATGCATCGATTTGGTCGAGGAGATCGAAAGTTTTTGGGCATGGTCGCCGAAAACGCGCTTGATCGCCGCCGTCTCGATCTGGTCGTTGGCCTTGGTGCCGGTGCCATGCGCATTGACGTAGTCGATGTCCTCCGGGTTGAGCCTGGCATCGACGAGGCAGAAGCGCATCGCCGCCTCCGGCCCTTCGATGGTCGGCGCGACGATGTCGGAGGCATCGCCGGAAAGGCCGGCGCCGGCAATTTCGGCGAGTATAGTGGCGCCGCGCGCCATGGCATGCTCAAAAGTTTCCAGCACGACCATGCCGGCGCCTTCGCCGAGCACCAGGCCCTGGCGATCGGCCGAAAACGGCCGGCAGGTGTCGGGCGCCAGCACCCGCAACGCCTCCCAGCCTTTCAGGATGCCCCAGACCAGCGGCGCATCGGTGCCGCCGGCGAGCATGACATCGGCGCGGCCAAGCCTGATCTGGTCGACCGCCGAGGCAATGGCGTGATTGGACGAGGAGCAGGCCGAGGTGATGCCGAAGACCGGCCCGCGCAGGCCGAGATTCATGCTGACATGGCCGGCCGCAGCGCCCGGCATCACTTTCGGCACGGTGAAGATGCCGGTGCGGTTCTTGCCCTCGAGCAGGATGGCGCGATAGCTCTCTTCGATCGCCTCCCAGCCGCAAACGCCGACGCCGACGATGGAGCCCATCCGGTAGGTGTTGGCCGCGTGCAAGCTTAGCCCGGCTTGTTGCGCGGCCTCGCGCGCGGCGATCGTCGCCAACAGGCTGAAACGGTCCATCGACACGGCCTGCTTGCGGTCGATGCCGTGCTCGGGAAGGGTCCTGATTTCGCAGCCGACCCTGATTTTCAGGTCATGCAGCTCCGAATTGACGATCGGGCCGATGGCCGAACGGCCGGCGCGCATCTCGCCCCAGATCGTCGGCACGTCGGTGCCGAGCCCGCACAGGCCGCCGATGCCGGTAATGACAACGCGCTTGTGCATTCGGTCAGGCTTTTTTCGCGATCAGCGCGCGAACCGCCTCGACCATGTCGCCGACGTTCTTCAGATTGCTCCAGGCGTCGACCGTGTTCATCTCGATCTCGATGCCATACTGTTCCTCGAGGTCGAAGATGATCTCCGTCAGTTCCAGCGAATGGATGCCAAGCGAGGTCAGTTCGGTGCTGGTGGTGATCTCTTCGCCACCCGGCTCGGCATGAGCCTTGATCTTCTCGATGATGTCCGTTGCCAGCTGGTCAGCCATTCGGTTCCTTCCCCAACCCTCGTCGTTTCCCGGCGCCAACGGATCGGCGCCCGTTCTTCCCCAGGTTCAGACCGTCACCGTCGCCTTTTATCCGGCCAGGCGTTGTGTGACCGTACCAAGACGGCTCCTCTATAGAAACCGAAACGTTGTCAAGCAACAAGCTATATGTCGACAAAGCCGGCGCTGTGCTTAAGTTGGCGCCGTGGATATGATCGGACAGGACCTGACCTTTGTGCCGCCGGCCCAGCGCGTCGCCGGCACGGCGCGGCTTGCCTGTGAGAAGGATGGCGGCCGCACGCGGCTTCGGCGGCTTTATCAGGATGGATCCGCCAAGATCCGCATGCCGGCCGTCTCGGCCGATCCGCTCGAAGCCGTGCTGATCAACACCGCCGGCGGGCTGACCGGCGGCGACCGCCTCGGCTGGCAGGTCGATGTCGGCGCCGGCGCCTGCGCCAGCATAACCACCCAGGCCTGCGAGAAAATCTACCGCGCTGCGTCCGATCGTGCCGAGGTGCGGGTCAAGCTGACCGTCGGCGCCGGCGGCCGCATCGCCTGGCTGCCACAGGAAACCATCGTCTTTGATCGATCTGCCTTTGCCCGCAGGCTCGACCTGGAGCTTGCCGCAGGCGCCGAGGCGCTGGTGCTCGAGGCGACCGTTTTTGGCCGCCTCGCCATGGGCGAACGCGCGGCGCACGGCGCTTTCCACGACCGCTGGCGGGTCAGCCAGGACGGAGCGCTGGTTCATGCCGAGGATTTCCGCATCGGGCCGGACATTGCCGCGATTCTGGGCCGTTCGGCCGTGGCCGGCGGCGCCATCGCCATGGCGACGGTGCTGATGATCTCGCCGCGGGTCGAGGCTTTGCTCGATCCGGCCCGGGACATTATCGGCGGCCAGGGCGATGCCAGCGTCTGGAGCGTGAAAAAATATGGCAAGCTTCTTGCGAGGCTGTTTGCCGAGGACGGCTACCAGCTCCGCAAGCGGCTGGTTCCGCTTGTCGAATTGCTCAACGGACGGGCGGGTCTGCCCAAATTATGGTCACTCTGATTCCGATTACACCGCTCCTGTCTACGCCATCCTGGGAAAACGCATGAACCTGACGCCAAGGGAAAAGGACAAGCTGCTCATCGCCATGGCGGCGATTGTGGCGCGCAAGCGGCTCGAGCGCGGCGTCAAGCTCAATCACCCGGAGGCGATCGCGCTGATCACCGACTTCGTTGTCGAGGGCGCCCGCGACGGCCGCCAGGTCGCCGAGCTGATGGAGGCCGGCGCCCACGTCGTCACCCGCGCGCAGGTGATGGAGGGCATCGCCGAGATGATCCACGACGTCCAGGTCGAGGCGACGTTTCCCGACGGCACCAAGCTGGTGACCGTGCATGAACCGATAAGATGAGGGCCGACAAGGTGAGGGCCGATAGGAGAAAAAATGCTTGAGCTGCGCCCCAACTGCGAATGCTGCGACAAGGACCTGCCGCCTGAGGCGACCGATGCGCTGATCTGCACCTTCGAGTGCACCTTCTGTGCTGATTGTGCGGTAAATGTGCTGGGCGGCGTCTGCCCGAACTGCGGCGGCAATTTTTCAGCGCGCCCTATCCGTCCGGCGGCGACGCTGAACAAATATCCCGCCTCGACAAAGCGCGTCCTCAAGGCCGAAGGCTGCGGCCCGGCCAGCAACGCCGCGTGACGGCACGATCCTGACAGCGAAAGGCATATCGATGGCGATGATACCGGGCGAAATCATCACGGCAGGCGGCGAGATCGAACTCAACAAGGGCCAGCCGACCATCACCATGAAAGTGGCCAACAGCGGCGACCGGCCGATCCAGGTCGGCAGCCACTATCATTTCTTCGAGACCAATGAGGGGCTGAAATTCGATCGTGACAAGGCGCGCGGCATGCGCCTCGACATTGCCGCCGGCACGGCGATGCGCTTCGAGCCCGGCCAGGAGCGCGACGTCACCTTGGTGCCGCTCGGCGGCAAGCGCGAGGTCTACGGGCTTCAGCAGAAGATCATGGGCGCGCTGTGAGATCCCCTGGTCGCGTTGTGCGATCCCCTGGTCGCGTTGTGCGATCCCCTGGTCGCGTTGTGCGATCCAGAGCGTCGCGCAGTTTCGGCTCAGCTGGGCGGCTTGGCCGCCGCGTAGATGACGACCTTGCCGGGATCGTCGAATTCGACGGCGAGAACGTCTTCGGTCTGCACACGTCGAGAGTCGATGGCGTTGAACAGCAATGCGTTCGCCTCGATCTCGTCGCGCAGTTCCGCAATGTCGTCCTGATGCTGCTCGACCTTGCTTTCGATCGCCGGCGGCAGCCCGCCTTCCGTGCGCGCGGCGTCGGTAAGGAACACGATGTCGACCTTGTCGAGCTTGGATGTCTTGCGCACCGCGCCGATGTTTTCACGCGTCCGGTCGATCGCGGTAGTGACTTTGCCGGCCTCGACAGCCGTGTTGGTCTCTTCCTGGCCGACCTCCGAGCCGATGATCTTGTTCTGGGTCTCAGGGCCTTCAAGGCCCTGCGCATTCAGCCCGGCCTGGGGAGCGCTCGCCGCAAGAAACGCAGTTGCGGCCAGCATATGCAGCCATTTGCTGTCGGGAAAGGTGGTGATCGCCATCGCTCGCTCTCAAAGCCGCTTTCGAGACTCGGTTCTAGGCCAAAAAGTCGAAACGTATTCCGCCCTGCGAAGGTTCCCTCCCCGATGCGGCAGGCCGGCCTCGTGCCGGCCCGCCACAGCGCATCGTCAGCTCGCCTTCTTGGTGATCAAGGTCAGCGAGCCGTTGGCGTCCATGCTGGCGGCGATCACTTGCGCCGAGGTGAGCCCCTTGGCTTCGAGCGCGGATTTGACCTGCGGGGTCGCGTCGATCGAGCTGCGCAATTTCTGCAGGCCGTCCTCGCCGCGCTTGGCGATCACTTCGTTGACCTTGGTCTGCGTTTCCTTGGGCAGTTCCTCGATGTCGACGACGTTGACGGTCTGGATCGCCGGCGCTTGCGGCTGAGCGCCGGGCGCTGCGGGAGCGGGCGAAGCCGGCGGCTCGGCAGGCTGCGGCGCCGGCTGTTGCTGGGCGCTGGCAGCGGTCGCGAGCAGCAGGGTGGCGGCGGCTGCGAGAGAGATCGTTTTGCGCATAAAACTTCCTTTCCATCGATTGGCAAACGGTCGTTTTGGGGTGACCCTGCCACCTCAAACGTTAAATGGGATCGGAAGGTGTCGCCCAGCAGGTCATTGCGTGACCATAGGATGGCGACAATGTGGGGCCGGGCTTCGACCGGCTGTATCTTGGGGCTGTATTTGGGGCCGTATTTCGGGAGCAATTGCTGATGGCTAGAATCACCCGCGCCGCCTATGCGCAGATGTACGGCCCGACCGTCGGCGACAAGGTGCGGCTTGCCGATACCGAGCTGTTCATCGAGGTCGAGAAGGATTTTACGCTGCATGGCGAAGAGGTGAAATTCGGCGGCGGCAAGGTTATTCGCGACGGCATGGGCCAGAGCCAGGTTTCTCGCGCGCAAGGCGCGGTCGACACCGTCATCACCAATGCGCTGGTCGTCGACGCGTCAGGCGGCATCTTCAAGGCCGATATCGGCCTGAGCGACGGCCGCATTGCCGCGATCGGCAAGGCCGGCAATCCGGACATGCAAGATGGTGTCACCATCATCGTCGGTCCCGGCACCGAGATCATCGCCGGCGAGGGCAAGATCCTCACCGCCGGCGGCTTCGACGCGCATATCCATTTCATCTGTCCGCAGCAGATCGAGGAAGCGCTGATGTCAGGCATCACCACCATGCTCGGCGGCGGCACCGGACCGGCGCATGGCACGCTGGCGACGACCTGCACGCCGGGGCCGTGGCATCTGGCGCGCATGATCCAGTCCTTCGACGCCTTCCCGATGAACATCGGCCTGTCGGGCAAGGGCAACGCGTCGTTGCCGGCCGCGCTTGAAGAAATGGTGCTGGGTGGTGCCTGCTCGCTTAAGTTGCATGAGGACTGGGGCACGACGCCAGCGGCAATCGACTGCTGCCTGTCGGTCGCCGACAACTATGACGTGCAGGTGATGATCCACACCGACACGCTGAACGAATCCGGCTTTGTCGAGAATACGGTGGCGGCGATCAAGGGCCGCACCATCCACGCCTTCCACACCGAAGGCGCCGGCGGCGGCCATGCGCCCGACATCATCAAGGTTTGCGGCCTGCCCAACGTCATCCCGTCGTCGACCAATCCGACCCGGCCCTACACCGTCAACACGCTGGCCGAGCATCTCGACATGCTGATGGTCTGCCATCATCTGTCGCCGTCGATCCCCGAAGACATCGCCTTTGCCGAAAGCCGCATCCGCAAGGAAACCATCGCCGCCGAAGACATCTTGCACGACATCGGCGCCTTCTCGATCATCTCGTCGGACAGTCAGGCGATGGGCCGCGTCGGCGAAGTGGCGATCCGCACCTGGCAGACCGCCGACAAGATGAAGCGCCAGCGCGGCTCGCTGCCGCAGGAGACCGGCGACAACGACAATTTCCGCGTCCGCCGCTACATCGCCAAATACACGATCAACCCGGCCATCGCGCACGGCCTGTCGAACGAGATCGGCTCGGTGGCGGTCGGCAAGCGCGCCGACCTGGTGCTGTGGAACCCGGCCTTCTTCGGTGTCAAGCCGGACATGGTGCTGGTCGGCGGCATGATCGCCGCCGCGCCGATGGGCGATCCCAACGCCTCGATCCCGACACCGCAGCCGATGCACTACCGGCCGATGTTCGGAGCCTATGGCAAGGCGATGACCAACTCGTCGGTGACCTTTGTCTCGAAAGCCGCGCTCGATGCCGGCCTGCGCGGCAGGCTCGGCGTCGACAAGCAGATGGTCGCCGTCGACAACACCCGCGGCGGCATCGGCAAGCATTCGATGGTGCTCAACGACGCCACCCCACATGTCGAGGTCGATCCCGAAACCTACGAAGTCCGCGCCGACGGCGAATTGCTCACCTGCGAACCGGCCACGGTGCTGCCGATGGCGCAGAGGTACTTTTTGTTCTGATCCCTACCAACGCCCTGTTGGCGGGGCGTCAAATTCGGTGCTCAGTTGTCCAAGCTCTGACGTGCCGTTTTGCGATTGTCTCGAAATTGCGGCATGATGGCCTCATGAACAGGATTGATCGTCTCAGGGCCCTCACTCCCTACGAAGCGGACTACGTCCAGTGGTGCGCCGAGCAAGGCGCATTGTTGCGCGAAGCTCGTTTCTCCGACCTCGATCGTGAGAATCTTGCCGAGGAGATCGAGAGCTTGGGGAGACGTGACAAACGAGAGATTCGCAGTCGGATGGAGGTGCTGCTTGCACATCTCCTGAAATGGGAATTCCAACCCGGCCATCGAAGTCATAGTTGGCAGTCGTCAATTTCCGAACAGCGCATCTGGATCGGAAACATCATCAAGGACAGCCCGAGTCTTCGCCGATATCCCGCCCAGATTTTCGACGATGCATATAAGGACGCTTTGCTTGTCGCGGTCAGGGAAACGGGTCTCAGGAAATCTCACTTTCCAGGCGAACCTCCATTCACATGCAAGCAGGCGCTCGATGAACGATTTTGGCCGGGCAATCCACTCTCGATGGGCGATTTCCTGCGGGATTAGCTGGCTTCTTCAGCGACCGTCGCTTTCACATCGCCTTTGTCGCCGCCGCCCTGGTCTACCAGATATCGTTCATCCTGCGGCTCTTCGACACGATCGTCTGAGCACCATTGGGGCGACGAATGCGATAGGCTACGCTTGTTGGGAGAGGCAGTTTTACATGAAGCTCGACATCCGCACCGATTTCACCAAATTCCCGCGTGCCGTCTCGGTTCTGAGCGCCGGCGAGGCAGGAGCGGTCGCGGCCTACGATCGTGCGGTGCTTGCCCATGACGAGCGGCATCTGCGCCGCCGCGCCATAGAAACGGCCCGTAGCGATAGAGTGCTGGTCGACCTGCCCGAACCGGTGGCCTTGAACGATGGCGACCGCCTGGTGTTGGAGGATGGCCGTCATATCGAGATCGTCGCGGCCGAGGAACCGCTCTACGATATCCGTGCCAGCGGCCCTGTCCATCTCGCCGAGCTTGCCTGGCATATCGGCAACCGCCATCTTGCCGCCGCCATCGAAGCGGAACGCATCCTCATCCTGCGCGACCATGTCATCAAGGCGATGCTGGAAGGGCTGGGTGCGACGGTGCGCGACGTTTCCGAGCCGTTCAAGCCGCTGCGCGGCGCCTATTCCGGGCACAGTCACGGTCATGCCCATGCCGAGGCGCATGCGCACAGCGGTGCGCATTCCCATACCCATAGCGAATCGCATTCCCACAGCCATTCGCACGACCATGACTGACCAGCCTTCCAACGTCGCTTTGCTGCGGCTGATGGCGTGGCTGTCGCCTGCCTTCCCGGTCGGCGGTTTTTCCTACAGCCATGGTCTCGAACAAGCCGTGCATGCAGGGCTGATCGCCGACAGCAAAGACCTCGCCGCGTGGCTGGAGACGCTGGTCGAGATGGGCTCGGGCTGGAACGATGCCGTGCTGTTTGCCGAAAGCTGGCGGCGCGCCCGCCAAGCCGGCGATCTCGCCGAAATCGCAGCCCTCGCCGAGGCCTTGGCCGGCTCGCGCGAGCGCCACAGCGAGACCATGCTGCAGGGCGCCGCCTTCCTGAAGGCGGCATCGGCCTGGCCGTGTCAGGTGCTCGACCGTCTGCCGGCCGAGTGCGCCTATTGCGTCGCCGTCGGTGCAACTGCCGGTGGCAACGCCATTGCCCTGCGCGATGCACTGTCGGCCTTCCTACAGAGCTTCTTCTCCAACCTCGTCCAGGCCGCGATCAGGCTCGGCGTCGTCGGCCAGACCGGCGCCACGGCGCTGCTCGCCGGCTTCGAGCCGCTGGCCTTGGAAACTGCCGCTCGCGCCGCCGGCTCGACGCTGAATGATCTCGGCGGCTGCGCGTTTGTCTCGGATGTCATGGCGATGAAGCACGAAACGCAATATTCGCGGCTGTTCCGCTCATGATCGTCCTCGCTTTCGCCCTCTCGTTCATCCTGCTGCTGATCACCACCCTGCATGTCTATTGGGGCATAGGCGGCATCTGGCCGGGCAGGGACGCTGCCTCCTGCGCCCGCGCGGTGGTCGGCTTTCGCGGTGTCGACGAAATGCCGGCGCCCTTCGCCAGCTTCGCCGTCGCCGCCTGCCTCGGCCTGGCGACACTGTGGCCGCTGGCGCTCGAAGGCGTGTTTGCCACGCCCTTTCCCAAGGCCGGGCTTGCCGCGACAGCGCTGCTCATCGCGCTGGTCTTCCTGGGGCGCGGCATTGCCGGCTTCACGCCGTGGTGGCGCCGGCTGGCGCCCGAACAGCCTTTCGCGCGGCTCGATGTCAGCTATTATTCGCCGCTCTGCCTGGTTGTAGGGCTCGGCTTTGCAGTGCTAGCCATCATGGAGTTCCCTGGATGACACAAGCCAATGGTCCCCTTCGCGTCGGCATCGGCGGTCCCGTCGGCTCCGGCAAGACGACGCTCACCGAAAAGCTCTGCAAGGCGCTGCGCGACGAGTTCTCCATCGCCGTGGTCACCAATGACATCTATACCAAGGAAGACGCCATGATGCTGGCCCGGCTTCAGGCGCTGCCCGAGGATCGCATCATCGGCGTCGAGACCGGCGGCTGCCCGCACACCGCCATCCGCGAGGACGCCTCGATCAATCTGCAGGCGATCGCCGAGATGACCAGGAAATTCCCGGATCTCGACATCGTCTTCATCGAATCGGGCGGCGACAACCTCGCCGCCACGTTTTCCCCCGACCTCGCCGATCTGACGCTCTACGTCATCTCGGTCTGCCAGGGCGAAGAAATCCCGCGCAAGGGCGGCCCGGCGATCACCCGGTCGGATTTCCTGGTCATCAACAAGAGCGATCTCGCCCCCTATGTGAACGTCAATCTCGATGTCATGGAGAGCGATGCCGCCCGCATGCGCGGCAAGCGGCCGTTCGGATTTACCGATCTGTCGCGCGGCAAGGGCCTGCAGGAGGTGATCGACTTTATCGTCGAGCATGGCGGGCTGCGCATCGACGCCGCCAGAAGCACTGCGGCGTAGGCCGAAGCCCTCGCCTGCACCAAACGAAACCGGTTGCGCGCATCTGCGGCGCGCGGCATCCTTGCTTCTTTCACGGAGGTTTTCGATGAGCATCGCCCGCCTGCAGAAGGAAATGCTGACCAACCTGCCCTTTTACGAGGAACGCGTCGATCTGGCTTGCGCCTTCCGCTGGACGGCGCGGCTCAACATGCATGAAGCGGTGGCCAATCATTTCTCGCTGGCCGTCAACGATGACGGCTCGCAATTCCTGATGAATCCCAACCAGGTGCATTTCTCGCGCATCAAGGCGAGCGACCTGCTGCTGATCGACGCCAAAGATCCCGATACGCTCTCCGGCCCGGATGCGCCCGACCCGACGGCATGGGGGCTGCACGGCGCCATCCATCGCAATGTCCGTCATGCGCGCTGCGTCATGCATGTGCACTCGATCCACGCCACGGTGCTCGCTTCGCTCGCCGACTCGACGTTGCCGCCGATCGATCAGAACGCGGCGATCTTCTTCAACCGCCACGTCGTCGACGGCCATTATGGTGGGCTCGCCTTCGAGGAAGAGGGCGAACGCTGCTCGCAGCTGCTCACCGATCCGAAGGTCAAGGTGATGGTCATGGGCAACCATGGCGTGCTGGTCATCGGCGATACCGTCGCCGACACCTTCAACCGCATGTTCTATTTCGAACGCGCCGCCGAGACCTACATCAAGGCGCTGTGGACCGGCCGCCCGCTGCGGGTCCTGTCGAATGAAATCGCCGAGAAGGCAGCAGCGGAGCAGGAAGATTATCCCGGTCAGGCCGAACGGCACCTGTCCGAATTGAAGGCGATCCTCGACGAGCAGGAGCCGGTTTACAGAAATTGAGCCCCTTCCTGCCTGTAAAGTGACCAGCACAATCGCATTTGGATTCTTGCGAAGGTGGACCCCCACCCTAACCCTCCCCACAAGGGGGAGGGAACGCTGCCGCGCGCATTTATTCCTCCCCCTTTGGCGCCGAAGGCAAGCAAGTTGCCGAGGTCAGCGCCAGCGGAAGTCTCCCTCCCCCTTGCGGGGAGGGGTTAGGGGTGGGGGTAAATCGTAGAGCGAAAGCCTCGGCTTTCCACCTGCGATAGCCCTGCCATAGGGGCGGGGAGAAGGGCGCTCTGATCGCCGGTTTCGCCAATCTTAAACTTAAAGCCCGAGTTCAGCCCGCAATTCGTCGGCGCTGTTGATGACGATCGCGCCGGGCGGCCCTGCCATGGGCGCTTCCGGCCAGAAGATCGTCCTGATCCCCGCCGCCAGCCCTGCCGTGGCGCCGGTCACGCTGTCCTCGACGGCCATGGCATCGGCTGGATCGACACCGGCCAGCCATGCGGCGCGCAGAAACGGTTCGGCGTGCGGCTTGCCTTCGCGCACGTCGTTGCGGCTGATCGTCTTCATGCCGGGATAGAAAAGACCGACCATGCGCAGATTGGCGTCGACGACCAGCCGGTCGGAATTGGACACCACCGCTTGCGCCACGCCAAGCGCACGCAGCTCGTTGTAGACCTCGATGGCGCCGGGGCGCGGCTTCAGCGTCTCGGCCATCGGCAGATAGTGGTCGTATTTGCGCACGATCCAGTCGTCGAAGGCCAGGTCGAGGCCGAACTCGTCGCGCAGCATCTCGTAGACCGGCCATGCGGCGATGCCGAGCACCCGCTCATGCAGGTTGGCCGGCGCCGCGATGCCGACGCTGTGCAGCGCCGCTATCAGCGCCGCCTCGTGCAACGGCTCGCTGTCGACCAGCGTGCCGTCCATGTCCCAGAAAACCGCTTTCGGCGTCATGCAAGGCTCCTTTGCCCGAACCCCTTAAAGGGTTTGCCTCGGGAGATAAACCGCCGCGCTTGGCTGCACGACATTGCGGGCTATAATCATCCACTCGAAACACTGCAGGCATCTCGGGAGCTTACCTAAGCAATTGCTCTGGTTGCAGGCAATTGCTTACAAACGCATTCCCGGGTAAAACCAAGGCGCTCCCGCTCGGTGCTAGTGCTCGGTGTTTGGGGCAGGGAGGCAGCAAGTTGAATTCCCGGCAGGACAGCGGCAGCAACAGGCTGGACGACGCGGCGCGCGCCGGCTGGCTCTATTATGTCGCCGGCAACACGCAGGACCAGATCGCCTCAACGCTCGGCATCTCACGGCAGACGGCGCAGCGGCTGGTGTCGCTGGCGGTGTCGGAAGGGCTGATCAAGGTGCGTGTCGACCACCCGATCGCCAATTGCCTCGACCTCGCCGCCCGGCTGAAATCGCGCTTCGCCCTCGATCTGGTCGAGGTGGTTCCAAGCGATCCCGCTTCCTCCTCGACTATTGGTGTCGCCGTGGCGGCGGCCGCCGAGATCGAGAGGCGGCTGCGCTCGCCGACGCCGATCGTCATGGCGATCGGCACCGGCCGCACGCTGAAGGCGGCAATCGAGCAGCTGCCGCCGATGGAATGCCCGCAGCACAAGGTGGTGTCGCTGACCGGCAACATCTCGCCCGACGGTTCGGCCGCCTTCTACAACGTCATCTTCACCATGGCCGACAGGGTCAAGGCTCGCTCCTTCCCGATGCCGCTGCCGGTCATCGCCTCCTCGCCGCAGGAGCGAGAAATGCTGCTCAGCCAGCCGATGATCCAACCGACGCTGGCGCTTGCCGCGGAAGCCGACGTCACCTTCGTCGGCATCGGCGATCTCGGCCCCAAGGCGCCGCTTTACGAGGACGGCTTCATTTCGGAGAGTGAATTGAAAGCGCTGCAAAAGGCAGGCGGCGTCGCCGAGATCGTCGGCTGGGTGTTCGATCGCGAAGGCCGGATGATCGAGGGCATCACCAATGACAGGGTGTCGTCCGCATCGTTGCCGTCGCGCGAAAAATCGCTGGTGATCGCACTCGCCATGGGCGAGCGCAAACTGCCGGGCATCCTTGCGGCTGTCAATCGGCGGCTGGTCAACGGCCTCATCACCGACGAGCGGACCGCCGCCGCCTTGCTGGCCGCCAGCTGATTTGCGATAAGTCCAGCAAGGCTATTTGCGCCGGCCACAAGGATCGTTGCCGTCGAGAAAACCCATGTCGCGCTGCAGATGCGGCGGCAATTCCCTGATGTCGAGATAAACCCTTTTCCTGGCTCCGTGCCGCGCCAATCCCCGCGCCAGTCGCAAAAACCAGCCTTGGCCTGGCGTCAAAGATAGCTTTTCCTGTATCGTGGTCATGATCGTCAGCCTTCGTTATGTCTGGACGAGAGTGATCGTCGACCACAAATATCGGCCGGATCGGGCCTTGCTGCCAATCAAACGTCAATCACGGCCCATAAGGAGGACTTATGCCTGAACTCAAGTCACGGCAGGTCTCCCAGCTCCCTCCGCTTCAGGCGATCCGGGTGTTCGAGGCGGTGGCGCGGCATCTTTCCTTCACCAAGGCAGCCGGCGAGCTTGGCATGACGCAGGCGGCGGCGAGCTATCAGATCAAGCTTCTGGAAGAGCGCGTCGGGGCACCGTTGTTCCTGCGCCGGCCAAGGCAGATCGTGCTGACCGAGGCGGGACTACGCCTGGCGCCTGCGGTCAGCGAGGCGTTCGCCTTGTTGGGTGGAGCCTATGCCGCGGCGCGCAGCGGCGCCGACGGCGTACTTTGTGTCTCGACGCTGCTGACCTTTGCCTCGAACTGGCTGGCGCAGCATCTCGGTTCGTTCCAGGTCGCGCATCCGTCGCTGGCGGTGCGTCTCGATACATCGAACCGCCTCGTCGACTTCGCCCGCGAGGACATCGACATCGCCATCCGTTCGGGCGGCGGAAACTGGCCGGGCGTGGAGGTGCACAAGCTTTTCAATGCGGACTTCACGCCGATGCTGAGCCCGAAACTCGCGGCGACCATCGGCGGGGTGAAGGAGCCGGCCGATCTGTTGCGCCTGCCGATCCTCGACCCCGGCGACATCTGGTGGCGGGACTGGTTTATCGCCGCCGGCCTGCCGGTCGAGGAACTGGCCAAGCGCCCCGGCTCCAGCATGGGGGCGCAAGCCTATGAGGCCAACGCCGCAATCGCCGGGCAGGGCGTGGCGATCGTGACGGCCGCTTTCTTCAAGGCCGAGCTTGCCGATGGCCGCCTGATCCAGCCTTTCGATCTGGTCGGCGACGACGGCCACGCCTATTGGCTGGTCTATCCCCAGGCGCGGCGCAACGTGCCGAAGATCCGCGCTTTTCGCGAATGGATACTGGCCGAGATTGCCGGCGGATAGTCGATAATCCATCCGATCAAGCGGGCACCGACATCCGGCCTGTTCGCGCGCAAAAATCCTCCGGAGCAAGATCCGCACGAGGCTGCGTGCTGCGCTGCAGCAACGAATCCGGCTTGACATCAATCACGCGAGGTGAGTAATTGCTCACAGCCAAAGCAAATGCTCAGCTTGGTCCATGGGAGGAATTTTGATGAAACTTCGCACGCTCACCCTGGGTCTGTTGTCGGCCAGCACCCTCGCGTTCGCCGCGCATGCCGAATCCATCACCATCGCCACCGTCAACAATGGCGATATGGTCCGCATGCAGACGCTGACCGACGATTTCACCGCCAAGAACCCCGATATCCAGCTCCAGTGGGTCACGCTCGAGGAGAACGTGCTGCGCGAGCGCGTCACCACCGACATCGCCACCAAGGGTGGCCAGTACGACGTGATGACCATCGGCACTTACGAAGTTCCGATCTGGGCCAAGCAGAGCTGGCTGCTGCCGCTCGACAAGCTCGGCGACGACTATGACGTCAAGGACATCATCCCGGCCATCGCCGGTGGCCTGTCGGTCGATGGCACGCTTTATGCAGCACCGTTCTATGGCGAAAGCTCGTTCGTCATGTATCGCAAGGACCTGATGGAGAAGGCCGGGCTGACGATGCCGGACGCGCCGACCTGGGACTTCGTCAAGCAAGCCGCCGAGAAGATGACCGATCGCGCCAATGGCGTGAACGGCGTCTGCCTGCGCGGCAAGGCCGGCTGGGGCGAGAACATGGCCTTCCTGACCGCCATGTCGAACTCCTTCGGCGCACGCTGGTTCGATGAGAACTGGAAGCCGCAGTTCGACCAGCCCGAATGGAAGAACACGCTGCAGTTCTATGTCGACCTGATGAAGGCCAATGGCCCGGAGGGCGCGTCTTCGAACGGCTTCAACGAAAACCTGGCGCTGTTCCAGCAGGGCAAGTGCGGCATGTGGATCGACGCCACCGTCGCTGCCTCCTTCGTCTCAGACCCGAAGAACTCAACGGTCGCCGACAAGGTCGGTTATGCGCTGGCGCCCGACAATGGCCTGGGCAAGCGCGGCAACTGGCTGTGGGCGTGGTCGCTGGCCATTCCCGCCGGCACGCAAAAGGCTGACGCCGCCCAAAAATTCGTATCGTGGGCAACCAGCAAGGCCTATCTCGAGCTCGTCGCGTCGAAGGAAGGCTGGGCCAATGTTCCGCCGGGAACGCGCACCTCGCTCTACGCTAACCCCGAGTACCAGAAGGCGGCGCCGTTCGCCAAGATGACGCTGGACTCGATCAACGCCGCCGATCCGACGCATCCGACCGTCAAGCCGGTGCCCTATGTCGGTGTCCAGTTCGTTGCCATCCCCGAGTTCCAGGGCCTTGGCACCACCGTCGGCCAGCTGTTCTCGGCCGCACTCGCCGGCCAGACCAGCGTCGACGACGCTCTGAAGCAGGCCCAGGACGCCGCCACCGCAACGATGACCGAGGGCGGTTATATCCAGTAGGCTCCTCCCGGTGCCGAAAGCCGGTTGCCCATCTTAACCGGCGGGGGCCGCCCGAATCCCAGTTCGGGCGGCCACCTTCACAACACTGAAAATTTGGCTGAACTTTGAAGGGTGACCGTCATGGCTACTCAGCAGACCCGTTCGCTTGCCCGCTTCATGATGGCGCCATCCGTGGTGCTGCTGTTCGTCTGGATGATCGTGCCGCTGGCATTCACCCTGTGGTTCTCCTTCCAGCAGTACAATCCGCTCAACCCGATCCGCGACGGCTTCGTCGGCTTCTCGAACTACGCGCTTTTTTATTCCAATCCGGCATTCCTGCAGTCGATCCTCAACACGCTTATACTGGTTGGTAGCGTACTTCTGATTACGGTGATCGGCGGGATCCTGCTGGCGCTGCTGATCGATCAGCCGATGTGGGGACAGGGCATCGTCCGCATCCTCGTCATCTCGCCGTTCTTCGTCATGCCGCCGGTCGCCGCGCTGGTCTGGAAGAACATGATCATGCATCCGCAATACGGCGTCTTTGCCGACATTGCGCGTTTCTTCGGCGGGCAGCCGATCGACTGGTTTGGCCAATATCCGATGCTGGCGATCATCATCATCGTCGCCTGGCAATGGCTGCCGTTTGCGACATTGATCCTGCTGACGTCCCTGCAGTCACTCGACGGCGAGCAGAAGGAAGCCGCCGAGATGGACGGCGCCGGTTTTGTCAGCCGCTTCATCTATCTGACGCTGCCGCATATGTCGCGCGCCATCACCGTCGTCCTCCTGATCCAGACGATCTTCCTTCTGTCGGTCTATGCCGAGATCCTCGTCACCACCAATGGCGGCCCGGGTTACGCCTCCACCAACCTGCCCTTCCTCGTCTACCAGAAGGCGTTGCTGGAGTTCAAAATCGGCCAGGCATCCGCCGGCGGAATCATTGCCGTCATTTTAGCCAACATCGTCGCCTTCTTCGCCATGCGCGCGGTCGGCAAGAACCTGGACAGATAAGGGAGGAAACGATGCTACAGGCGCTGAACCACCCCCACTCCGTCCCGATGCGCGGGACACCTCTCCCCCTGCCCGGGGGGGAGGAAACGCCTGCATCGAAGCCGCGCCCTTCCTTTACCCCGTCGATCGGGGGAGAGGTGGTTTGCGCAGCAAACCGGAGTGGGGGTCGACCCTGCCGCCAATATCGCCGATACGGGAGGACCTGACCATGGCACGTGCAGTCAGCACCCAGCACAAGACGATCGCGACCGCGGCCGCCTGGATCGTCGCCCTGCTGATCTTCTTCCCGATCCTCTATACGATCATCACCTCGTTCAAGTCGGAGCAGGAGGCCATCCAGGGCTTCAACCTGTTTCCGTCGGGAACCACGGAAAGCTACACCGCGGTCGAGGCGCAGAGCGGCTACTTCAAGTTCTTCCTCAACTCGGTGTTCCTGTCGGTCGGCTCGACCATCCTGGCCTTGCTCGTCGCCATACCGGCGGCCTGGTCGATGGCGTTCTCGCCGGGCAAGTGGACCAAGGACATCCTGATGTGGATGCTTTCCACCAAGATGATGCCGGCGGTTGCCGTGCTGTTCCCGATCTACCTGATCTTCCGCGATACCGGATTGCTCGACAGCCGCGTCGGCCTGATGGTCATGCTGATGCTGATCAACCTGCCGATCGTGGTGTGGATGCTCTACACCTATTTTCGCGAGATCCCCGGCGAGATCCTGGAAGCGGCGCGCATGGACGGCGCATCGCTCTGGAACGAGATCGTCTATGTGCTGACGCCGATGGCGGTGCCGGGCATCGCCTCGACGATGCTGCTCAACATCATCCTGGCATGGAACGAGGCGTTCTGGACGATCCGGCTGACCACCACCGAGGCCGCGCCGCTCACCGCCTTCATCAGTTCCTTCTCAAGCCCGCAAGGGCTGTTCTGGGCCAAGCTTTCGGCGGCCTCGACGCTGGCGATCGCGCCGATCCTGATCATGGGCTGGTTCAGCCAGAAGCAGCTGGTGCGCGGCCTGACGTTTGGCGCCGTGAAGTAACACCGCCGCAAGCGATGAACGACGGACAATAACCCCTCGGGGAGGAAACCATGGGAAACATCACGCTCAAGCACGTCTCCAAGTCGTTCGGGTCGACGATCATCATTCCGGGCATCGACCTGGTCATCGAGAACGGCGAGTTCGTCGTCTTCGTCGGCCCGTCGGGCTGCGGCAAGTCCACGCTGCTGCGACTGATCGCCGGGCTGGAGGACACCACCGCCGGCACCATCAACATCGACGGCCGCGACGTCACCGGCGAGGCGCCGGCCAAGCGCAAGCTGGCCATGGTGTTCCAGTCCTATGCGCTCTACCCGCACATGACCGTGGCCAAGAATATCGCCTTCCCGCTGAAGATGGCGGGCGAGGACCAGGCGACCATCGATCGGAAGGTCAAGGACGCGGCACGCATCCTGAACCTCACCAACTATCTCGATCGCCGCCCCGGCCAGCTCTCCGGCGGTCAGCGCCAGCGCGTCGCCATTGGCCGCGCCATCGTGCGCCAGCCATCGGCTTTCCTGTTCGACGAACCTCTGTCCAATCTCGACGCAGCACTGCGCGGCACCATGCGGCTGGAGATCAGCGAGCTGCATCATCAGCTCAAGACGACGATGATCTACGTCACCCACGACCAGGTCGAGGCGATGACCATGGCCGACAAGATCGTCGTGCTCAACGCCGGCAACATCGAACAGGTCGGCTCGCCGATGGAGCTCTACAAGACGCCGAAGAACCTGTTCGTCGCCGGCTTCATCGGTTCGCCCAGGATGAACCTGATCGAAGGCGCGCCGGCGGCCAAACATGGCGCCAAGACCGTCGGCATCCGTCCCGAGCATATGAACATCTCGACGACTTCAGGCGAATGGAAAGCCACGGTCGGTGTTGCCGAGCATCTCGGCTCCGACACGTTTCTGCACGTTCAGGCCGACGGTGTCGGGCCGCTGACGGTGCGCGCCGACGGCGAACTGGCCGCCCATCACGGCGACACGATCTATCTGACGCCGGACCAGACCAAGCTGCACCGCTTCGGCGCCGACGGAAAGGCGATGTTGCAATGAGGCTCAAGGGTAAATCGGCGCTGATCACCGGATCGGCGCGCGGCATCGGCCGGGCGTTCGCCGAAGCCTATGTCCGCGAGGGCGCCACGGTCGCCATCGGCGACATCAATCTCGAAGCTGCGGAAAAGACCGCTTCGGAGATCGGCGGCAATGCTTACGCCGTGAAACTGGACGTCACCGACCTCGCTTCGATCGAGGCGGCGGTGAAAGCAGTCGAGACAAGGGCCGGCGGACTGGACATCCTGGTCAACAACGCCGCTCTGTTCGACTTGGCGCCGATCGTCGAGATATCGAAGGCTAGCTACGACCGGCTGTTTTCGGTCAATGTCGCCGGCACGCTGTTCATGCTGCAGGCAGCCGCCCGCTCGATGATCGCGGCTGGCCGGGGCGGCAAGATCATCAACATGGCGAGCCAGGCCGGGCGCCGCGGCGAGGCGCTGGTTGCCGTCTACTGCGCTAGCAAGGCAGCCGTCATCTCACTCACCCAGTCGGCCGGCCTCGACCTGATCAAGCACCGCATCAACGTCAACGCCATCGCGCCCGGCGTCGTCGACGGCGAGCACTGGGATCATGTCGATGCCCTGTTCGCCAAATACGAAAACCGGCCGAAGGGCGAAAAGAAGCGGCTGGTCGGCGAGGCCGTGCCCTATGGCCGCATGGGCACGGCGCAAGACCTCACCGGCATGGCGGTGTTCCTGGCCAGCGACGACGCCAAATACATCGTCGCCCAGACCTACAATGTCGATGGCGGCCAGTGGATGAGTTGAACTTTCCTTCTCCCCTTGGGGGAGAAGGTGCCGAGTGAAACGAGGGTGGACGGGGGGTTCTGATGCAGCACTTCGTCCAGCACCCCTCAACCGTCTCGGCGCTGCGCGCCGATCCACCTTCTCCCACAAGAGGAGAAGGTCAGGCAGGCGCAGGCGCCGCAATGAGAAGGCGTTTGTTAAAATGACCGTAAAACTCTCATCGGCGGCACTGTCCCGCCTGCCGGAAAAAGTCGTCGGCCCGAAATACGATCGCGCCGCGCTCAGGGCCGGCATCGTGCATTTCGGCGTCGGCAATTTCCATCGCTCGCACCAGGCCGTCTATCTCGACGACCTGTTCAATGCGGGCGTCGGCCACGATTGGGCACTGGTCGGCGCCGGCGTCTTCGAGGGCGAAAAGGTCGGCCGCGGCAAGTTGCAGGAACAGGACTGGCTGACCACCGTGGTCGAGCAGGATTCTGGCCACATGAGCGCCCGCGTCACCGGTGTCATGATCGACTTCCTGATGCCGGGCGACGCGGTCGCGATCATAGCGCGGCTTGCCGACCCGGCGATAAGGATCGTTTCGCTGACCATAACCGAGGGCGGCTATTTCATCGATCCGGCGTCCGGCGTGTTCAATCCGACCCATCCCGATATCGTCGCCGACGCGCAGCCGGGAGCAATGCCGAAGACTGTCTTTGGCATCATTCTTGCCGGGCTGTTGCGGCGCCGCGACGACGGCATAGTACCGTTCACGATCATGTCCTGCGACAACATCCCCCACAACGGCCATGTCACCGCCGATGGCGTCATCGGGCTCGCGCGGCAGATCGACGAGAAACTGGCGACCTGGGTGAGCGAGAACGTCGCCTTTCCCAACGGCATGGTCGACCGCATCACGCCGGCCACCACCGACCGCGAGCGCGGCATTCTGTCGAGCGAGTTGGGGCTTGACGACAATTGGCCGGTATTTTGCGAGCCGTTCAGGCAATGGGTCCTGGAGGACCATTTCACCGACGGCCGCCCGCCGCTGGAAAAGGTCGGCGTGCAGTTCGTCAGCGATGTCGCACCCTACGAGCTGATGAAGATCCGCATCCTCAATGGCGGCCATGCGACCATCGCCTATCCGGCCGGGCTGATGGACATCCATTTCGTCGACGAGGCGATGCAGGAGCCGCTGGTGCGCGGTTTTCTCGAAAAACTGGAGCACGACGAGATCATCCCGACGGTGCCGCCGGTGCCGGGTACCGTGCTGGAGGACTACTACCAGCTCATCGAGCACCGCTTCTCCAATCCGAAGATCGGCGACACCATTCGCAGGCTTTGCCTCGACGGCTCCAACCGGCAGCCGAAATTCATCATCCCGACCATCGCCGACCGGCTGAAGGCCGGCAAGGGCGTCGCCGGCCTGGCGCTGGAATCGGCGCTCTGGTGCCGCTATTGCTTCGGCACCACGGATTCAGGCGCGGTCATCGAGCCCAATGATCCAAGCTGGGACCGGCTGCAGACGACCGCCAGGGCGGCAAAGGCTGCGCCTGCCGCCTGGCTGGCCATGGAGGACATCTATGGCGAGGTCGGCCGCTCGACGCCGTTTGTCGAGGCCTTTGCCAAGGCGCTCGAGGCGCTCTGGGCCGATGGCGCGCGTGCGACGCTGACGCGCTATCTCGCCGGCAATCTCTAAGATCGGCTCAATGCCGATGAAGCCCTGCCGATGAAGGCCCTTCAATGACGCCTGACCTGGTCATTTTCGACTGCGACGGCGTGCTGGTCGACAGCGAGGGGCTGTCCGTTTCGGCGCTGCTTGGCATGATCACGCTTGCCGGCGGCAGTGTCAGCGAGGATGCCGCCTATGAGCTTTTCCTCGGCAAGAGCATGAAAAGCGTTCGCGAAATCCTCGGTCGCGACTTCGGACTTGATATCACTGACCAGCACCTGAGCGCGATGCGCGTCGGGCTGATGCGCAAGTTTCGCGACGAGCTGAAGCCGATCCCCGGCATCGGCCAGATTCTGCCGAGGCTCGCCATGCCATGCTGCGTTGCTTCCTCCGGCACGCTGGATCGCATCCGCTATGCGCTCGACGTCACCGGGCTGCTCGGGCTGCTCGAGCCGCATCTGTTCAGCGCCGCCATGGTGGCGCGGGGCAAGCCGGCGCCGGACCTTTTTCTCCACGCAGCCGCCAAAATGGGAGCGATCCCGCAAAATTGCGTCGTCGTCGAGGACAGCCCCGTCGGCGTCGCGGCGGCACGGGCGGCGGGAATGCATGTCCTCGCCTTCACCGGCGGCTCGCATGCCTGCAACCCGGCACTGAAAGCGCGGCTTGCGTCGAGTGAACCGGACTTTATATTCGCTGACATGCTGCAACTGCCCGATCTGATTGCAGGCCTGGGAGCGAGAGTAAGAACATCTTGACGAACAGTTTCGTTTGCGCGGTCGATGTCGGCACCGGGAGCGCCCGTGCGGGCATTCTCGACACCGGAGGCACCTTGCTCGGCCGCGCCGAGCATCCGATCGTCATGAACCGGCCGAAGGCCGATCACGCCGAGCACGATTCGCAGGATATCTGGTCGGCGGTCTGCATTGCGGTGCGCGCGGCCAATGAAAAAGCCGGCGTGGCAGCGCAGGATATCGTCGGCATCTCCTTCGACGCCACCTGCTCGCTGGTGGTGCGGGGCAAGGATGGTGGCCAGCTCAGCGTCTCGGTATCGGGCGAAAGGCGCTGGGACACCATCGTCTGGCTCGATCACCGCGCCATTGCCGAGGCCGATGAATGCACCGAAAGCGGCCACGCCGTGCTCGACTATATCGGCGGCGTCATGTCGCCGGAAATGGAGACGCCGAAGCTGATGTGGCTGAAGCGCAACCTGCCCGGAACATGGAACGAAGCCGGCTATCTATTCGACCTCGCCGACTTTCTCAGTTGGAAGGCAACCGGTTCGCTCGCCCGCTCGCAATGCACGCTGACCGCCAAATGGACCTATCTGGCGCATGAAGAGACCGGCTGGCGGCACGACTTCTTCAAAGCCGTCGGGCTCGGCGATCTTTTCGAGCACGGCAATCTGCCTGACAGGGCCAGCCCGGTGGGCGCCGATATCGGCCGGCTGAGCAAGCAAGCCGCGGCCGAGCTTGGCCTGAGCGAACAATGCCGGGTCGGCGCTGGCGTCATCGATGCCTATGCCGGCGCGCTCGGCGTGCTCGGCGGCTTCGCCGGCGATGAAACCAACATCGGCCGGCATCTGGCGCTGATCGCCGGCACTTCGAGCTGCGTCATGGCGATGTCGCCCGACCCGCAACCCTTTGCCGGGGTCTGGGGCCCGTATTATGGCGCGGCCCTTCCCCGGCTTTGGCTGTCGGAAGGCGGCCAATCGGCCACCGGCGCGCTGCTCGATCACATCATCCGCTGGCACGGCGCCGGCGGCGAGCCGGACGCCGCCATGCACGCCAGGATTGCCCGACGCGTTGTCGAGTTGCGCGCCATAGAGGGCGAAAATCTGGCCGGAAGGCTGCATGTGCTGCCGGATTTCCATGGCAACCGCTCGCCGCTCGCCGACCCGCATGCCGTCGGCGTCATCAGCGGTCTGACGCTGGATTCCTCCTTCGACAGCCTGTGCAAGCTGTATTGGCGCACCGCCGTCAGCATTGCGCTGGGCGTGCGCCATGTGCTGGAAGCGCTGAACGAGAACGGCTATCTGATCGACACGCTGCATGTCACCGGCGGTCACACCAAGAACCCGCTGCTGATGGAGCTTTATGCCGACGCCACCGGCTGCACGGTGGTCGAGCCGCTGGCCGATGAGGCGGTGCTGCTCGGCACCGGCATGATCGCCGCCACCGCCGCCGGACTTTTTCCCGATTTGAACGCCGCCTGCGTCGCCATGCAGCAAGGCGGCAAGACGCGAGAGCCCAATTCGACGGCCGCCGGCCGGTTCGACCGCGACTACCGGGTGTTTTTGGAGATGCACCGGCAGCGGCAGGCGCTGGATGCGATCAGGTAGTCTCGAATGGCCTGCAATGCGTCTGCTATCTCTGATTCCATCGCCGGATAATTGGCTCGCCAAGGTCGTGCTCATAACCGAGCACGCTTGTGCTGGCGGTGTCCAGCACGAACAAGGCGCCATCTTGCGGCGGCAGGCCGAGCCAGCGCGCCGCCAGCACCCGCAGGAAATGCGAGCTTGAAAACACCAGGACATTGCCGTTGACGGCGCGCAATTCATTGACGATCCGATCGGCCCTCGCGCCGACATCCTCTGCCGCCTCGCCGTCAGGGCAGCCGTCGCGAAACAGACGCCAGCCGGGGCGCTCGATGAGGATCTGCTTCGTGGTCAGTCCCTCGTAGGCGCCGTAATCCCATTCCGCCAGATCGGCCTTCTTCACGCCGGCCGAACCGAAGCCGGCCAGCGCGCAGGTCTTGAAGGCGCGCTGCGACGGGCTCGACCAGACAGCCTGGAACGAAAACCCCTGCAACCGCTCGGCGACCCGCCCGGCGGCCGCCTCGCCGGCTGGCGTCAACGGTATGTCGGTCAGGCCGGTGTGCTTTCCCGACGCGCTCCATTCCGTCTCGCCATGCCGAACCAGGTAAATTTCGGGAAACGCGCTCATCCGCATGCCTTTCGATGGAATCCGATGTGATGCCCGCTCGTGAGATCGGGCAACGACGCGATCATAGCGGCTTCTGCGCTCTCTGGCTCAACTCTTCCCCTGAGCCAGCCCCCTTGCCATAGCTGCCCATTTCGTGGACAAGCCGTGCGGATAATGCGGAATCCGGGCCGATCACGGCCATTTTCCGCGCTGAGACGCGGCTTCCGGCCCTTTTTGCCGACGCGCCGCAATCGGATAGGCGAAATAATGTCTGCGATCGAAGCCGGCGCGCGCGCGCCGGAAAATCTTTGGCGTCGGGAAATCAAGGCGACGCTGGCGCTCGCCTGGCCGATGGTGCTCACCAATCTCGGCCAGACCGCGATGACCGCCACCGACGTCATGATGATGGGGCGGCTGGGTCCGGACACGCTGGCCAGCGGCGCGCTCGGCGCCAACCTCTATTTCATGCCGCTGATCTTCGGGCTCGGCATGATGTTGGCGACCTCGCCGATGATCGCCACGGAACTCGGCCGCCGTCGCCACTCGGTGCGCGATCTGCGCCGCACCGTGCGGCAGGGCCTGTGGCTGGCAATCCTGATCTCAATCCCGATCTGGATATTTCTCTGGTACGGCGAGGCCGTGTTGCTGGCCATGGGCCAGGAACCGGCGCTGGCGCATCAGGCCGGCATCTACCTGCGCTGGCTCGAATGGGCGGTGCTGCCATTCTATGGCTATATCGTCCTGCGCTCGTTCATCTCGGCGCTGGAGCGGCCGGGTTGGGCGCTGGTCATCGTCTTCGTTGCCGTCGCCTGCAATGTGTTCTTCAACTGGGTGTTCATGTTCGGCAATCTCGGCGCTTCTTCGATGGGCATTGCCGGCTCCGGCCTCGCCACCACGCTGTCCAGCATGCTGATGTTTGCCGGCATGGCGGCGGTGGTGATGCTTGAGCCGAAGTTTCGCCGCTACCAGCTGTTCGGGCGCTTCTGGCGGGCCGATTGGCCGCGCTTCAAGGGCCTGCTGCGGCTCGGCCTGCCGATCGCCGGCCTGCTCGCCTTCGAGGTGACGATCTTCAACGCGGCGGCCCTTCTCATGGGCCTGATCGACGCCGCCTCGCTCGCGGCGCATGCCATCGCCATCCAGATCGCCTCGATCAGCTTCATGGTGCCGCTCGGCCTCAACCAGGCGGCGACGGTGCGCGTCGGGCTCGCCCATGGCGCCGGCAATCCGGAAGGTGTTTCCCGCGCCGGCTGGACCGCTTTTGTCATCGGCGTCTCGTTCATGGCGCTGATGGGGCTGGTGATGATCCTGTGGCCGCAACTGCTGATCAGCGCCTTCATCGATCTCGGCGACCCGGCCAATGCCACTGTGATCGGGCTTGCCGTGTCGTTCCTGGCCTTTGCCGCGCTGTTCCAGATTTTCGATGGCGCCCAGGCCGTGGCCGCCGGCATGCTGCGCGGCCTGCACGACACCCAGGTGCCGATGATCTATGCCGCGATCGGCTATTGGGGCATCGGCCTGCCGCTCGGCGTGCTGCTCGCCTTCCATTCCGGGCTCGACGGCGTCGGCATCTGGATCGGCCTCTCGTTGGGGCTGGCGGTGGTGGCGGTGCTGCTCCTGGCGCGCTGGCTGCGGCGCGACAGGATCGCGCCGCCGCTCTCCTTTGGGCATTGATGAAAGCGGCTTCGTCACGAAGCAGGGCGGCGTCGTGACGGCTATGGATATTTCGTCTGATTTGCAGTTGCGGCCTGTGGGCTTAAGTCGCTGTGCAACTCCTTTGGCAGTGGAAGGCTTGAGCACCGCAAGTGCACCGCGCGGGCGAACAATTTTCGTTGCTTCTGCTGGTGCTCCTTGATGGCTGCTGCGAGCCCTAATCCGTACGGGCCAAGAAAGACGCCGGTTCCCCAGCCCGGCTGCTTTTTTTCGCGAGCGTCGTAGTCCGAAGCCTCCATGCGGGCTTGCTGGCATTCCGGCGACGCCCATTTCCGGTCTTGCTTCGAAAGCGACGCTCCATAGTCGACCGGAGAGGTCGCGCACCCGGCTACTGTCGCGGCCAACGCGACGAACATTGCAATTCTCATCCCCAAGCCCTTGATAAGCATTGTGAGAGTACACAGAACTCTTCTTCCAACAAGGAGATAGCTCCGAAGAAGCGAAGAAGGTGTTGGAACGCCAAGCGCAGAGGCGGCTTGCTAGCTAGAGCGGGATGAATTGAGGCTGAATCGAAAGGGGATTCCCGAAGGCGAGCAAATCAGATTCAACCTGCTGGCTGGGTCAGGAGGCCAGCATGGATGGGCAAGCCTTATTCGATGGATCTTCGCACGCGGGTGGTAGCGTCGGTTGAGCAGGAGGGCCTGTCGCGACGTCAGGCGGCAGAGCGCTACGGGGTTGGAATCAGCACGGTCATCCGATGGGTACGCCGCTTGCGCGAAACGAGCAGCCTTGCGCCCGGCAAGATGGGTGGGCAAAGGCCGAAGAAGATTGCTGGAGAGCATCGGGAGTGGCTGTTGGTGCGCTGCCGGGCGGCGGAGTTCACACTGCGCGGTCTTGTGGCCGAGCTTGGCGAGCGCGCCCTGAAGGTCGATTACCGCTCGGTGTGGGAGTTCGTCCATGCCGAGAAGCTCAGTCACAAAAAAAGGCGCTGATCGCGGCTGAGCAGGATCGCCCCGATGTGGCGCGCAGGCGAGCACAGTGGGCAAAGTATCAGGACCGCATCGATCCTTCCCGCCTGGTCTTCATCGATGAGACCTGGACCAAGACCAATATGGCGCCAGGCTGTTCTTGCTGCCCAAATACTCCCCCGACCTCAACCCTATTGAGAAATTCTTCGCCAAGCTCAAGCACTGGCTGCGCAAGGCTGCCAAGCGAACAGTCGAGACCGTCTGTGACGCTATCGGCCAAATCCTCGGCACTGTCACCTCAACCGAATGCACAAACTACTTCATCGAGGCCGGTTATGCGCCAACCTAAATTCATCCCGCTCTAGTTTGAAGTCGCCCGCCGTTCAAGCGAACGTGCATATTGCGTCAGCGGGAAGCACATGACGAAGAAGATCAAGGCGACCAGCCCATAGACGGTGAACGGCTCGAAGGTCGCATTGTTGATGGCGTTGGATGTCCTGACCAGTTCCTCGAAACCGATGATCGAGGTCAGCGCGGTCGACTTGATCAGCTGCACCAGGAAACCGACGGTCGGGGCGCGGGTGATCGAAAACGCCTGCGGCAGGATGATCAGCCTGAGTTCCTGCAGATAGTGAAGGCCGAGGCTGGCGCCGGCGTCCCACTGGCCGCGCGGCAGCGCATCGACGCCGCCGCGCCAGATCTCGGCGAGATAGGCGCTGGCGAAGAAGGTCAGGCCAAGCGCTGCAGCGGTCCACGGCTCGATGCGCAAGCCCAGCATCGGCAGGCCGAAGAACATCAGGAAAAGCTGCATGAGCAGCGGCGTGCCCTGGAAAAGCGCAATGTAGCCCGAGGCCAGCCGCCGCGCCCATTTATTCTTGGCGATCCGGAAGAACAGCACGAGCATCCCGACCACACCGCCGCCGACGAAGGCCGCCAGTGACAGAAGCACCGTCCAGCGCGCGGCGAGCAGGAGGTTGCGGACGATATCCCAGAAGGTGAATTCGATCATGACACGCCGGCTCCCAGAGCGCGGCGGCCGCCGCTGACCAGCAGCCGGCGCAGCCCCATCGACAGGACGAGATAGACCATCGTCACCACGAAATAGGTCTCGAAAGCACGGAAGGTGCGCGCCTGCAGCATGTCGGCCTCGTAGGTCAGTTCGCGCACCGCGATCTGCGACACCACGGCGGACTCCAGCATCATAATGATGATCTGGCTGGTCAGCGCCGGAAAGATCACCTTGAGCGCTTGCGGCAGCACGATCTTGACGAAGACCTGACGCAGCCTGAGCCCAAGCGCAAGGGCTGCTTCCGTCTGCCCGCGCGGCACCGCGTCGAGCCCGGCGCCGACGATCTCGATCGTGTAGGCCGCCATGTTGAGCGTCATTGCCAGCATGGCGGCCAGCAGCGGATCGAGCCTCACGCCGATGCTGGGCAACCCGAAGAAGATGAAGAACAGCTGCACAAGGAACGGCGTGTTCCTGATTATTTCGACATAGACGCCGATTGCCCGCTTGAGCAGCAAGGGGCCGTTTCGCCGCCCTGCTGCGCCGAGGATGCTGAGGAACGTTCCCGCCAGCGTGGTCACGGCGATCAAAAGGATCGTCATGGCCGCCCCGCGCGCGATCGCACCTGTCGCATCGGCAAGCCAGCCGAAGTCGAGGCTGTAGCCCATGATAGGTCCTTACCCCGGAGATCAATCCTTGAGGTTGTCGGGATTGAGCGGTGTTTTGAGCCAGGCTTTCGAGCTTTCGTCCAGCTTGCCGTCGGCCAGCATCTTGGCGACTGCGTCGTTGACCGCCTGCTTCAGGCGGTCCTCGTTCTTGTTGAGGCCGATATGCGAGGGCGAGGTGAGAAGCTGGAACTTCTGCTCCGGCTTCAGTGCCTCCTGGCGGGCGAGCACCTGGGCGCCGACATCGTTGCCGACGACCATCAGTTGGGTCTGACCCGAGATGAAGGCCTGGATGACGGAATTATAGTTGTCGAAACGGCGGATGTCGGCCGAGGCGGGTGCTGCCTCGGTCAGCGACGTATCTTCCAGCGTGCCGCGGTTGACGGCGATCGACTTGTCGGCGAGATCGTCCTTGCCTTCGACCTTGAGCGCGGCCGGGCCGATGACGGCGATATAATAGGGCGCGTAGGCGGCGGCGAAATCGATCACCTGCTCGCGCTCCTTGGAGTAGCCGACGCTCATCAGGATATCGACGCGCTTGTCGGTAAGATACGGGATGCGATTCTGCCCGGTCACGCTGACCAAGTTGAGCTTGACCTTGAGCTGGTCGGCGATGAACTGCGCCACGTCGACGTCATAGCCCTTGATGCTCATATCGGCACTGGCCGAGGAGAAGGGCGGAAAGTCGGAGAAAATGCCGACATTGATCGCGCCGGCCTTAGTAATGTCGTCGAGCGCGTCGGCATTGGCGGCCTGGGTGGCAAGACCGAGGCCGGCGAGCAGCAGCACGGCGGCGATGGATGATTTCATCTGAAATGTCATTGTCGTTCCCCTGCTGGAAGCTTGTTTTGTTTGAATGCGGCCGCCGGCTCCAGCGCGGCGGTCGCCTTGGATGTGCGTCAGGCTCTCTTGCCTGAGATCGCCGGGCTGAACACCATCAGGCTGAGGATCTCGAACAGCACCTGCGCGCCGGCATGGGCCGTGTTGGTGGTTGCGTCATATTGCGGCGCCACCTCGACGACGTCGCCGCCGACGATGTTGAGCCCTTTGAGGCCGCGCAGAAGTTCAAGCACTTCCCGCGTCGTCAGCCCGCCTACTTCCGGCGTGCCGGTGCCCGGCGCAAAGGCCGGGTCGATGCTGTCGATGTCGAAGGACACATAGGTCGGGCCATCGCCGACTATTCTGCGCGCCTTCGCGATGATGGCTGGGATGCCGAGGCCGGTCACCTCTTCGGCATGCACGACGGTCATCCCGGATTCGTAGGTGAACTCCCACAGATATTCGGCCGATCCGCGGATGCCGATCTGGATGGTGCGCGACGGGTCGAGCACGCCGTCGAGCACCGCGTTGCGGAACGGGCCGCCATGGTGGAACTTGGTCATGTCGAACAGGCCGCTGGTGTCGCAGTGGGCGTCGATATGGATCATGCCGACCGGCGCTTTTTTGCCGACAGCCTTCAGGATCGGATGGCTGATCGAATGATCGCCGCCGACCGAAAGCGGAATGACGCCGGCGTCGACGATCTGGTTCGTCCGGCGCTCGATGTCGTCATGGCTGGTTTCCAGCCGGTAGCGGCTCTGGAACGGCACGTCGCCGATGTCGGCCACCTTCAGTTCGTGTGTCGGCGCGCATTCCAGCACATGGTTGTAGGGGCCGATGCGCTCGATGGCGCGCAGTGCCCTTGGCCCGAAGCGGGCGCCCGGCCGGTTGGTCACGCCAAGGTCCATCGGCACGCCGATCATCGCCACCTGCAGATCGCCGAAATCAGGATTGTCGGCGGCTATTTCCCGGTAAGGCGCGCTGAGGAAGGTCGGGATGCCGGAATAGGGTGCCAGCCGCGTGCCGCTCTTGGAAAAAATCTTGTCGGCGACGCGCCGGAATTTTGGGTCGAACATCTCGCCGCCATGGCTTTCGCCATATTTGCGGCGCAACGCTTCGAGCTTGCCGCTGTTATAACCCATGTCGGTCCTCCATGGCTGGTGCAGAGCGGCCATCAATGACGGTCGCGCCGGCTGCCTGCGGATTTTCACGTCTTGATGCTGTACGACCAAAGTGTCTTGCAGCTGCATTGAAAAATCAATTGATATTGTTAGGGTCTTTGCTGTGAGAAAATCTCACATTAATGTCGAGCACGGTCTTATCCAAAACCTGGTCCCAAGTCCGGGGGTTGTGCTCCTTTGAGGCTCCGATGGCCAAGCGTCTGCCTCCCCTGAATCCATTGCGGGCCTTCGAGGCGACGGCGCGCCATGCCTCGCTGACCAAGGCGGCGGCTGAGCTCAACGTCACCCACGGCGCCGTCAGCCATCAGATCAAGGCGCTCGAACAGTCGCTGGGCGTCAAGCTGTTCCAGCGCGCCGGTCAGCGGGTGAAGCTGACGCCGCACGGCGCCGAATTGCTGCCGGCGGTGTCGACTGCCTTCGACGGCATCGCCGCCGCCACGCAGCGCATGACAAGGCCGGCGAGCACCGGCGCCCTGTCGGTGTCCTGCGTGCCGGCACTGCTGCTGCTGTGGATGATCCCGCGGCTCGGCAGCTTCACCTCGCAGTATCCCGATATCAGGCTGACGCTGATCCCGTCGAATGATGCCAAGGACGTCCGCGCGCCACATATCGATATCTGCGTGCATTATGGCGATGGCAGCTGGACCGATTGCTGGATGCGCAAATGGTCGGGCCTCGAACTGTTCCCGGTGGTCAGCCCGACGCTGATCAACAACCGTCCGATCCGCACCGTGCGCGATCTCGCCGATCACGTCTTCCTGCACGGGGACGACGGCCGCGAATGGCACACCTGGCTGGCCGCCGCCGATGCGCTGGATCTGGAGCGCGGCCGCCGCCATCATCTCGGCGACGCGCGCATGGCGAGCGAGGCGGCGGTCCACGGCCATGGCGTGGCGCTGGGCGATACGGTGACAGCAAGCGGACTGCTTGCCAGGGGACTGCTGGTCGCGCCGTTCAGCCTGTCGGTGCCGGCGGTCGACGATTTCTATGTCGTCTGCCGCAACGAGATGAGGTCGGCGCCGATCGTGCAGCTGTTCATCGACTGGCTGTTTGCCGAAAAGGAGCAGGCCGACGGCCGCGCCGATGCGCCGGTGGCGGGCCGCATCGGCATCCGCAGGAAGCGTCCGGCGCTGAGGGTGATCGGCGCCAAGACCGCGCCCTGAAGTTGCTGCAGTCGACGCAGCGCGCTTCCCGCAGCCTTTTCTTTTTGTCGGGCCAGCCGGCAAAGCGGGAGGCGCATTCAAAAATTCAATGCTAAGAGGCATTTGAAGCAATTCCCGGAATAGTGCGCAGCGGCTTCCCGGGAAAAGCGCTAAACAAAAGCTAGGGCGAGCAGCGAAGGCGGCATCGAGACATGACCAAGACCGATATAGCGCGGCGCGTCTACAACCACACCTGGAAGCTCGACCCGATTGTCCGCAGCCTGCTCGACACCGATTTCTACAAGCTGCTGATGCTGCAGATGATCTGGGGCATGTATCCCAAGATCGACACCACCTTCTCGCTGATCAACCGCACCACCTCGGTTCGCCTTGCCGAGGAGATCGACGAGGCGGAACTGCGCGATCAGCTCGACCATGCCCGCACCTTGCGCTTCTCCAAGAAAGAAATGATCTGGCTTGGCGGCAACACCTTCTATGGCCGCAAGCAGATATTTGAACCGGAATTCCTCGCCTGGCTCGAGAATTTCCAGTTGCCGGAATACGCGCTTTCCAAGCGCGATGGCCAGTACGAGCTCACTTTCAGCGGTCCGTGGATGTACACGACGCTGTGGGAGATCCCGGCGCTGGCAATTATCAATGAACTTCGATCTCGCGCCGCCATGCGGGCGTTCGGGCCGTTTGCGCTCGACGTGCTCTATGCCCGCGCCAAGGCCAAGATGTGGGCCAAAACCGAGCGGCTGAAAGCGCTGCCGGATATCCGCATTTCGGATTTCGGCACCCGCCGCCGCCATTCCTTCCTGTGGCAGCGCTGGTGCGTCGAAGCGCTGAAGGAAGGCATCGGCGAGGCTTTCACCGGCACCTCCAACGTGCTTTTGGCCATGGACAACGACCTCGAGGCGCTCGGCACCAACGCGCATGAACTGCCGATGGTGTTCGCCGCGCTCGCCAATTCGGAAAAGGAAATGGAGCAGTCGCCCTACAAGGTGCTGCAGGACTGGCAGCGCTACTATGGCGGCAATCTGCTGATCGTGCTGCCGGACACCTTCGGCACCGCGGCGTTCCTGCGTGACGCGCCGGACTGGATCGCCGACTGGACCGGTTTTCGCCCCGACAGCGCGCCGCCGATCGAAGGCGGCGAAAAGATCCTTTCCTGGTGGCGCGGAAAGGGCAAGGACCCCAGACAGAAGCTGCTGATTTTCTCCGACGGGCTCGAGGTCGAGACCATCGAGGAAACCTACCGCCATTTCCACGGCAAGGTGCGCATGTCCTTCGGCTGGGGCACCAACCTGACCAATGATTTCGAGGGCTCCGCGCCGACCAAAACCAACCGGCTCGACGCCATCTCGCTTGTCTGCAAGGTCACCGAGGCCAATGGCCACCCGGCGGTCAAGCTCTCCGACAATCCCGCCAAGGCCACCGGCGACGAAAAAGAGATCGAGCGCTATTTGCGCATATTTGGCGAGAAGGACCGCGTGGAGCAGCTGGTCAAAGTGTGAGGGGCTGCGGATGGTTTCGCCTCGCCAAAAGGGAAATCTCGGATAGCGTGAGTTCCCGCCCACCCCCCTCTGTCCTGCCGGACATCTCCCCCGCAAGGGGGGAGATCGGCAGTTCGTTCGAACGGCGCCCTTCCTGCAACGTTGAAGATTGGCGAAAGCCGGCATGCCAGCCAATCTCCCCCCTTGCGGGGGAGATGTCCGGCAGGACAGAGGGGGGTGCGAACGATCACTGCGGGCGAGCATATTCTTTCTGGACGGGAGCTTTCATCTGTTCGGCTTTCATCGCATCACCTACCCCAGCCTTCGCCCATGCCTCCGATCGCGGCCACGTCCTGCTTCTGCCCACCGGTTACTACGTCGCCGGCGGCGCGCTTGCCGTTGCCGCCAGCTTCCTTGTCCTGGCGCTGCTGCCCTCAGACTTTCCTGCCCGCTTCTGGCGGCGGCGCCTGCCGCTGTTCGCATTCGGCGACGGCGCGCGGGCGGTCGTCAGCTTGATATCCTTTGCCGGCTTTGCAATTCTGATTGCGGCCGGCCTGTTCGGCAGCCGTGATCCGCTCTCCAACCCGCTGCCGCTGGCGATCTGGACGCTGCTCTGGGTTGGCCTGGTTTTGCTGCAGGGGCTGTTCGGCAATCTCTGGTCATGGCTCAACCCCTGGTACGGGCCCTGGCGTGTCATTTCCCGCCTGTTCGGCAATCGCAAGGTCGTCAATCGCAAGACATGGCGACCGCCTGCGTGGCTCGGCTGCTGGCCGGCTTTCGCGCTGTTCTTCGCCTTCGCCTGGTTCGAGTTGATCGACCCGGCGCCCGACGACCCGGCGCGGCTCGCCTGGGCCGCCGGCCTTTATTGGCTGCTGAGTTTTGCCGCCATGCTGGTGTTCGGCTACCGCGACTGGACCCGGCGCGGTGAGTTCCTGACCGTCTTCCTCGCCATGGTTGCGCGCTTCGCCCTGCTTGAGCGCGACGAAGGCAAGCGCAATGAAGGCAAGCGCAATGAAGGCGGGCGCAATGAAGTCGAGCGCAATGTAGTCGAGAGCAAGGAAGGCTGTCGGCTCAGTCTGTGCTGGCCGGGCGCCAAGCTCAGCAATGCCGCGCCGCTGTCGCTCAGCGGCATTGCTTTCCTGCTGCTGGCGCTGTCGTCGGTGTCGTTCGACGGCCTGTCCAAAACCTTCTTCTGGCTCGGCCTGTTCGGCATCAATCCGCTGGAAGTCCCGGGCCGCACGGCGGTGATCGGCATCGGCAGCTTCGGGCTCGTTTTGACGTTCGTCTTGCTTGCAGCCGCGTTCATCATTGCCATTGTCCTTGGCCAGCATCTTGCCGGCAGCCCGCATTCCCTCAGTCAGGCCGCAGGGCTGCTGGTCTGGTCGATCGTGCCGATCGCGCTCGCCTATCATGTTGCGCACTATCTGACGGCGCTGCTTGTCGATGGCCAATATGCGCTGGCCGCGCTTTCCGACCCGTTCACGCTGGGCTGGAACCTGTTCGGTACCGCCGACATGCCGATCGAAGCCGGCGTTGCTGCCGGCGCCGGCTCGGCATGGTGGCTGTGGAATTTCCAGGCCGGCGTCATCATCATTGGCCACATGCTCGCCGTGGTCGTCGCGCATGGCCTCGCCTGGCGATTGCATCCGCGTCCCGCCGGCGCCGCGCTCAGCCAGTTTCCGCTCACCGTGCTGATGATCGCCTATACGGTCTTCGGCCTGTGGTTGCTTGCCACGCCTTCGGTCGGGTGAGACAAAACCCGGCTTCGATGACGTCGATCAGTCCCGGGGGAAAGCTCGCTTGCCACGTCAGGGCTTTGATGATTTAGTTTGTACACATGCAATTTCGGCGCTCTTACCAAGAGTGGCCCGTCTCGCTACAGCCATTGGTCAAAACTCAAAAACAAGGGGAACTGCCGTGACTGACAAGAATGGGTTTTTCGATCTCTCCAAAACCGGTCTCACCCGCCGCACCGCGCTCAAGGGGTTGGCCGCGGGCGCCGGTCTTGCCGTCGCGCCTGGGTTCGTGCGCTACAGCCAGGCGCAAAGCTCGGCGCCGATAAAGATCGGCTTCCAGTGCCACCGCACCGGCATCGGCGCCGCCTATGGCCGCTGGTACGAGCGGACCACCGCAGCCGCGGTCAAGGCGATCAACGAAGCCGGCGGCATCAACGGCCGGCCGGTCGAGGTGATCATCGAGGATGACGGCACCGATCCCGGCCGCGGCGCTGAAGTGGTCGGCAAGTTCGCCACCCAGCACAAGACCGACATCGTCTACGGCACGCTGTTTTCGCATGTCGTCATCGGCTCGGCGCCGGCCGCCGGCGAGGCCAAGATGCCCTATTTTGTCGTCAGCGAAGGCCACCACGTCGCCTCGACCAAGCTCAACCGCTACGTCTTCCAGCCCGGCATCACCGACGTGAAGAGCCAGATCCAGGCGATGGCGCCGTGGATCGCGGCGAATGCCGGCAAGAAGGTGACGCAGATTTTCCCCGATTTCGCCTTCGGCTACGACCATCGCGACTACCTGCCGCCGGCGCTGAAGGCGCAGGGCGCCGAGGTCATCGCCCAGATCGCCATCCCGCCGACGGAATCGTCCTTCACCAAATATTTTCCGCAGATCCCGGCCGAGACCGAGGTGATCTACCACGTCATGGTCGGGCCGGCGGTGCTTACCTTCGTCAAGGAACTCGGCGAATTCTACGGCTCCAGCCGGCCGCAGCTGTTCGGCTTCATCGATTCGCTCGAAGCCACCGACATCAACAGCCCCGGCCTCGAATTCCTCGACGGCAGCCATTTCTGGGAAGGCTCGCCGCGCTACGCGCAGCCCGATGATTCTGCCGCGCAGAAGGCCTATCGCGCCGCCGTCGGCATCGACGACAATGGCGCTGCCGTCGGCGATCCGAAGGACGTCTCCACCGCCGCGCACATGTTCGGCTGCTGGGAAACGCTCTATGTCGTGAAAAAGGCGATGGAGGATGCCGGCTACAAGGGCCCGGAAGACCGTGCCAAGCTGGTCGAGGCGACCGAGGCCTTGACCGAGTTCGCCGAGGGCCCCGAGCATCCGCAAGGGCCGAAGACCTTCAACGGCAAGATCCACCAGTGTTTTGGCATCCAGAACATCTCCAAGGTCGAAGGCGGCCGGCTGAACGTCGTCCACAAGACCAAGATCGAGGACGGCCTCTACGAACCGGAAGGGGATTACACGACGCAGCCGCTCTAGGCTGCTCCCGCAAACGTGAGCGTCAAGCTGCCCCCCTCTGTCCTGCCGGACATCTCCCCCTCAAGGGGGGAGATTGGCTGTCATGACTTCTTTCGCCAATCACCAAGGACGGTGAGTGGCCGCCTTCGTACGAACTGCCAATCTCCCCCCTTGAGGGGGAGATGGCCGGCAGGCCAGAGGGGGGTGCACCTGGCACCTGCCAGCGTATAGCCGATGCACTTTGGACCTCATCTTCTCCTCGCTGCCCTCGAAGGCCTCGTCACCTCCGCCGTGCTGGCGCTGACGGCGCTTGGCCTGTCGCTGGTGTTCGGCGTCATGCGCGTCGTAAATGTCGCCCATGGCGAGTTCTTCATGCTCGGCGCGGTGCTTGCCTGGGCGATCTCCACGGCGATATCAGGCCATCCGGCGCTCGGCTTCCTCGCAGCCCTGGTGCTGGCGCCGCTGATCGTCGGCCTGATCGCGCTGGTCTCCGAACGGCTGGTGCTGCGCCGGCTGAATTACAATCCGGAAGCCACCATCGTCGCCACCATCGGCATGCTCTACATCATCCAGCAACTGGCGCTGACCTTTTATGGTCCGGAGGCACGGCCAGTGGAGCCGCCCTTCAGCTACCGCATCCTTTTGCCGTGGTTCGGCTACTCCGGCTACAAGCTGTCGATCATCGCCGCATCCGCGCTTCTGCTGGTGGCGACCTGGTTCGTGCTGACGCGTACGAGAATCGGCCTCGTCATGCGCGCCACGCAATATGACAGCGAAACGGCGCAGGCCTTTGGCATTCCGGTCGACCGCGTCTATGCCGGCGTCTTCGCGCTCGGCGCCATGCTGGCGGCGGTGGCCGCGGTGCTGATCGTGCCGATCAGCCAGGCGCATTACCTGATGGGACAGGACCCGCTGCTGCTGTCCTTCATCGTCGTCATCATCGGCGGCCTCGGCTCGCTGCGCGGAACCGTCGTCGCCGCCGTGCTCATCGGCCTGTCGGACGGCATCATATCGGTGTTCTTCTCGCCGACGCTGGCCAAGATCATCGCCACGCTGCTGGTGGCCATGGTGCTGGTGTTCCGGCCGCAAGGCCTGTTCGGGACGGCATCGCGATGAAGGAGGCTTCACCGTCAAAAGCCTATGCTTTGCATCTGGGCGTCATCGTCCTGCTGTTCGCCCTAAGCTTCGTCCTGCCGGAATATCACCACGGGCTGCTCGCCCGCATCATGGTGCTGGCGGTTTTCGCCATGGGCTACAACCTGCTGTTCGGCTATGTCGGGTTGCTCAGCCTCGGCCACGCCATGTTCTTTTCGGCCGGGCTCTATGGCGCAGGCCTTGCCGTCATCCATCTCGGCTGGAGCGTGCCGGCCGCCTTCGCTGCGGGCCTTGCCTGCGGCGCGTTTCTCGCGCTGGTGATCGGGCTGCTGGCGCTGCGCACTTCCGGTGTCGCCTTCATGATCGTCACCATGATGTTCGCGCAGGTGTTCTATCTCATAATCCTTTATCTCGCGGCCTGGACCGGCGGCGATCAGGGCCTGGTGGTGCCGCAGTCGGCGCGTGTGCTTGTTTTGGGCGACACCTCGCTCGGCCTCACCAATCCGACCGTGCGCTACATGAGCGCGCTGGTCCTGTTCTCGATCGTGCTGCTGGTGACGCTCGGCATAGTCCGCTCCAGGTATGGCCGTGTGCTGGTCGCCATCCGCGAAAACGAGGAGCGGACCAAAATGCTCGGCTACGACATTTTTTCCAACAAGCTTGCCGCGGTCGTCGTCTCCGGCACCATCTGCGCGGCTTCGGGCGCCGCCTACGCGCTGCTGTTCGGTTATGTCGGCTCGACCTTCGCCTCGGTGCAATATTCCATCCTGCCGCTGCTCTGGGTGCTGCTCGGCGGTGCTGCCACCACGCTCGGTCCGCTGATTGGCACTCTGTTCATGTACTATGTCGTCGACGTCACCAGCGGCTACACCTCGGCCTATCTGCTGATCGTCGGCATCGCCCTCATCGCGCTGGTGCTGTTCTTTCCCAGGGGCATTCTCGGCACCATCCGCCAGCGCTGGCTCGGATGGCTGCCATGATGCCGCTGCTGACGACCAAAGGCCTGTCCCGCAATTTCGGCGGCCTGCGCGCCGTCGATGGTGTCGATTTCGCCCTCATGCCGGGCGAGATCCGCGCCGTCATCGGCCCCAATGGCGCCGGCAAGACCACCTTCGTCAGTCTGGTCAGCGGCCGCATCCAGCCGTCATCGGGCATGATCGTCTTCGACGGCGCCGACATTACCAACCTGCCGGCCTACGCCAGGGTCCGCCTTGGCATCGCCTACACCTTCCAGATCACCAGCGTCTTCGCCAACCTCACCGCCTACGACAATGTCGCGCTGCCGGTGCAGCGCACGCTGACCGACGGCCGCTCGAAAGGTGCTGTGCATGCCGGCGTCATGGCGGCGCTGGAGCGCACCGGCCTTGCCGACCGCGCCCACATGCCGGCCGGGCAATTGTCCTATGGCCATCAGCGCCTGCTCGAAGTGGCGATGGGGCTGGCGCTGAAACCGCGCCTGCTGATCCTCGACGAGCCGACGCAGGGGCTGGCCGACAGCGAGATCGACAATTTCATCGGGCTGGTGCGCGAGATCGCCAAAAGCGCCACCGTGCTGCTGATCGAGCACAACATGCCGGTGGTCATGCAGCTTGCCGACCGCATCACCGTCTTCAATGCCGGCAAGATCCTGGCCGAAGGCACGCCCGAGCAGGTCCGCGCCAATACGCAAGTGCAGGACGCCTATTTGGGGACGACCCCATGACGCAACCGCGGGCAGAAGCACTGACCATCTCCGGGCTCGACTGCTTCTATGGCGAGGTCCAGGTGCTCTACGGCCTCGGCCTCGTGCTGAGCAAGGGCGAGGTGCTTTGCCTGTTCGGCCGCAACGGCGCCGGCAAGACGACGACGCTGAAGGCGATCATGGGCCTCGTTCCTTCACGCGCCGGCTCGATCAGGCTCGACGGCAGGGAATTGACCGGCCTGCCGGCGCACGACGTGCCGAAGGCCGGCGTCGCCTATGTGCCGCAGGGCCGGCGGCTGTTCGCCGAGATGACGGTGGCCGAAAACATCGAGATCGGCCTGATGGCCCGCGGCAAGGGCAAGGCGACGCGCGAAAACGTGCTCGAGCTCTTCCCGCTGCTGCGCCAGCGGCTGAGACAACGCTCCGGCACGCTGTCGGGCGGCGAGCAGCAGATGCTGGCCATGGCTCGGGCCCTGTGTCTCGAGCCGCAGGTGCTTCTGCTCGACGAGCCGACCGAAGGGCTGATGCCGTCGATGATCGCAAAAATCCGCGAGACGGTAGCCAAGCTGCGTGTATCAGGCGTCTCGACGATCCTGGTCGAGCAGCGCGTCGATGCCGTGCTGTCCGTCGCCGACCGGGTCTCGTTCATCGAAAACGGCCGCAACCGCGAGACCGTCGATGTCGAGGAGCTTCGCGCCGATCCGTCGGCGGTCCGCCGCTATGTCGGCGTCGGCTGATCAGCCAAAGAACAGAAAACCCGCGATCAGGAATATCGGGACCAGCACCGCGCCTGACCATGCCATGTAGCCGAAGAAGCCCGGCATTTTTACGCCGCGATGCCTGGCAATGGCGTAAACCATGAAATTCGGTGCATTGCCGATATAGGTGTTGGCGCCCATGAACACCGCGCCGGCCGAGATCGCCGCCAGCGTCGAGGCGAAGGTGGTCATCAGATGCTGCGGATCGCCGCCGGCGAGCTCGAAGAACACCAGATAGGTCGGCGCATTGTCGAGGAAGGAAGACAGCGCTCCGGTCATCCAGAAATACGCCAGGTCGTTGGGTTCACCCGTTGGCGAACTGACCAGCGAGACCAGCGGCGCCAGCGCGCCGTCGGGGCCGGCTCTGAGAATGGCGATGACCGGCACGATGCAGATGAAGATGCCGGCGAACAGTTTCGCCACCTCTGATATCGGCTCCCAATGGAAGTTGTTCGCCTGCCTGTGGCTCTTGGACGAGACGCCGAGCGAAAGGAAGGCGAGCGCCAGGATGATCGCGTCGCGCACCAGGTTCTGCAATTCAAGGCTCACGCCCTGGACGGAGAAAGCCACGCCCGGCTTCCAGGTCGCGGAAAGCAGGATCGCGCCGATCACCCCGGCCAGCAGCGGGAAGTTGGCCAGGCCTCGAATGCGCACCTTGGTGTCCGGTGTCGGATCCTTGATCTTCGGCGCACCGGCCTCGCGGTGATGCAGGATGATGTCCATGGCAAGGAAGACGGCCAGCACCAGGCCGCCGACGAACAGTGTCTCCTGATAGAGATTGGCAGCGGTCCAGAAGAAATCGACGCCGCGCAGGAAGCCGACGAACAGCGGCGGATCGCCCAGCGGCGTCAGCGAGCCGCCGATGTTCGACACCAGGAAAATGAAGAAGATGACGACATGGACGTTGAACGGCCGGTTGTCGTTTGCGCGCAGGATCGGCCGGATCAGGATCATCGAGGCGCCGGTCGTGCCGATGACCGAGGCGAGCATCGCCCCGATCAGCAGCAGTCCGGCATTCACCAGCGGCGTGCCGTGGATGTTGCCGGCGACGAGGATGCCGCCCGAAATGGTGAACAGCGCAAACAGAAGAATGATGAACGACATGTATTCGGTGAGCAGCGCATGCAGCACCGCCTCTGCAGCCGAAGCCATGCCGAACGCCAGCGCCAGCGGCACGACCGCAAGCGCCGCCCAGAACAAGGTGATCTTGCCGTAGTGATGCTCCCAGACATGGTGGAAGAGCAATGGCCCGGTGGCGATCGACAGAAGCAGGCCGGCAAAGGGCAGCGCCCACCACAGCGACATTGTTTCGCCGGGCAATCCGTGGGCCTCGGCTGCAAGCACTGTTCCCGGAAACAGGGTTGCGACTGCCACCACAGCGCCCGCCGTCAAAGCCGCCGCAAACCGCATAATGCCCCCTCTGGAATTGTGTCGAATGCGATTGGTGATGTTCAAGCCAGCGTCACGCCGGCATCGCGCATTCGGTTCAGCATCGTCTCGAGTGAGCCATTGAGATCGATACCGCGGCAGGCGTCGAGCCGCACTGTCGTGTGAAAGCCGTGCTTGACCGCATCGAGCGCCGAGAAGGCGACGCAATAATCGGTCGCCAGGCCGACCAGGGTCAGCGTGTCGATGCCGCGCTCCTTGAGATAGCCGGCAAGGCCGGTCGGCGTCGCATGGTCGTTCTCGAAGAAAGCCGAGTAGCTGTCGATCTCCGGGCGGAAACCCTTGCGGATCACCAATTCGGCCCTGGTCCAGGCAAGGCCCGAATGGAAATCCGAACCCAGGCTGCCCTGGATGCAGTGGTCGGGCCACAGCGTCTGCGGGCCATAGGGCATCTCGATCGTTTCGAACGGCTGCTTGCCGGGATGATTGGAGGCAAAACTCGAATGGCCGGCGGGATGCCAGTCCTGCGTCAGCACGACATGTTCGGTCCGCCGGATCAGGTCGTTGACCAGCGGCACGATCTCGTCGCCGCCGGCCACCGCCAGCGCGCCGCCCGGACAGAAATCGTTCTGCAGGTCGATGATGACAAGCGCTTCGTCGGCCATGGAGCCTCCCTCTTGTTTGTCCCGGAGGCATGAAGTCTGCCGAAACGTGGAATCCGGTGTTCGAACCCGCCGAAAATGCCGCTGACGCAACGGATGCAGAAACTTGACCAGATGGCCGGCTGCGTCAACTCCAACGGCATAACAAATGCATGCCGTCGCGCCGATGCGGGCGCCGGCGCAAAACTCTGGCTTTGACAATTCCTGCCGGCTTGATATCATTTGCATACGAATGAATTTGACCGGCTCGGAGGCCGGTAGGTCCGTCGGCAACCCTTATTTTAGGGAAGGCAAGCGTGATCCGTTACGCGAAACCCACCACGGTCGACGAGGCGCTCGCTTTGCTTGGCGAGGTTCCGTGGCGCATCCTTGCCGGCGGCACCGATTTCTATCCGGCACAAGGAGCTAAGCCTTTCCGCGACAATGTCCTCGATATCAACGGCCTGGTGACGCTGCGCGGTATTGCTGAGACCGACAGCCATTGGCTCATCGGCGCGCGCACGACCTGGACCGATCTTGTCCGTCATCCGCTGCCGGCGGCCTTCGACGCGCTGAAGCAGGCGGCGCGGGAAGTCGGCTCCGTCCAGATCCAGAACGTCGCCTCCATCGCCGGCAATCTCTGCAACGCCTCCCCGGCGGCCGACGGCGTGCCGGCGCTGCTCGTCCTCGACGCCGAGGTCGAACTGCGCGCGGTGGCGATGGTCCGCCATCTGCCGCTGGAAAAATTCATCCTGGGGAACCGCCGCACGGAACTGCAGCCGGGCGAAATGGTCACCGCCATCCGCGTGCCGAAGAACGCGGCCACCGGCACGTCGGTTTTCGAAAAACTCGGCGCGCGCCGCTATCTCGTCATTTCTATAGCCATGGCGGCGGCTCGCTTGACCATTGAGGATGGCATCGTCGCCAACGCCGCCGTCGCCGTCGGCTCCTGTTCGGCGGTCGCCAGGCGTCTTGCAAGTGTCGAAGCAGCTTTGCGCGGCCTCCCGGTCAACGACGCTCTCATCGCTGCGATCCAGTCCGCACCGATGGATGAGCTTTCGCCGATCGACGACGTGCGCGGCAGCGCCGAATACCGGCTGGACGCCGCTCGCGAGATCGTCGCCCGCGCCGTTCTCGGTGCCGCGGGTCACGCGTCGGTCGAGAAGGTAGCGGCGGCATGAGCCAAGCTCAACCTGGCATGACCAAAACTCAGCCTGGCATGAGCGGAGCTCAGCCTGGCATGAGCATGGAGCGCGCCGACATCGCCTTCGAGGTCAACGGCGCCGCCGTCTCTGTCTGCGTGCCGCCGGTTCGCCGTCTCTCTTCGGTGCTGCGTGACGAATTGCGGCTGACCGGCACCAAGGTCGGCTGCGACGCCGGCGACTGTGGCGCCTGCACGGTGCTTGTCGACGGCGAACCTGTCTGCGCCTGCCTGATGTCTGCGGCTTCTGCCGCTGGCACCGTGGTGACCACGGTCGAGGGTCTCGCCAACGGCAGATTGTCGGCGCTGCAGGCCTCGTTTCTCGACCATGGCGCGGCGCAATGCGGCATCTGCACACCCGGCCTGCTCATCGCGGCGACAGCGCTTCTGGACAGCAACCCCAATCCAACCGAGGCCGAAACCCTGGATGCCCTGGGCGGCGTCCTCTGCCGCTGCACCGGCTATCGCAAGATCGTCGCGGCGGTGATGGATGCGTCGCGCCATGCAGATGACCTCGACCATCGCATGCCGCAGTCCGGCCACGCCGTTGGTTCATCCCCGATCAGGCTCGACGGCCTGCCGAAAGTCACCGGCGGCGAAAAATTCGGCGGCGATTCCTTCCCGGCCGATGCGCTGGCGGTGCTGGTGTTCCGCTCGCCGCATCATCACGCCCGCTTCGCCTTCGGCGATCTCGACGCCTGGGTGAAAGTCCATCCCGGCATCGTTGGCGTCTTCACCGCTGCCGACATCCCGGGAAAGAACTGCTTCGGCGTCATTGCGCCTTTTGCCGACCAGCCGGCGCTGGCCGAAGATTTTTCGCGCTTTCGCGGCGAGGCGGTGGCGCTGGTTGCCGGCGAGCGCGAGGCCATCCTCGATCTCGACCTTGCGGATTTTCCTGTTCGTTGGACCGAGTTGCCGCCTGTCATGCAGCCATGCGAGGCGCAAGCCGGCGGTGTGCAGTTGATCCACGAGAACCGGCCGGCAAACCTGCTCACATCAGGCTTTGTCGAGCGTGGTGACCCCGACGCCGCCCTTGCCGGCGCTACGTTCACTGTTTCCGGCGCCATCGACACGTCCTATGTCGAGCACGCCTATATCGAGCCGGAAGCCGGCTATGCCTATATGGACGGCGACACGCTGGTCGTCGTTGCCTGCACGCAGGCGCCCTATATGGATCGCGACGACGTCGCAAAAGTGCTTGGCCTTGCCGTCGACAAGGTGCGGATCGTGCCGACCGCCACCGGCGGCGGCTTCGGCTCCAAGCTCGACGTTTCGTTGCAGCCGCTGATCGGTCTGGTCGCGATGAAGACGGGGCGGCCGGCGGCACTCGCCTATACCCGTCATGAATCGATGATCTCGACCACCAAGCGTCATCCCGCCGAGATGAAGGCGACGATCGGCGCCGATGCCGATGGCCGCGTCACCGGCATGGTCTTCGCAGGCGATTTCAACACCGGCGCCTATGCGAGTTGGGGACCGACCGTCGCCAACCGCGTGCCGGTGCACGCCTCCGGTCCCTATGCGACGCCGAACTATCGGGCCGAGGGCCGCGCCATCCACACGAATGGGCCGATCTCCGGCGCCTTCCGCGGTTTCGGCGTGCCGCAGGCGACGATCATGCAGGAGACGCTCTATGACGAGCTTGCCGAAAAGCTTGGGCTGGACCGGCTCGATTTTCGCCTGAAAAACTGCCTTCGTAACGGCTCCGAAACGGTCACCGGCCAGAGGCTGGAATCGGGCGTCGGCATCGCCGACTGCCTTGAAGCGCTGCGGCCGCATTGGATGCGTGCGCTTGTCGATGCCGTTGCGTTCAACAGTGCCAATGACAGCAGGAAACGCGGCGTCGGTGTCGCCTCCTGCTGGTATGGCTGCGGCAACACCTCGCTGCCCAATCCGTCGACCATCAGGGTCGGCATCTCGGCTGAAGGCGATGTCATCCTGCATCAGGGCGCGGTCGATATCGGGCAAGGTTCGAACACGGTCATTGCCCAGATCTGTGCCGACGCGGTCGGCCTGCCGCTCGAAAAATTCCGCTTGAAAAGCGCCGACACGGCGATCACGCCGGACGCCGGCAAGACGTCGGCCTCGCGCCAGACCTTCGTGACCGGCAAGGCCGCCGAAAAAGCCGGTCGCGCCTTGCGCGAGACGATGCTGCGCTTCGCCAATGTGTCGGAAAAAGCGGCGATCGCTCTCGATGGCGCAAGCCTGATCATCCGCGAGGGCGAAGCGACACGGCATATCGATTTGTCCACGTTGAAGGCCGATGCCGACGGCTTGGTCTTTCGCGCTGAGGAAAGCTATGACCCGCCGACCCTGCCGCTCGACGCCAGGGGCCAGGGCAAGCCTTACGCCGTCTATGGCTACGGCGCGCAGATCGCCGAACTGGAGGTCGACCTCAAGCTCGGCACGGTCAAGCTGATCAAGATCACCGCCGCGCATGATGTCGGCAAGGCGATCAATCCTCTGCTTGCCGAAGGCCAGATCGAAGGCGGCATCGCGCAAGGCATCGGCATGGCGCTGATGGAGGAATACATCCCCGGCCGCACCGAGAATCTGCACGACTACCTGATCCCGACGATCGGCGACGTGCCGCCGATCGAGACCATCCTGATTGAAGTTCCGGATCCGGAAGGACCCTTTGGCGCCAAGGGCCTGGGCGAGCATGTGCTGATCCCGACGGCACCGGCGATCCTCAATGCCATCCGCCATGCCACCGGTGTCCTGGTCAGCAAAATTCCGGCGACGCCGACCCGAATCCGCGCCGCGATACGCGACAAGGAGGCACGCCGATGAGCGAGCTTGCCGAACGCTTCGAGACGCATGATCCCGGCGAGAAGCAGGTGGCGGAAAAGATCCGCTGCGATGCCTGCCCGGTCATGTGCTACATAGCAGACGGCCGCACCGGCGCCTGCGACCGCTACGGCAATGTCGGCGGCAGGATCGTGCGGATGGATCCGCTGACCATCCTCGACCACGCGACCGAGGCCGGCGGCGCGGTCGTGCCGTTTGTCGCCGAGGGCGAAGAATGGGACGGCGAGCTGTTCAACACCGGCCGCCGCTTCGTCACCGCGATCGGCGCCGGCACCACCTATCCCGACTACAAGCCGGCGCCTTTCATCGTCAGCCAGGAGGTCGAAGGTGTCGATCTCGTCACCGTCGTCACCGAGGGCATCTTCTCCTACTGCGGCGTCAAGGTGAAGATCGACACCGACCGGCATATCGGCCCCGAAACGGCGACGGTCCGCGCGGCGGGCGAGGCGATCGGCCATGTCACGACAGGCGAATACGGCTCGCAGATGCTGTCGCTGGGCGGCGTGCATCATCTGACCGGCGGATCCAAGGCCGAAGGTCGCGCCACCTGCGATGCGCTGCTCAATCTATGCAACCGCAAGCCGGTCGAACTCACCATCGACGGCGGTGCCACGGTCATCGTCGAAGCCGGTAAGCCGCCGGTCATCGACGGTCAGCTTGAACAGCGGATGCGGGTCGGTTGCGGCTCGGCCACCATCGGCATGTTCGCCACCCAGTGGCGCGGCCTGGTCGACGAGGTGGTGGTGGTCGACGACCACATCACCGGCGTCGTTTCCGAGCATCAGGCAGGCAAGGTGCTCGGCTGGCAGGACACGGGGATAAAAATCATCGGCCGCCGTTCGACGCCGGGCCGCTATTTCAAGGTGTCGGAGCCCGGCCTCGGCTGGGGCGGCACCAGCATTTCCGACCCGCTGTCGATCCTTGGCGAATGGAATGCGAAGAAGGGCGCGCGTCCCGGCCTGTCGCTGCTGATGGTCTCGACCACCGGCGAGCAGTTCGCCTACTACGAGCTCGACGACGCCTTGAAGCCGGTGCAGAAACCGTTCCCCGAGCGGCTGCAGAAATCCGTCGGCCTGATCGAGGACAATTGCGAGCCGGCGCTGTGCACCGTGCTGTTCGTCGGCGGCGCCGGCGGCTCGCTGCGTGCCGGCGTCACCGAGAACCCGGTCAATCTGACCCGCTCGGTGCAGGGCCTGACGACCTATGTGACGGTCGGCGGCGCGCCGGTCTATGTCTGGCCGGGCGGCGGCATCACGCTGATGGTCGACGTCACCCGCGTGCCGGAAGGCGCCTTCGGCTATGTGCCGACGCCGGCGCTGGTGGCGCCGATCGAGTTCACCCTGCGCCGCGACGATTATATCAGGCTCGGCGGCTACGAAGCCGAGATCCGCAGCGTTGACGACATTCTCGCCAAAGGCGGCGAGTATCTCAACCCGCGCCGCGGCACGGGCGCGCCGGCCAGCAACCCATGGCCGCCGCTGGCGCAGTTGCGGCGCGCAGCGGCAGACGGGGCAAAGTAGTGATGAACGGCCCGCAGGCGTATTGGCTTGAGGACGGCAGGCGGCTGCATCTCAATCATGGCCCGATCGACCTGATCGTCGAGGCATTTGGCGATGCGGGCGAATGCCGCGCCGCCTATGGCCAGGCGGTGGCGCGGTTTCAAACAATCCTGCAGGAGCTCGTCGACGAACTGCCGGAACTGCGCCGGCCGGCCTCGTCGCGGTCCCGTGCTTTCGCTGGCCCGACGGCGCGACGCATGGAAGCGGCGGTTGTTCCGCTGGCGAAACAATTCATCACGCCGATGGCTGCGGTCGCCGGTTCGGTAGCCGACGAAATGCTTGGCGCGCTGCTGGCCGGCCGCCGGCTCGATCGCGCCTATGTCAACAATGGCGGCGACAGCGCGATCCATCTCGGCAAAGGCCGGTCCATGACGCTTGCCATTGCCGGGACAGGTCATGGACTGGCAGACCGTATCACGATCCGTGCCGAAGACGGGATCCGCGGCATCGCGACAAGCGGCTGGCGCGGCCGTTCCTTTTCGCTCGGCATCGCCGACGCTGTTACCGTACTGGCGCGGACCAGTGCTGAAGCCGATGCCGCCGCGACCCTGATCGCCAACGCCGTCGACCTGCCCGGTCATCGCGCCATCGAGCGCATGCCGGCGCGCGATCTGGCGCCCGACAGCGACCTTGGCGATCGCCTGGTCACCCAGGGCGTCGGCGCGCTTTCATCAGGCGAAATCGCCGTCGCGCTGGACCACGGCCTCGCCGTGGCCGAAGAGTTTCGGCGACTTGGCCTGATTGCCGCTTCAGCCTTGTTCCTTGCCGGTCAGGCACGGATCGCCGGCCCCATGGCGCTCGTTGCGCCCAACGAGAAATCAAGGAAGGAAATTGCCCATGCCTGAGTTTGCGATCCGCAAGATTGCGGTGCTGACCGAGGAGATATTTCATGAGGGCGGGCCGGTGGCGAAGGTGCCGCGCCGCCGCGCCGCCGCCATGGCGGTGGTGAACAACCCATTCGCCGGCCGCTACGTGGAAGACCTGCAGAGCGCCATGGACGATCTGAAGCCGCTCGGGCTGCTGCTCTCGGACAAACTGATCGCCGCATTGGGCGGCGACGTGAAACAGATCGATGGCTACGGCAAGGGCGCCATCGTCGGTATCGCCGGCGAACTGGAGCATGGCGCGCTGTGGCATGTGCCTGGCGGCTATGCCATGCGCGAGCGGCTCGGCGACGCCAAGGCGATCGTGCCGTCGGCAAAGAAGGTCGGCGCCTTCGGCGCGCGGCTCGACGTGCCGCTCGGCCATATCAACGCCGCCTATGTGCGCAGTCATTTCGATGCCATGGAGGTCGGCATCAGCGACGGGCCTCGTGCCGACGAGATCCTGTTCTGCCTCGCCATGACCTGCGGCCCGCGCGTGCACGACCGCATGGGCGGTCTCGCGGCAAAGGACATCAAGGCATGGGACGGACTGCGGTGAGCGCCGAAGACATCAAGCTCAAGCTGGTCGAGGCCGAGGAGCCCGACGAGAACGATTACCGCCTGCAGGAGCAGGTCGGCTTCATCCTGCGCAAGGCGCACCAGCGCCATGTCTCGATCTTCGCCGCGCACATTGCCGACCTGACGCCGCCGCAATTCGCCGCGCTGGCCAAGTTGCACGATGTCGGCGAGACCTCGCAGAACCAGCTTGGCAGCCTGATCGCCATGGACGCGGCGACGGTAAAAGGTGTCATCGACCGGCTCAAGGCGCGCGGCCTGGTCGAGCTTTCCAAGCATGAGGTCGACAAAAGGCGCCTGCTGGTCAATTTGACCGCGGAAGGCCGCAAGGCCGTCGAGCGGCTGATCCCGATCGCCCGCGAGATCACCGAGGAAACGCTGGCGCCGCTTTCATCCAAGGAGGCGGCGATTTTCATGAGGCTGTTGGCCAAGCTGGCGTGAGCGCGGCCTTGGTCAGCCTAGGCCGTAAGAGTCCGCGTTTTCGGATACCTGGCCGAGCCAGCTTGTTCGGTCTGCGCTGCCCCTCATTGCCCTGCCGGGCATTTCTCCCCGTATAGTGACGGGGAGAAAGAAGCCGCCACCGATGGTTTCGCCAATCGCCAGCGTTGAAAAAAGGGTGCAGCGTTTCGGTCAGTCACCTTCTCGCCGTCACTATAGGGGAGAAGGTGCCGGCAGGCGGATGAGGGGCAGCGCCATGCCGCGTCCCTCAAGCGCCCTCACCGGCGACACGCCTCAGAGCCCGTGCTCCTTCAGGATTTGGGCGGCATTTTCCTTGGTGATCTTCTGCGTCGGCAGCGTTATGGTCCTTTCGACCTTCTCGCCGTTCAGGAACTTGATCGCCTGCCGCAGCCCTTCGGCGCCCGGCGTCACATAGGTGAACGTCGCCGTCAGCTCGCCATTGGCAACAAGCTGCACGCCTTCATTGGGCAGGCCGTCGATGCCGATGAACTTGATGTCCTTCTCGCGGCCGACATCCTTGGCGGCAAGATAGGCGCCGTAGGCCATCGGATCGTTGTGACCATAGACGAGGTCGATCTTCTCGTTGTTGCGCAGTGCCGTGGCCATGATGTTGTAGGCCTGGTCCTGCTTCCAGTCGCCCGACTGTTGGTCGAGCAAATATTTTATGCCCGGCTCCTTGTCGGTGAATTCATGGAAGCCGTCATGGCGGTCATGTGCCGGCTGGGTGCCCATGCCGCCCCAGATCTCGACGACATTGCCTGATGCCTTGCCCTTGCCGCCGAGCAATTCGACCGCGTATTCACCGGCAGCCCGGCCGATCAGCTTGTTGTCGCCGCCGACGAACTGCGTGTAGTCTTTGGTTTCGACATTGCGGTCGAGGACGAAGACCGGGATCTTGGCGTCGATCGCCTGCTGCACGACACCGGTCAACCCGGCGGATTCCTTCGGTGACACCAGCAGCGCATCGACTTCCTGGCGGATCAGGTTTTCGACATCGGCGACCTGCTTTTCCGTCTTGTCCTCGCCGTCGGTGACGATCAGCTCGACTTCCGGATGCTTGGCGGCCTCAGCCAGGATGTCCTTGTTGAACTGGGCGCGCCACGGCTCGATGGTCGTCACCTGCGAGAAGCCGATCTTCCACTTCTTGTCCTGTGCGTAGGCGTTGCCGCTGGCCAAAAGCGCGGTCGTGGTCAGCAGTGCCGCGGTGACAGCTGCAAGCTTCAACAATTCACGTCGTTTCATTTCTTGTTTCCTCCAAGATTTAGAGACGGGGTCTCTTTTGACGGCCGCTTTGCTGCGGTCGTTTCCTTGTGCGCCGCTTTTCCGCCAGGCAGGCGCAGATAGTAGAGAAGATCAACGGCATTGCGCTCCTGGACGAGCACGGTGCCGATGATGATCATCCCCTTCAGCACGAGCTGAAGGTTCGAATTGATGTTGTGCAATTGCAGGATGTTCGAGAGCAGCCCGAAGATCAGCACGCCGCAGAATGTGCCGATCAGGCTGCCGCGCCCGCCCATCAGGCTGGTGCCGCCGATGACCACGGCGGCGATGGCATCGAGCTCCAGCCCGGCGCCG